>CAIKNP010000008.1 GCA_903828785.1 uncultured Actinomycetes bacterium | reverse complement strand
TCGGTCTCACCCTTGGGCGTCACCTTACCGACCAGGATGTCACCAGGGTTAACCTCGGCTCCGATACGGACAATGCCCATGTCGTCGAGGTCGGCCAGAATGTCATCGGGCAGGTTCGGGATGTCGCGGGTAATTTCTTCCGGACCCAGCTTGGTGTCTCGAGCGTCAATTTCGTATTCCTTGACGTGGATCGAGGTCAAGACGTCGTCGCGAACGAGGCGCTCGTTCAAGATGATGGCGTCTTCGTAGTTGTACCCTTCCCACGGCATGTACGCCACGAGGAGGTTCTTACCCAGCGCCAACTCACCGTGGTGCGTCGAGGTGCCGTCGGCCAGAATGTCGCCGCGCTCAACGCGCTGCTCGCGGTTCACCACCGGCTTCTGGTTGATCGACGTGTCCTGGTTCGAACGACGGAATTTGTTCAGCTTGTAGGACTTCTTGCCCAGGGGCACGCCGTTGCGGTCCTTCTGGTCCTTGTCGTAGTTGACGACCACGAGGTCACCCGACACCTGGAAGACGGTTCCGCTGGCCTCGGCCAACAAAACGTCACCGGAGTCCTTGGCGGCGCGCTCTTCCATGCCGGTTCCCACGAAGGGAGCCTCGGGCATGATGAGGGGCACAGCCTGCTTTTGCATGTTGGCACCCATCAGGGCGCGCTGGGCGTCGTCGTGCTCCACGAAGGGAATGAGCGAGGTCGCCACGGAGATGATCTGCTTGGTCGACACGTCCATCAACTCGACCTCGTCGGGCTTGACGTAGTCAATCTCCGAGGTGGTTGAGGAGGACTTATTGGCGGCGCCAACGCGCAGACCGGTACCGGTAGGACCACGTCGAACGAGCACGCGGTCGGCCTTAATTTTGCCGTCCTTGTCCAATTCGGTGTTGGCCTGGGCGATAACGAAACGCTCTTCTTCGTCGGCCGTGAAGTAACGGATTTCGCCGGTGACCTTGCCGTTTTCGACCATGCGGTATGGGGTCTCGATGAAACCGTACTCATTGATTTTGGCGTAGTTGGCCAAGTAACCAATCAGACCGACGTTGGGACCTTCGGGGGTCTCAATGGGGCACATGCGGCCGTAGTGCGAGGAGTGCACGTCTCGAACTTCGAGACCGGCACGCTCACGCGACAGACCACCAGGCCCCAGCGCCGAAAGACGGCGCTTGTGGGTCAGACCCGACATGGGGTTGTTCTGGTCCATGAACTGCGAAAGCTGGGAGGTCGCGAAGAACTCCTTGATCGCCGACATGACGGGACGGATGTTCACCAGGGACTGGGGCGTAATCGCCTCGACGTCCTGCGTGTTCATGCGCTCCTTGACGACGCGCTCCATACGGGTCAGACCCGTACGCAGGGCGTTCTGAATGAGTTCGCCCACGCTACGGATGCGGCGGTTGGCGAAGTGGTCCTGGTCGTCGATGTGGTACGTGGTCTCCTTGGCGGTGCGGTCGCGCGCCAGGTTGAGTAAGTACGTGACCGTGGCCAACACTTCGGCCTTGGACAGAACGTGCAGTTCTTCGTTCGGAAGTTCGAGAACCTCGCCGAAGATTTCCACGTTCTTGCGCACTTCGTCGCCGAGCTTGCGGTCGAGCTTGTAGCGGCCGACGCGGCTTAGGTCGTAGCGCTTGGGCGAGAAGAAGGCGCCTTCGAAGTACTGGCGAGCAGCTTCGATGGTCTGCACTTCACCCGGACGGGCACGACGGTAAATCTCGAGCCAGGCCGTTTCTTGGCTAGCGCGAGCGTAGCCCTCGGGCGTGTCCTCGTAGTTGTACTTGTCCTTGTGCTTCTCGATTTCGAGGTGGGACTTCTTGGTGTCGGTGTGGTACTGATCCTCGAGGAAGTCGAATTCGGCGACGAACTTCTCAAAGAAGGCGTCGTCAATCTTGGTGTCGAGGGCGCGCAGGAGGGTGAAGATTGAGATGCGACGCTTGCGGGCAATGCGGGCCCCGGCGTTGGCCGACTTGTTCTTCTTCTCTTCGAGGTCGACCTGCAACCACTCACCGCGGCTGGGGTGGATGGTGCCTTCGAAGGCCACCTTCTCGTCCTTGCCCGGCTGGAAGAGGACACCGGGTGAACGAACCAACTGGCTCACCACGACACGCTCGGTGCCATTGATGATGAAGGTTCCGCGCTCAGTCATGATGGGGAAGTCCCCCATGAATACCGTCATGCGCTTGATCTCTTCGGTCTCCGCATTGCGGAACTCGGCCATTACGAAGATGGGACGCGAGTAGGTAGTGGCGCGTTGGCGGCACTGCTCCTCGGTGAACTTCGGGGGGTTCTCGTCCAGGAGATCGGGGTCAAAGACCAGATCGAGTTCGAGCTTCTCGGTGAAGTTCTTGATCGGCGAAATGCTTTGGAACGCATCGCGCAGACCTTCCTTCATGAAGAGGTCAAAACTCTCTCGCTGAATTTCGAGTAGGTCAGGCAGGGGGTGTGCTTCACCCAGTGCCGAGAAGTTAAAGCGCTCCGGGCTAGTGGACCGAGACGTCAACGGTCTATCCTCCGTGTAAGTGGGTGGCTACTGCAGGTTGCGACCGCGTTCACGCTCAAAACTGCGTCAGGGGATGACGAAGTCAGGGACGGGAGGCGGTCTTTCGACACTACTACGTAAAACGGGCGTGCGCAAATGGCACCTCAGGGCGAGGCGTCGCCGATTACCGGCTCGCTTCACCCTAAGGGGCATCATCCCCTCGGTCAAGGACCCCGGGGAGTGCATTTCCCTGTTCCGGCCGAGTTAATCGGCCGGAACAGGGGTGCAACGGTGAACTACTTGAGCTCGACGGTAGCGCCGGCAGCTTCGAGAGCCGCCTTCGCCTTGTCGGCGTCAGCCTTCGACACCTTCTCGAGAACGGGCTTGGGAGCACCGTCGACGAGGTCCTTGGCCTCCTTGAGGCCCAGGTTGGTCAGCGCGCGAACTTCCTTAATCACGCCGATCTTCTTCTCGCCACCGCTGACGAGAATGACGTCAAAGTCGCTCTTCTCTTCAGCAGCTTCGCCAGCATCGCCGCCACCGGCCGCGGGAGCCATTGCAACAGCAACGGGCGCCGCAGCGGTAACGCCGAACTTCTCTTCGAACTCCTTAACGAGCTCGCTCAACTCGATTACCGACAGCTCAGCGATGCCGTCGAGAATCTGGTCCTTGGTCAATGATCCAGCCATGGTGATTCCTTTCTTCTTTTCGTTTCGTACTGCGTGGGTTGGGTTATTCGGCCGGTTCGCTCGCGACGTCTTCCGACGTCTCGGTGGTTTCAGCGTCGGCCTCGGCCGCGGGGGCCTCAGCGTCTACTGCGACCTCCGCGACATCGGTCGCGGCGTCGTCGCTCGCTGCATCAGCAGCTTCCTCGACCCCGGCCGGAGTCTCGGCGGCCGACTCGGTCTCCTCGGACTTCGGAATGGCGGAGCCACCCTTGGAGTCGAGCAGG
Organism: uncultured Actinomycetes bacterium; assembly: GCA_903828785.1. Taxonomy (GTDB): domain Bacteria; phylum Actinomycetota; class Acidimicrobiia; order Acidimicrobiales; family RAAP-2; genus RAAP-2. The sequence continues at coordinate 3,371 of CAIKNP010000008.1, read as the reverse complement.
GCCGAGAGGCCGTAGGCGAAGTTTTGCGGGACAGCCTTCAGGAGGCTGGCCATGGTGCGAAGTGGTGAAGCCAACATTCCGGCGACCTGGGCCAGCAGGACGTCGCGCGGTGGCAGATCGGCGAGAGCCGACAGGTCCTTGGCGCTGAGGGCCTTGCCGTCCATGACGCCACCCTTGAGAATCAAGTTTGGACTCTTCTTGGCGAGGTCGCGCAGGGCCTTAGCGACGGATGACACGTCACCCTCGACGAAGGCAATGGCGGTGGGGCCTTCGAGGAAGGCGGTCATGGGTTCGACCTGCGTCCCCTCAATGGCTCGACGCACCAAGGTGTTCTTGAAGACCTTGTAGTCGGCGCCTAGGGTGCGCAATTCGCGACGGATGCCGGATATTTCGGCCACGGTCAAACCGCGGTACTCGGTAACAACCGCGGTGGTGGTGGAGGCAACCTTGGCCTTCACCTCGTCAATTGTCGCAACCTTAACGGTATTGATCTTCATGGAAACTCCTTCACCGGATGCCGCCCGGTACGGGCCTCGGACATCCCAGAACGAGTTCCACGGGGGAAACTCGAATTCCTCGTCAGGCTGATCATTCGATCACTTAAGTGGAATACTCCACACCGGATGTCTTTGGCATTCTGAATAAAACTGTTCGCACGAGTGCGTGGGGTACATCGTAGCGACGCCGAGGCGCCGCCGTCAAAACCTTAGGCCGAGGCCAATACTTCGTCGAGGTCGCGGGTGTGCTGGGGGTCAATCTTGACGCCAGGTCCCATGGTCGACGAAACGGTGATGCTCATCAGGTAACGACCCTTGGCACTGGCTGGCTTCACGCGAACGATCTCGTCGATGACGGCCAACACGTTACGACTCAGGTCTTCCTTCGAGAAGCTGACCTTGCCGACGCGCAACTGCACATTGCCAATCTTGTCGGTGCGGTATTCCACGCGGCCGCCCTTGAACTCACCGACGGCCTTCGCGACGTCCATGGTCACGGTGCCCGTCTTGGGGTTAGGCATGAGGCCACGCGGACCGAGCACACGACCCAATCCACCGACCTTACCCATGAGGTCCGGCGTAGCGATAGCAATGTCGAAATCGAGGAAGCCACCGGCAACCTTCTCCACGAGGTCGTCGCCGCCCACGTAGTCGGCTCCGGCGTCGCGAGCCGCCTGGGCGAACTCACCGACGGCGAAGACCGCGATGACGTTGGTCTTACCCGTACCGGCGGGCAAGGAAATTGTGCCTCGCACGATCTGCTCGGCCTTACGGGGGTCGACGCCCAAACGAATTGCCAGCTCAACCGTCTCGTCAAACTTGGCGGTCGACAGGGCCTTGACCTTGTCGACGGCTTCACTGACGGTGACCAGCTGTTCGCGGTTCACCTGGGCGAGGGCGTTGATGTACTTCTTACCGTGCTTCATGACTGTTTCTCCTAGCCCGCGACCGCGATGCCCATCGAACGGGCCGTGCCAGCAATCTGCAGCATGGCCTGATCGAGGTCGTCAGTGTTGAGGTCCTTGATTTTGATGTTGGCGATCTCTTCGATCTGGGCCATCGAAACGGTGGCCACGGTCTCACGACCGGCAATCTTGGCACCCTTGTCGATACCGGCGGCCTGGCGCAAGAGCACGGGGGTCGGGGGCGTCTTCAAGATGAAGGTGAAAGAACGGTCGTCGTAGATCGAGATTTCGACCGGGATGACGGTACCCTTCTGCGCTTCGGTCGCTGCGTTGTACTGCTTGCAGAACTCCATGGTCTGAATACCGTGGGGTCCTAGAGCCGTACCTACTGGGGGTGCCGGCGTCGCGCCACCAGCGGGGAGCTGGATCTTGACGACAGCAGTGATCTTCTTTGCCATGGGGCTTTCTCCTTACGTCCTAAAGCTTCGTAATCTGATTGAATTCGAGTTCAACGGGCGTTTCGCGACCGAAGATATCCACGAGGACCTTGACCTTCATCTGGTCTTCGTTAATCTCGGCCACGTGACCCGAGAAGGTCGCGAAGGGACCAGTCTTGATCTGCACGGTGTCGTTGATTTCGAATTCGTGGGTGGCGACGCGACGCTTCGCGGCCGGGAGTTCCACACCCTCGACGACGGGGCGAATGATGTTGTCGACTTCGCGGCGAGTAAGCGCCGTCGGACGAGTCTTCTCGGAGCCCACGAAACCCGTCACGCCGGGCGTCGAACCAATCACGTAGAAAATTTCGGGGTCTGGCTCGCAACGAATCAAGAGGTAACTCGGGAACATCTTCTTGGAGACGGTGGCCTTCTTGCCGTTTTTGAACTCAGTAACGTCCTCTTCGGGCACGTAGATCTCGTAGATCATTTCCTGCAAATCACGGCTCTTCACGATGTTGTTCAGGGCGCCGATGACCTTCTGCTCGTGTCCGGCAAAGGTGTGAATGATGTACCAGCGACCAGCCCGGTCGTAGGCACTCTCAATGAGGGGGGCTTCGTCGAGGCCGTCTTCAAGGATGCGCACGGCCTCGTCCTCGTGCTCTGTTGCGGTCTCGTCGGTGGTGTCAATGTCACTCATGGGTGCCTCAGCGCTGGAAATAGAAAGTAACGAACTTCGAGAAACCGAAGCTCAGGCCGTAGATGAGGAGCGTCATGAAGATCAAGACGCCCAACACGATGGAGGTGTAGTTCTTCGTTTCGTCGCGCCGGGGCCACGCCACCTGACGCAACTCTTCACGGACTTCGCGGAAAAACTGCGCGGGGGACGTTCGCTGCTTGCGTCGACGGGCCGCGACATCTTGTGCCGTGGCGCGACGAGTAGCGGTGCCGTCGGCACCCACTTGACCCTGTCGTTGCATCATGCGCTTTTGTTCGCGGTTCATCTCTGTCTTTCCGTACTTCGTTTGGTACTACTTCTCCCAGCAGGGCAGGAGGGACTCGAACCCCCAACCACCGGTTTTGGAGACCGGTGCTCTACCAATTGAGCCACTGCCCTCGGTTGAGTCGGTGCGGAAAACCGCCCCTTCTCGCAAGGAAGATACAGCCTACCACCCCGAGCGGGGATACTTCCTAGCGGGTCTCTTTGTGGGAGGTGTGACGGCGCTCCCACTGGCAATATTTCTTCATTTCGATGCGCTCACGGTCATTGACCTTGTTCTTCATCGTGATGTAGTTGCGGCGTTTGCACTCCTCGCAGGCCAAAATGACCTGCACCCGCTTCTCGTTCTTAGCCATCTCGTCTTCTCCTCGTTCGTTACTGCTGGTACTAACTGCCTGGTAGCGGCGGCGGGAGTCGAACCCGCGACACCACGATTATGAGCCGTGTGCTCTAACCACCTGAGCTACGCCGCCTGGCGAGCCCTCTGTCGGGATTGAACCGACGACCCCTTCCTTACCATGGAAGTGCTCTA
>CAIKNP010000007.1 GCA_903828785.1 uncultured Actinomycetes bacterium | reverse complement strand
TTCACTTCGTCTACTGACTCTTACGAAAGTGCCTTCGCACCTCCCGAAGCACCTTTCGGCGAGTGATCACCGAAAAAACCTCGTCGAGCAGATCAAATTCGGACTTCTGTATGTCCGAACCGTCTACTTCTGTATTCGTCTGCGAGCGGAGGGAGTGGGATTTGAACCCACGGTGGGCAAGCCCACGCCGGTTTTCAAGACCGGTTCATTCGGCCGCTCTGACATCCCTCCGTCGAAAATTCTAGACGATGTGGGGCTTAGCCCTTTTTGCGGCTGCGCGCGCGTCCGGCCTGGTCCAAGATGACCTTGCGCAGGCGCACCGACTTGGGCGTGATTTCAACCGCCTCGTCGTCGGCGATGAATTCCAGCGCCTGCTCCAGTGAGAACACGGTGGCCGGGGTAATGCGTTCCGTGTGGTCGGAACCCGAGGCTCGCATGTTGGTGAGCTTCTTTTCCTTCGTCGGGTTAACGTCCATCTCTTCGGAGCGCGAGTTTTCTCCAACAATCATGCCTTCGTAGACCTCAATACCGGGGGCGACGAACAAGGTACCGCGCGCCTCGAGGTCGATGAGGGCGTTCGCCGTGGTGTAACCACGTCGGTCGGCGACGAGCACCCCGTTAGCGCGCAGGCGAATGGGGCCGAACCAGGGTGCGTAGCCGTCGAAGTTGGAGTGCATCATTCCCGCTCCGCGGGTTTCGGTCATGAACTCGGTACGAATGCCGACCAGTCCGCGCGCTGGGATACGCCATTCCAGGCGCACCCAACCAGTGCCGTGGTTAATCATGTCGAGCATGGTGCCCTTGCGAGTAGCCAGGAGGGTGGTGATATTACCGACGTACTCCTCGGGGGTGTCGATGGTGACGTGCTCGACGGGCTCGTGGGTCTTGCCGTCGACGATGCGGGTCACGACCTGCGGCTTGCCGACGGTGAGCTCGAAGCCCTCACGGCGCATGGTCTCGATCAGCACGGCCAGCTGCAGTTCACCACGACCCTGCACTTCCCAGGCGTCGGGGCGCTCGGTGTTGAGCACGCGCAGCGAAACGTTGCCGACCAGCTCCTTGTCCAGGCGGTCCTTCACCATGCGGGCGGTCAGCAGCTTGCCCTCGGCTCCAGCCAGCGGCGAAGTGTTGATGCCAATAGTCATGGAGAGACTGGGCTCGTCCACGGTCAGTGGGGTCAGGGGAATGGGATTGTCGGCGTCGGCCAGCGTCTCGCCGATGGTGATGGTGTCGAAACCGGCGACGGCCACGATGTCGCCGGGGCCGGCACTCTCCGCCGGGACTCGGTCGAGTGCCTCGGTCATGAAGAGTTCGGTGATCTTGGCGTACTCAATGGTGCCGTCGACGTGGCACCAAGCCACGCGCGAGCCGCGCTGCAGCGTGCCGTTGATGACGCGACACAGGGCGAGGCGGCCGAGGTAGGGCGAGGCGTCGAGGTTGCAGACCAGGGCCTGGAGCCCGTGGCCCTCGGTGTATTCGGGGGCGGGAACGTAATTGACGATGGTCTCAAAGAGTGGTCCGAGGTCGCCGCTGGTGTCTTCGATGTTGGTCGAGGCCCAACCCTGACGGGCGGACGCGTAGAGGATGGGGAAGGAAATCTGATCCTCGTCGGCGTCGAGGTCTAAGAAGAGGTTCTCTACTTCTTCGACCACGGCCGCGGTGCGGGCGTCAGCCCGGTCCACCTTGTTGATCACCAGCACGACGGGCAGGCGCGCCTCGAGGGTCTTGCGCAAGACGAAACGGGTCTGGGGCAGGGGGCCCTCGGCGGCGTCGACCAGCAAGATAACCGCGTCGACCATGGCCAGGCCGCGCTCCACCTCGCCACCGAAGTCGGCGTGGCCGGGGGTGTCGATGATGTTGATGGTGAGGTCCTTGTACTGGACGGCGGTGTTCTTCGCCAGGATGGTAATACCCTTCTCCCGTTCGAGGTCGCCCGAGTCCATGACGCGCTCGGTGAGCGCCTCGTGGGCGGTGAAGGAGCCCGTTTGACGAAGCATGGCATCGACCAAGGTGGTCTTGCCGTGGTCGACGTGAGCAATGATGGCGATGTTTCTAAGGGATGTACGAAGAGTCATAACTGTTCAACGCTAGTAGACGCTGTCAAATCGGCGAACTTAGGCCACTGGGGCGAGTTCCCTTCGGCGCTGAACCACCGCCCCACGAAGCAAACTTCGGGCGCCGGCACGGAGATTCTCTACCGTGCCTTCCACGAGTAGTAGGAGGCCCGCGTCGGGCCACAGACCAATGAATTGCTGCGCCGCCTCACCCTCGGGGTGGGCTAAGGCGTCGATAAACAGGTCCGTTCGCAGTCCGGCGCCGGCGCTCGGACCCGGAGCCCCCGAGCGCACGCGAACCACGACGCGACCCTCAGTCGAGGGCAGCAGGAGGTCGCGGCGACCCCGCAAGGTCGTCGACGCCCCGCTGATGTTGTAGTACGCGTCCGAGCGGCATAAGTGCGTCGAATCGCCGAACAGGGTGCTGGCCTCGAGGAGTTGGGTGGCCCAGTTCACGGCCTCGGCCGTAATGAGCCCCAAGCTGGGGTGCGAGGCGTTGGCCAGCCAGTGAGCCAGCGATCCCGATCGTGAGCGTCCACTGCTGGCGATGATGAGCTGGTCGGCGATCTCGTCGCGCACCGCTTCGAGAATTGACTCGCGGCTGCTGTTGTGTCGCTGGGCGGCGCGGGTCCCAATAATTCGCCTCGCCGTCGTGGCCGTCCAGGTGAAGGGGAGATCGGGCCGTCCTCCCCGCTCTACCCCCCAGGCGTCGAGACGACGTGGGCTGGTGGTCGGAATCTGACGCATCCGTTCCGAGAAGGAGCGCCGTTGTTCGTCACTAAGGAGAATCGGCGTTGTTCGCGCCGGTAGGAGCTCGAGGTCCGAGGGGGTGCTGCGGCGGAGCCAAAGTTCACTCACGCGGCCTCCGACCCTTGCAGCACGCTGGCGACGTCAGCCAAGGCGCGTTGCAGAAGTTCATCGTCAACGTCACGGGACCACAGATCGGTGGTGGCGGTAGAAAAGAGACAGCTACGTAGGGGAACGACGCCGCTACGCAAGGTCTGCACGAGGGCGTGGTAACGCAGAACACGTTCCGCGTTCTCACCCAGTGGCGCCGTCGTGACGTCCAAAAGGGCCAGCGCCGCGACGTCCTCGAAGGGGGAGCCCACGACCAAGTCAACCTCGTCGCGCAGTTCCAAGGCCCCACCGCCGAGTAGGAGCCGGGTGCGTACCACGGTACGAGGCCGCCACGAACTAGGGATGGCGCCGAGGTGCTCGCGCAAAACACTGACGTGACTGCGAATGTCCGCGGCGAGTCGCGCCCGCTGGTCATCGTTTAAGAGTTCGAAGGATTGCCGTAATGGGCCCGCCGCCTGCGTGCTGAGCCAGGCCTCGTGGACGTCGGCGAAACTGTCGTCGAGGTGCACCCCGTTGACCAGCAGACGAAGTGCGGTGGTGACCAGCACGCCCCGCAAGCGACCGAGCTCGCTGGACTCGAAGGAAGGCGTCTGGGCTCGAAGGGAAGACGATCGAAGGATGAGGGGTGCCGAAGGCTGGTACGGGCTTCGGGCGAGGAGCTGATGGAGCTGGTCGTGGAGTTGCTGGGCGCGTCGGTCATCGCGCAAGGGCCGTTGCGTCCGGTCACCCCGGAGGGCGAGGGCCAGGGGGAAGGCGCTAAGCGTGTTCGTCATACGTCCACTCTGAAAGACGGCTGTGACACGGCTACGATCGAATTATGTTTCTCGCCGCCTTGATTTCAGCCTTCGCCGCAGTCTTCGGAATTTTCGTGGTGGCGATTGTGGTCTTGACGGTGTTGACCGTGCGATTTGTTTTGCGTCGGGACAAAAACCGCCGCTAGGCGTCGCCGAGTCGCCGCTCGAGCTCTCGCGTCGTACGGTCGAGATCGGCGATGGCTCGTTCCAGCACACTGAGACGGTCCTGCAGAATTGCCTGGACGCGTTCGTCCACCCGCTTGTCGACCTCCTCGCGCAGTCGACCGTCCAGCGAGTCGACTAAGGGCTGGGTGAGCTGCTTCAGGCGTTGGCGTAAATCTTGGCTACGGTCGTCGGACTGATCACTCATGCTTCGCTCCTAGGGATGGCAGTACACGCCGGGGTTGAACTGCAGTGTATTGAATTGGCCAAACCACGGCGAACCAGTCAAGGTGGCTTCTTGCGCCTTGAGGGTACTCGTGGGCGAGCAACTGGCGTTGAAGGCAATGTACCCACGGATGTTGCTCCCGTTCGTGGTACTGAGTTTGCTGGGTCCGTTCCCGCCGAAGGCGAGGGCGACAAACACCGGGAGGTCGAGGGCGGCGAGGTGGTAGTTCCCGTATTCCGATTGAGCGGCGTAGAGGCCCGGGTGCAGCAGCGGATCAATGGAGGCCAGGCCGTCGATCCAGCCGTGCACCATGGAGGCCCAGTAACTGCCGTAGGTGGCGAAGACAGCCGCGGAGGACCCGGGTGGGGCGTCCAAATTGGAGTGATTGTCGGGGTAGCCCTCGGGGTCAAAGACCACCCAGTTGGGGGCGACACTCAGCCCCAGCGTCGCGTACTGATCAATCTGTTGAGCCACCCAGACACCCGCTTGAAATCCGTGCGTGTAGTACGCATTACTGCCCTGCGCTTGGCCGCTGAGGGGGCCGCTCACGGTCCAAAAGGAGATCCAGGTTTCGCTCTTATGGCTGGCCGCCACTGTGGTTCCGAGCAGGTAGTCCGGCGATTGAGCGACGCCCCCGGTGGTCACGTAGCCCACCCACGGGGCCTGGGTGGTACCCAGGGCTCCGGTGTCGGCCACGATGGGCCAACCGTCGCTGATGGCTCGGCTCCAGTCAGCTTGCGGAATGGCGTAGACCCCCACGCCCTTGGGTGTGGCGTAGCCGGTGTTCGTCGCGAAGAGCGTGAGAACGCCGTTCACCCAGCCACTGCTCACGACCGGTCCTACGGTGAAGGCCGCCCCCGAAGCCGTCTTTGACAAATCGCTGCTCGTCCACGCGGTGGTGGGAAGGGGCGTGGCCACGGTGTAGAGATCATTCAAGTTGGCGGACTGACCAGCGATGGTGATTTGACCAGGGCTGACCGCTAGGGCGAGGGTGCCCGCGAGGGGTGGCGTACCCGGGGCCGCGGTGGAGACGTCGGTGTAGACCCACTGGGTCGAGGGCTGGGTAATGACGCGCGCGTGGACGTTGGCCGTTTCAGCTCCAGCGGGAACGGTGAAGAGTTGCACGTCACCGTTGCTCGCCAGCGAGGCCACGTAGGTGGTGCTCGTGGTCGCGGTGCCGACCACTGAAGCGACGGCGATGGGCGCACCGGTGGCGAGGGTCACGTTCAGCGCCGTCCACGCACTCGCGGCGGTGCCGGCGTACATTTCAACGTTGTGACCACTCACCAAAGCGGTAAGCAGTGGCGTGGTCGCAGCGCTCACCACCCGAGGTTCGCTGAGGAGGGTGGGCGAGTTTGAGGTGGTGGTGACGTTGGTCATGGGTGATGCGATGGGTGGGGCGTTGAGCGCCGACCAGGTCAGCGAAAGAACTTCGAGGTCACCCTTGGTGTCGGTGGCCGCGATAAGACCATTCTTTCCGACCACCCCCACACTGGGCGTACCCAGAGCAAGGGTGGCCTGATTGGCGGAAAGGTTGAGCACTTGGTCGGGTTGAACGGAACGGAAGTGACCCCAGTGGTGCTGGAGGTTCAAATTCGGCACAATGAGCATCAGGTTCCCCGAAGTCGCGACGTAGGCAACATCCACGTTGTTGAAGGGGTCAAAAAAGGCGACGGGCGCGCTGGCCGCGACGGGGGCCGCTAGTCCACTGGTCAGGTCAACGGTGGGCAGAATCCCCTGGGGCGTTTGCTCACCCAGCACGAGGTCACCCGACGCGTTGAGGCCAGCGATGGCGATGACCCCGTTGCCGCTAATGACGCTCGGCGTTCCGCTAATGGCCAGATTGTGGACGAGCGGTTCGAGGGAGGCACTCGACCAGGGCACGCTGGTGTTGCCGGTGGCACTGAAGGCGTAGAGCGGGGTGCCGCTGGGGGTGGATGCGGTGAGACTGGGCAAAGTGACGACCGGGACCAGGGTACCGACGATCACGAAATGAGTCAGCCAGCGACGGTGAGGTCGGGCTTCTAGCCACCTGCGCTTGGCGTGAGGTTGAAAACGCCAACGTCCGTTCCGGAAGGAAGGGCGCATTACTCGCACTGCTTACACCGAGGTCGTAACGCGAAGGGGCAGCGAGTAGGGACCAACGCCGTTGTGGTTGACCGCGCGAATAGCGATGAGGTAGGTCTGGGCGGGCAACAGGCCCTTCAGGCGGAAGCGGCGAACACTGGCGCGTTCCATCGTCCACGTTTTGCCACCGTTGGTAGTCACCTCGTAGGCGGTGATCGGGGGGTGGGGTGACGGTGTGGCCTTGATGCTCAAGGCCACACTCGTGGATTGGGGGACGGGCAAGGTCAACACCGGCTGCCAAGGCAGGCGCAGGGCGTAGGGGAAGATGACGAAGGATATCGGCGTTGAGGAAATCTGTCCAGTGTTTACCGAGGCGCTAATCGTGGCGACCTGCGCCACGGAGGCTGAAAGGGTCACCGTGGCAACACCCTGCACCGAGGTGGTTGCGGTGACGGTCGACCCGTTGGCCCCCTGGGCGGTGCTGGGGTCACCGTCGAAGACGACGTTGCCCTGGGTGGAAGTGGCGTGGAAGGTGACCGTGGCGTTCGGGACGGGGAAACCATTGACGTCGCGCAGGGTCGTGGCCAGGGTGACGCTGTGGCCCAGGTACGCGGTCGTCGCGACGGACGACTGGGTGCTCGACTTGGCCAGACTGATGGCCGGCGGACAGAGGTTGTTGATGAAGCTGCTCGAAGGGCTTCCGAGACCCGAGGCGAGGTCGTAGCCCACACCGGCGCCGTAGGCGCCCTTTTGGAAGACGTCGTTCGTTCCACTGGTGACGTCAACGTAGTTGCCGGCGGTCGTGGCAATTTCGTACAGCGTGGGATTCATGAATCCCAAGCGGGTGGTGCCACAAACCTGGTTAGCAATCGCGAAGAGGGCGCTGACGAGCGGTGCTCCTATGGAAGTGCCGCCAATACTGTTCCATCCGCTGGCGCAGCCGTTCTGTCCGCAGGACACCCCCGTGCCGTTGGTGCCAGTGAAGTACTGCATAAAGCCCGTGCTGGGGTCGCCGAGCACCGATAGATCGGGCACCATACGTCCCTTGGCGGTCGCCACTCCTTGGGAGGTGTCGCCGGTGAAGAGTGCGCCGGTTTGCCACCACGGTCGCGACCAGAGAGCGGAGACGCCACCACCGGAAGCACCGCTCCCGCTCCCGCTGTTCCAGACGCTTTGATTGAGTGGCGAAATTGAACTCACCGTAAGGCCACCCACACCCGTGACGAAGGGCTGGCTCGCCGGGTCGTCGACGGCGAGGCCGTTATTGGTTACCCCGTGGCAGTCCGAGGAACCGGAGTCGCCCGCGGCGGCCACCACCGTGATGCCCTCGGCGGCCATTTGTTCAAAGAGGGGCCGCTCGGTGGCGATTGCCCCCGTAGGATCCGTTTCGCAGTCGCCCCAGGAAACCGAGACGACGGTGGCCAGATTGTCGTCGGCAATTCTGGTGTACACGTCGGTGGGTCCCGCTGACGTGTTGGGACCGCTGTACACGTCGAGGGTCGCACCGGGTGCCAAGACGCCCGCTTGTTCGATATCGATGGTGGCTTCATCGCTGTAGGCCCCGGTGGAACCGCCGTCCACCTTGATGGCGTTTATCGTGGGGGAGAGACCGTAGCAAGCAAAATAGGTGGTGAGGTTGGCCGCGTCGTAGGAGCCCAGCTCGTAGAGCGCGATTACCGATCCCTGTCCGGTGTTCCCCTTCGCCCATTGCGACGATATTCCGTAGAGGCTTCCCTCCTGGCCGGCGGTGTAGCCACCGAGTGAACTCGGCACCTTGGCGTTGGCCGAACCAGCCGAAGGACAGTTCGGCGTGTAGGCGCCTGTGGCGTGCGACGTGACCAGATTGGAGCTGCGTGGCGTGGGGCTGCTCAAACCCTCAACGCCGACGATGGCGTGGGCCAGGTCGGCGGGCAGGGTAGCGGTCGACGCAAATTGGCTGCTGATGACCCCGTGGTCTTTAATCGTAATCACGCGGGCCTGAAAGGCGCGCGCTACCGCCGAACGTGGTCCGCTGAGGGCGAGAACCAGGCGCCCTCGACTGAGACTACCGACGCGCAGTCCGTGCTGGACGAAATAGCGCCGCACGGCATCGACCTGCACCTCGGGGGCACCGAAGCGAAGGGCGAACTGGGTGGGGGTGAGGAAGTGCCTGTACTGCGCAGTACCGGGGGTGGTTAAGGCACGCAGGAAGGAGGCTTCACCGGCCGAGTCTTTAGAACTGAGCACCACGTCGAAAGTCACCTGGTGGTTTCCCGTCATCACGGTGGCTCGCGCCGGCACCGCCGCGGCACCCGCCACCCGCAAGCGGGGCTGCGATGCCGAGGCTGTGAGGGAGGAGACGGCGGTGAGGCTCAACGCCAACATGCTGGTCCCTACGAACCAGCGAAGGTGAGATGTTGACCGGCGCATACCTACCAGACTAGGAAGAAATGAGTCAACTTGGCTCACGGCTTTTTAAATGTTGCGAGGTGCCAGGGGACGCTTAGGCCGACGTATCGTTGGGGTGCCCACTGGCGGCGTAACGGGCGCGTAGGTCGCCGCATTCGAGGCAGACGCTTTCGGGTACCCAGCCGGCGCGAATTCCCCATCCGAAGATGGTGCAACCAACGCAAAAGCCGGCAAAGCCTTCGAGGCTGGCCGCAATGATGAGCGGCACCAAAATCCACTTCGCCGTGCCGAACCCCGAGCTGAGAGTGACCCAATCAGTGACGATGCAAAAGGCCAGTCCAATAGTTTGGGCGAAGCGCTTAGGCGGACCCGGCACGAACTTTTCCCACTTTTTCAAACGTGGTGCCGCGACCCGCACCGCGAACTGACCCAGCGGGGACATTGTTGGTCCAGTGGCAACTCGGGCGAGAAAGCCGTAGGTGAGGGGAATGAGCACCCATCCTTGGCCACTCACCAGGGCGATGGTGGCCATGGTGACGACGCCAATGGCGACACTTCGCGCGGCCGCGTCGTTGACCGGATTGGGAAATGAAAAGAAGCGCTTCACCCCCCGTAGGTTAGTTGTCCCGAAGGACGAACTCACCAGAAGAGACGAATGGACGTAGCGACACCAAAGAGAATGACGATGACGCGCACGCTGTTCGGCGAGAGTCGTTTGAGTAACTTCGTGCCGATAATCCCGCCCAGCAGACAGCCGGCGAAGAGCCCTAACGCGGCGTGGAGGACGACGTGACCGCCCAGGAGGAAGACAATGGCCGCTGCGACATTGATGAAGGTGGACAAGATGTTGCGCAGCCCCTGCATGGTGGCAATCTCGAATGGCAGAGTCACGGCCATCAGCGCCATAAGCAAAATACCCATACCAGCCCCGAAGTATCCCCCGTAAATTGCGATGAGAAAGGTTCCCGTCACCAAGGAGATTCGTCGGGCCGGGTGGTTGGAGTCAATGTGGGCGATGCGCCGAGTGATCAGGGGTGCGGCGGCGAAGAGGGCCGTGCCGCTGGCAATGAGCCAGGGGAGAATAGATCGAAAGGTCGCGGAAGGGAAACTGACGAGCAGGAGGCAGCCCGTGACCGCCCCGAGGACGCAGGCGGGGCCCAGCGTTCGCAGGAGGGCGCGCTGTTGAGTGATTTCCTTGCGGTAACCGCTGATCCCCCCGATATAGCTCGGCGTTAAGCCGACGCAGGTCGAAACGTTGGCCGCGAGTGAGGGGATGCCCACGGCCAACAGGGACGGGAAGGCCAAAAAAGTCCCGCCGCCAGCGATGCCGTTGGCAATGCCCGCCGCGATACCTGCCAAGAGTTCCACGAGAACTCGCCAGATCGGGGAGGTGGCGGCGAACATCTCTCCACTCTAGGAAAAACCCTGCAAGCTGTGTGGGGCACGCAGGGTTAATGTGGGGACACTTCCTCTAGCGTTAGCGACGTACTAGTAATGACCGGTGAATTGATAATCCCTCACGACGCGCCCAGCGATCTCACGCGGGCCGCCGGTGGTGTCGTTATTCGCCGCACTGCATCGGGTGACGTTGAAGTGGCCTGCATTTACCGTGAGGCCAGAGGCGATTGGACCTTTCCTAAGGGCAAACTTGACGAAGGTGAGACCTTCGAACAGGGGGCGCTTCGCGAAGTGGAAGAAGAAATCAACCATCGCTGCGCCATTGCCCGCTTTATCGGGGCCACGAATTACACGCACCGAAAAGGTCGTCCCAAGATTGTGGCCTACTACCTGATGACGGTAATCAGTGGGAACTTCGTGTCGAACAGCGAAGTCGATGAACTGGTCTGGCTTCCCTTGGGGGAGGTGCGCGAGCACTTGACCTGGGAGCGTGACCAGGAACTCTTTGACTTAGTTGTCGTCATGCCCGAGGTGCAGCCCCTCGCTTCCTAGTTCGGTCGCACCCGCGCCAAGAATGCTTGCGTCGCCGCCTGCGTGGGAGTGTCAAACATGTGACTCGGGCTACCCTGCTCCACGATGACGCCCTGATCCAGAAAGACCACTTTGGTGGCCACGTCTCGAGCGAAGCCCATTTCGTGCGTGGCCAGGAGCATGGTGGTCCCCTCGGCGGCTAACTCGCGCAGGAGGTCGAGGACTTCGCCCACCAAGGTGGGGTCGAGGGCGCTGGTCACCTCGTCGAGGAGCAAGAGCGAGGGCTGCATAGCGAGAGATCGCACAATGGCGACGCGCTGCTGCTGGCCACCCGAGAGGCGATCGGGATATTCTTCCGCACGGTCGCGCAGGCCAATGCGCTCGAGCAGGAGCATCGCCTCGCTACGCACTTCTTCGGCTGGTCGCTTGAGGGCGTAGACGGGACCGAGCATGACGTTTTGCACCACGTTGAGGTGAGGGAAGAGGTTGAACGATTGAAAGACCATGGCGATATTGCGTCGTACTAAATCGGGATCAATGCGGGGGTCGAGTAAGGACTGTCCGAAGAGAGCGATGTCTCCCCCGCCGATGCTCTCGAGGAGATTGGCGCAGCGCAGCAGCGTGGATTTGCCCGACCCCGAGGCACCAATAAGGCAAACGACGTCGTGACGATCAAGGGTGAGTGACACTCCCTTCAGGACCTCGAGACTGCCAAATCGCTTGACAACTCCATCGAGCGTGAGAACGTTCATCGGGCCGCCACCAGTCGGCGCGCTCGGTCGCGGTCAATGAGTCCGTCGGTGAAGCGGGTGAGCGGGATGGTCATGCAGAGAAAAAGCAGAGCGGCGACCACCAGTCCCGAGTCATTAAAGGATTGCGCCGCGTTGATCTGCGCGCTCTGTACGGCTTCGGTGATTCCCAGAATGGAAACCAAGGCCGTGTCTTTTTGCATGGAAATGAAGTCGTTAAGTAAAGGTGGAATCACCGTTCGTATGGCCTGGGGCAAGATGACTCGACGCATGGTGGTGGCCTCGCTGAGCCCCAGTGAGCGCGCCGCCAAGATTTGTCCGTTCGGAACAGAATGCAACCCGGCGCGATACACCTCGGCGACGTACGCAGTGTAGGTAATGGTGATGGCCATACAGCCGTAAAAGGGTGGGTTCTGCTGCGATATCCAGCCAATGTTTAATTCAGAAAGTCCGAAGCCCACGATGATGAAAACCAGCAGGATGGGGATGCCTCGGAAGACGTCCGTATAGACGGTCGCCAGCATGCGGAGGGGCGCGAGGATCGCCGAAGTGGTGATGCGCACCCATGCGAGGAGCAAGCCCAGGATGAGTACCAGAACTTCACAGAGACAGAACATCCAGATGTTGGTCCAGATTCCCTTGCCCACCGAAGCCAATCCCCGGTTGTTGCCTAGTAGGGATGCCCACATCTGGTGAGGGTCGAAAAAGAAGTGCCGAAACTGTACGCCCCCGGGGGCGAAGAAGGTGGCGGCCACGAAAAGTCCCAGGACCACCACCGTCGAGGCCAGACTCGCCACGCGCGAGTATCGCGGTGACAGATGCAGTCGCCGCCTCGATGAAAAGAGTTGGGGCGCCGACGACGGGGCGTCGGTCCGCTGCGACACGATTTAGGGCCGGATGCTGGGAACGGCGTTGTAGATACTGAGCCACTTCTTTTGTAGGGCGGCCAGCGTGCCGTTCGCTGCGAGGGCTTGAATGGCGGTGTTGACGCAAGCCACCATCTTGCTGTTCTTCGCGAAGAGCATCCCGTAGTGCTCACCGGTGGAGGGGAACTGGCCGATCTGCGTGGCGATCAGCTTCTTCTGGGCGTTGGTTACTTCCGCGCTGGCCGCGTACTGCCCATCGGGCGTGTCGAGCACGACGGCGTCAATTTGGCCAACGGCCAAAGCGGTGAGCGCACCCTGCAAGGTGGGGTACACGCGCGCGGCGCGGGTGGGCTTGATGTAGTTCTGGATGTAACTCAAACCCGTGGTACCAATTTGGTCCCCGTAGAGGTAGGTCTTGAGCTCGCTGGGCGAGTGGGCCTTGACCATCTTGGAGGTCTTCAAGGTCACGATGGACTGCGTGACGTTGTAGTAACTCGTCGAGAAGGAAACGGCCTTCGCCCGCTCCGCGGTGTAGGAGATCTCGTTGATGTCGAAGTCGAAGTGTTTGAACCCGGGGGTGTAGCTCGCGTCGAAGGGCTCGGCCACCCAGTTGACGTGACTGGCCGTGATGCCCAGCTCTTTGGCGACACCGTAGACCACCGCGGCCTCGTAACCCTGGCCATTGCTGGGCTTGTTGTTGACGAACCATGGTTCGTACACACCGTTGGTGAGGTCGGTAGCGGCGGTCAGGGTGCCGGGGTGGTACTCCAGCGAGTTGATTGTGCTTTGGCACTGCGCCAGCGTCGGCGCGGACGTCGCCAGCGCGTTCGAAGCAGGAGTCAACACGAGAACCGTCGCTACGAGAGCTCCAGCGAGTGGGAGTCGGATAATGCGCACAATGCATCCCTTCAGCAGATTGATGATTTCCGAGTGTACAACGCCGCCAGCGACTCTTTCTCTCACTGTTCTCGCTAGGTCGTAAAGTTGCCAACGACGACGAGCAAGGAGATTGGCCGTGACGGCGCAAGGCATTCCTGACGACATCTTTGGTCACCTGGGTATTCCTCGCGTGGTCAACGCCGCCACAACCTATACGGCCCTCGGCGGAGTGGCCCTGCCCCCAGCCGTGGTCGCGGCGATGGCCGACGCGTCGAAGTCCTGCGTTTCCATGGAAGAACTTCATCTCGCCGCTGGTCGTCGAGTGGCGGCGCTGACACGAAATGAAGCTGGTCTGGTCACCTCGGGCTGCGCCACGGCCATCGTGCTGGGTGTCCTCGCCGCAATAACCGACGGTCGCCCTGAACGTATTGCCAAAGTGCACCACGACAACACCCTCGCTCGAAACGTGGTGATGCACCGCGCTCACCGCATCCCCTACGACC
Organism: uncultured Actinomycetes bacterium; assembly: GCA_903828785.1. Lineage (GTDB taxonomy): Bacteria > Actinomycetota > Acidimicrobiia > Acidimicrobiales > RAAP-2 > RAAP-2. The sequence goes on along the minus strand of CAIKNP010000007.1, from coordinate 52,792 downwards.
GAGCGATTGAGCTAGCCGGCGCTCGCATCGTTGAAGTGGGTAACGTCTTGCAGACCTTTGCCTGGGAACTTGAGGCCGCCATAGACGACACGACGGCTGCGGTGTTCTGGGTGGCTGGTAGTCATTTGCCTCAAACGACACTCTCGCTCGAAGAGACCGTCGCTATTGCTCACGCCAAGGGCGTCCCCGTGATTGTGGACGCCGCCGCCCAGCTGCCCCCCGTCTCTAATCTCTGGAACTACACCCAGGGCTGCGGGGCGGATGTAGTGACCTTCAGTGGTGGCAAGGGTCTCGCGGGTCCTCAGGCCAGTGGCTTGCTGCTGGGTCGGGCCGACTTGATTGAGGCGGCCCGGCTCAACGCCGCTCCCTTCCAGCGACTGGCGCGTCCAATGAAGGTGGGCAAGGAGGAAATTTGTGGCTTGGTGGCTGCGCTTGAGCTCTATCTCGCGCGCGATCACGACGCCGACGCTCGCAATTGGCGTCGCACGGTGGATCAGTGGATGAATGACTTTGGTGATCTGGAAGGGATTTCGCTTCACCGCGAGGACAGCAACGAGGCCGGACAGCCCGTCCCCCGACTTGGCCTGACATTCGCAAGTATCGCTCGCGCTGAGCAGGTCGAGGCCACTTTGTGGAACGACAGTCCTCGGATTGCGGTCGTGCGGGTTCACGAAACGATCTACCTTTCGCCCGATACATTGCTGGCGGGCGAAAGCGATCTCGTGCGCGACCGCCTCAGGGCCGCCGCGCTCTTGATGGAGCGAACGTCTTGACCATTCATCACACCTGATTCACCGACCTACCCGCTCGATCGGGACACGGAACCGCGCGCTGGCTCCAAGGGATCTTCAGCCACGAGCCTCCGGAAGGGCGTAGACGGGGACTCTTAATGGGACCACCGCACACGAGTTTTCGTCTGCCGTTTATCGAGCTTTGACGATTTTTGTGCTGCAGTTGTGAGGCATTGTTGCCAATGGGTAAGATGTGAAGGCTTGGAGAGGTGGGTGAGTACGGTTTAAACCACATTCCTGCTAAGAATGCGGCCTGCGAAAGTGGGCCCGAGGGTTCGAATCCCTCCCTCTCCGCCAAGACACCGAGCGCTACAGCGCTCGGTGTTGACGTTTGTTAAGGAGAGCCGTGCGCTACTGGATTGAGACGCTGGGCTGCCCGAAGAACCACGTCGACTCTGACAAATTGGCGGGCCTTCTCGTCTCCCAGGGTTACTCGCTGGCCGACTCCGCGGGTGACGCCGACTTGGTCGTGGCCAATACCTGCGCCTTTATTGAAGCCGCCCGCGAAGAATCGATTGAGACGGTCCTCGAATTGGCGGACCAGAAGCAGGCGGGGGCCCGATTAGTGGTCACCGGTTGCATGGCGGAACGCTACGGGCAGGAACTCGCCGACGCCCTTCCCGAGGTGGACCTGGTGGCGGGCTTTAACGAAAGTTTGACCGCCCTGGCACCCGCGACGCCGGTGGCGCTGGGCCGAAAACCTCGAAACGACTTTGACCTTCTAAATCTGCCGCGACCCGCCTCGCGGGCCCCCTGGGCCTACGTCAAGATCGCCGAAGGCTGCGATCGCCGCTGCGGTTTTTGTGCCATCCCGACTTTCCGTGGCGACCAACGCTCACGCTCCACGGTGGAAATTCTCAAAGAAGCTCGGGAACTGACCGCTGGAGGCGCCAAGGAACTCGTTCTCATTGCGCAGGACCTGGCGAGTTGGGGCCACGACCGTCGCCGGGCCGCCCTTGGCGAGGCGGTGGAGGTACTCGACGAGGGTGGTACCCAGCCGCTCATCGAACTAACCAAGGCGCTCAGTGACGAAGTGGAACGCGTTCGCTTGCTCTACCTCTACCCCTCGGGTTTGACCAGCGGATTGATTGAAACAATTCTCGCCACCGGCGTTCCCTACTTCGACCTCTCGCTGCAACACGCTTCGCGACCCATGCTTCGGGCAATGCGCCGCTGGGGCGATGGCGACCGCTTCCTCGAGCGCATTGCCGCTATCCGTGCGGTCGAAGCAGATGCCACTTTTCGCTCCTCGTTCATTCTCGGGTACCCCGGCGAAACGGAAGAGGATCAGCGTGAGTTGCTCGCGTTCATCGAAGCGGCCCAGCTCGACTGGGCTGGATTCTTCACTTTCTCGAACGAGGAAGGAACCTTCGCCAATTCGCTCGAGGGTCACGTGCCCCACGAGTTGGCCCTGGAGCGTTTACGCGAAGTCTCGGAATTGCAAGACGCCATAAGTGCTCGACGACGTGACGCGCTGGTCGGCACGACGCAGCGCGTGTTGGTTGACGCTCCCGGGAGCGCCCGTAGCGTTCGCGAATGCCCCGAAATTGACGGCATAGTCATGGTTGATGCAGCACTCGAGGTCGGCGAGTTCTATAACGTGGAGATTATGGCGAGCCACGGAACTGACTTAGAAGGTCGAACCCTGTGACCAAGGGCGAGCGGGTCTACGGCGATACGGCGTTGCTGACGCCGGCCAATCTCATGACCTTTTTCCGCTTAGGCGTTTCGCCGGTGTTCATGTATTTGCTGATTTACCACCGCACGTCGTGGTGGACGATACTCATTGGCTTCTTGGCCGCCGCCTCGGATTACTTTGACGGTATCGTGGCTCGTCGCCACGGCACGACCACGTCGGGTGCGTACCTCGACCCCCTCGCGGACAAAATCCTGGTTCTCGGTGGGCTCTACGCCCTTATCCTGACCCATCCTCACCACTTGAACTTCTTTATCGTTCCGGCCATCATCATCACTTTGCGCGAAGCCTGGATGAGCGTGCACCGCTCGAAAGCGGCCAAGGTGGGCATATCGATTCCGGCGGTGAAGATCGCTAAGTGGAAGACCTTCGTGCAGGATTGGGCCATCGCCTTTTGCGTGTTGCCCTATTTCAATTCCCACCTCGTCTTCGCCGAGATCACGATTTGGATTGCCGTCGTGATGACGGTCTATACCGGTTGGCGTTATTACGTCGACGGAAAAGCGCTCTTCGCTCGTGCGCGTTGAAATCGTCGCGGTGGGAACGGAACTCCTGCTTGGTCAAATCCCCGACACTAATTCGCAGTGGTTAGGGGAGCAGCTCGCCGCCCACGGCATCAGCTCACACTTTCACCAGCACGTCGGTGACAATCACGAGCGAATAGTGGCGGCCTTTCGCGTCGCTCTTTCTCGTTCCGATGCCGTTATCGTTTGCGGTGGTCTAGGACCTACGCAAGACGACATCACTCGGGCGGCGCTGGCTGAGGTCATGGGGGCGGCGCTCGAACGGCAGGACTACTTGGTCGAGCGCATTCGAGCAATGTTCGCTGGGCGCGGTCGCCCCATGAGCGACAACAATCTGCTGCAAGCTGACGTTCCCGTTGGTGCGAGCGTCATCGACCAAGTTCGGGGGACCGCTCCCGGACTCATCTGCCCCGTCGGTTCGCAGGTGCTCTACGCCGTGCCCGGTGTCCCCTACGAAATGAGCGAAATGTTCACGCGCGCCATTTTGCCCGATCTGCTTGATCGAGTACGTGCCGAGGGGCAGACCAGTGTCATCACCTCGCGCGTGTTACGAACCTGGGGCGCCAGCGAGTCCGGCTTGGCCGAGGCCGTGGGCAGCCGATTCGATGAACTCGAAGGTTCCGAGCGAGTTACCATCGCCTTCTTGGCGTCGGGCATTGAGGGCATTAAGGTGCGACTCACGGCCCGAGGTGACAACGCCGAACACGCCAAGGAACTTCTGGCTGCTGAGGAGACTGTGGTGCGCAGCCTGATTACCGATGCCTTTGGTGACGTAATCTTCGGCGTGGACGCTGAAGCGATGGAGGACGCCATCGCCTCTCGACTCAGCGCACGCGGTTTGACCCTCGCGCTGGCCGAATCAGTAACGGGTGGGCTCATCGCGAGTCGTCTCGTCAATGTTCCTGGCGCGTCGAACTGGTTTAAGGGGAGCGTGGTGAGTTACGCCTCTGATATCAAGTTTGACCTTCTCGGGGTCACACCTGGTCGCGTCGTCAGTGGACTGGCTGCGGAGGAAATGGCTCGTGGCGTTCGAACGCTCTTTGGTTCTGACGTAGCTATTTCGGTGACCGGAGTGGCTGGGCCAGATCCCCTCGATGGTCACGCCCCCGGAACAGTATTCGTCGGTATTGCTGTTGGTGACGAGATTTCCCACGTGGAATTGCGACTGCCTGGCGACCGTCCTCGGGTCCGCTCCTACGGGGCGATCGGTGCGCTCAACGTGTTGCGGCAAGCCATCGACCGCATCCTCTAGAGGACTGCGCAGCGTCAATTTTCCCTTTTATAGAGGGAAATAGTGCTCTCAAGGACAGATTTTTTGATAAATGCTGGCTACGAACACCTGTTCGTAGTACGGTTTTCGGTAGCGGAGAACGACCGATGTAACTAGGGGCCTCTAACGTGCCTCTCGTGAAGAACAACAAGGAGACAGCAATGGCAAGCGACGACCGCGCAAAGGCTCTCGAGTCCGCGTTAGGGCAGATTGAAAAGCAGTTCGGTAAGGGTTCCGTTATGCGCATGGGACAAAACCTCCACATGCAAATTGAAGCTATTCCCACGGGCGCATTGGCGCTCGACATGGCTCTCGGCATTGGTGGTCTCCCCCGGGGTCGAATCATCGAGCTCTACGGCCCCGAGTCTTCGGGTAAGTCGACCCTCGCTATGCACGTGGTGGCTGAGGCCCAGCGTAACGGCGGTACCTGTGCCTACATCGACGCCGAACACGCCATGGACCCGGTGTACGCCCGAGCCATTGGTGTCAACATTGATGACCTTTTGATATCCCAGCCCGACACGGGTGAACAGGCGCTCGAAATCGCCGACATGCTGATTCGTTCGGGCGCACTCGACGTCATCGTCATCGACTCGGTGGCCGCGTTGACGCCTCGTGCCGAAATCGAGGGTGACATGGGTGACAGCCACGTTGGTCTCCAGGCTCGTCTCATGAGCCAGGCCCTGCGCAAGTTGACCGGCGGGCTCTCGAAGTCCGGTACCGTCGCCATCTTCATCAACCAGTTGCGAGAGAAGATCGGCGTCATGTACGGTTCGCCCGAAGTCACTCCTGGTGGCAAGGCCCTCAAGTTCTACTCCTCCGTCCGACTCGACATCCGTCGTATCGAATCAATCAAGGACGGGGCCGACGTCGTCGGTAACCGCACTCGGGTGAAGGTCGTAAAGAACAAGTGCGCCGCCCCCTTCAAGCAGGCTGAGTTCGACATCATGTACGGACAGGGCATTAGTCGCGAGGGCTCTATCCTCGACGTGTCCGTGGAATTGGGCTTCGTAAAGAAGGCCGGTGCCTGGTTCACCTACGAAGGTGAACAAATGGGACAGGGACGTGAGAACGTGAAGACCTTCCTTCGCGAGAACCCCCAGACGATGATTGAAATCGACACCCGTGTTCGTGAGCACATGGCCAACGCCCTGCTCCCTGACGCCGTCGACGTTGCTGAAATCGATATCGACGCGCCCCTTACGCTCGAATAAGGCAGCTTCCGTCGAAGGCTGCGGCCGCTTCCTTGCTTGACCCTCGGTGCCATGTTGCCGTTCACGTCTTCCTGGGTGCTCAGTGCTCCCTTGCGATGAGAGCCGGTATATCTTCGCCAGAGGAGCATTGACCACTAGCGTGGTCGAGTGATTACGAGGCTTCGCTTCCGTCGATGGTTGGGACAGCGCGTGCGCGTGGTTCGATCGTATCTGAATGAGGTTGCGACGGTCGGTCCCGACGACCACTACGCCACGTCCTTCCACACCTTCGGACGCGGGGCCGCCTTACTCGCTCCGCAGGGCACAATTTACAACGAGCGCTACATCGCCCTGGGTGAAAACACCTTGGTCGGTCCGTCCGTGACCCTAGCGGTCGGTGTCTCGCCCGATCAAGAGATGTTGACTTCACCCGTTATTGCAATCGGTAGTGCCTGCGTTATTGGGCGGGGCTCCCAGATCGTTGGACACTGGTCCATCGTCATTGGTGACAACGTCCAACTTGGTCCTAACGTCTACGTCACCGATCAGAATCATTCCTACGACGATCCGCTCACTCCCATTGGCCAACAACCCGGTCGTGAAGCCGCGGTGGTGATTGGTTCGGGAAGCTGGGTTGGTACCCAGGTCGTGATTCTGCCGGGTACGCACCTGGGAGTGAACACCACCGTGGCGGCGGGAGCCGTGGTGCGTGGATCCTTTCCCGACCACGTGCTCCTCGGGGGCGTTCCGGCCAAAATTTTGCGCCACTACGACGCTACCTATGGTTGGCGCGACGGGGCGGCGACGTGAGAAAAGCCCTAGGGGTGGATCTAACGCCACTGCGGGTCTCCAAGGAGTACCGTCGGCTTTACGTGGCGGGATTGGTGACGTCTCTCGGGGCCCAGGCGTCCTACGTCACCATGCCCTTTCAACTGCGACAACTCACCCATTCGACCTTGCAAGTTGGAGCACTGGGACTGGCGGAACTCGTTCCGCTGGTGGTGTGTGGACTCTACGGCGGGATTTTGGCGGATCGACTCAATCGGCGTCGCTTGATTATCACCATGGAAGTGGGCCTACTGCTGGTCACCACTTTGGTTTTTCTCAACGCGCTCTTGGTTCATCCCATTGTCTGGGTGCTGTACGTGGCGGCGTTTTTCACCGCGGCTATTGCCAGTTTGCAGCGTCCCAGTATTGAGGCGTTGAATCAATCCTTCGTCCCCCACCAATTACAACGCTCGGCCGCGGCCTTAGCCAATATCCGCTATACCGTGGCCTCCATTTCGGGACCGGCCGCTGGGGGACTCTTGGCGGTCGCCTTCGGAGTGCAGTACGTCTACGCGATTAACGTCGTCACCTTTTGCGCCTCGCTCGTCCTGCTCCTTCGACTCGCCAAACAGATCGCCCCGGTGACGGAGGCGGCGAGTGACCGCGCCGCCTTGCGCGAGGGCGTGGCCTTTCTGCAGGGGCGCCCCGATATCGTCGGAACCTACGTCATCGACATCTTGGCCATGGTCTTGGCCTACCCCATGGCCATGTTGCCCTTCGTGGCGGTTCGATTTCACGAGGCCTTTGCTCTGTCGCTTCTCTACGTGGGCATGCCCTTCGGCGCCCTACTCGCCACCCTGCTCTCGAAGTGGACGAGACGTATTCACCACTACGGACGAGCGGTTATTGCTTCGGCCGCCGTTTGGGGTCTGGGCATTGCGCTCTTCGGCAGTGCTTCCTCGCTGCTGCTCGTTCTGGTCGGCCTGGCGATTGCCGGGGCCGCTGATTCCTACAGCGGCATCTTTCGTTCCACAATGTGGAACGAATCGATTCGACCCGACATGCGCGGGCGCACCGCCGGAACCGAAATGATTTCCTATTCCATTGGACCAACTGCCGGTCAGTTCCGCGCCGGCGTGATGGCGTCGTGGATGACCCTGCGCCTCTCACTGACCTACGGAGGCTTGGCCTGCACCGGGTCGGTGGCGCTGGTGGCGGTGGCCCTGCCCGCACTTTGGCAATTTGACGCTCGCAGCGATGAGCACGTGCGCGAGGTTCGTGAACTCCGTGCCCACGAAGTCTTCGATTCGCCGAGCTAAGCCCCTACGCTTCTAGGTATGTCTATTACCTATCTCGTGACCGTCAGTGGGCCCGACCGCGTCGGGGTTGGCGGTGAACTCTTCGCCGCGCTGTCGCTGCTCACGGTGGATGGGTGCCTACGTGACGTAGGCCAGATAACCATTCGCGGAACCCTGGTGCTCTGCGCCGAAGTGACGGTGAGTGCTGGCGTTTCCGCCGAGGATCTTCACGCCGCCCTCGCCACTCGGGACATTGTTCGTGACGGCATGAGTGCCAATGTGTCGCCCGTCGTGGCCACTGAGGCCACGACGGGACGTCTTTTGCTGGTTACCTTGCTGGCGCCCACGGTTTCGACGGCGCAACTGCACGGGGTCTTCGCGGCCTTTGCCTCAGTGGGGGCGACCTGCGAGCGTATCGTTCACCTAGCGAGTTACCCGGTTGATTGTTACGAGCTGGTGGTTCGTGGTGAGGACCACGTGGCGTTGCGCGAAGCGGTGACGACCGCCGTGCAGGGCAGTGGCCTAGACGTGGCCATGCAGCGGGCCGGACTACACCGTCGGGCCAAGCACCTCGTCGTGATGGATGCCGACTCGACCTTGCTGCAAGATGAAGTGATTGATTTGCTTGCCGAAGAGGCCAACTGTGGTGACGAGGTGGCCCACATCACCGAGTTGGCCATGGCCGGTGAGCTCGACTTTGCGCAGTCACTGCGCCAGCGGGTGGCCCTACTCACGGGACTAGACGAAGCCGTCCTTGGTCGCGTGCGTGATCGAATCCGCCTAAGCCCGGGCGCACGAACGCTGCTGCGAACGCTCCATCGCCTGGGCTACGTGCCCGCGGTCGTCTCGGGTGGTTTCGTGGAGATTCTGGCCCCGCTCTTAAAGGAGCTCAACGTGGAGTTGCTCGAAGCCAACCACCTCGAAATCGTGGATGGTCGTCTGACCGGCCGCGTCACTGGTCCCATTGTCGATCGTGCGGGCAAGGCCCGCGCCCTGGAGCGTTTTGCCGAGCGCGTCGGAGTGCCGCTGGAGCAGACGGTGGCCGTGGGCGACGGCGCCAACGACATCGACATGTTGTCGGCGGCCGGACTCGGTATCGCCTTTAACGCCAAGCCGGTGGTGCGCGAACACGCCGACGCGGCCCTCTCGGTGCCCTACCTCGATACCGTTCTCTACTTCCTGGGCATTAGTCGCGAAGAAATCGAAGCCGAGTAGTTAGCGCGCCAGGTCGCCGGGCCCGTTGGCCCAGAGAGCGGCCATCCAGGCTTCGATGGCGTCGGGATCGCGGGGCAAGGCGCCCGACAGGTTGACGTAGCCATCGTTGGTGATGAGCAGATCATCTTCGATGCGCACGCCGATGCCCCGGTACTCCTCGGGAACGGTGAGGTCGTTCCATTGGAAGTAGAGACCCGGCTCGACGGTGAGCACGTGACCGGCTTCGAGGGCGCCTTCCTTGTGGGCGTCGCGCGACAGCGTGCAGTCGTGCACGTCGAGACCCAGCATGTGGCTGGTGCCGTGCAGGGTGTAGCGGCGGAAGAGTTGGAGATCCTTGCGCGTCGCCACGTCGAGTTCATCGGTCAAGATACCGAGCTCGATGAGGCCCTCGGTCAAGACGCGCGTCGCCACTTCGTAGGTGGTGATGAAGGGAACTCCGGGGCGCAAGGCGGCGATGGCTTCGTTCGAGGCGCGCAAGACGATGTCGTAAATTCGACGCTGGGCGCGGGAGAACTTCCCGTTAACCGGCATGGTGCGCGTGACGTCAGCGGTGTAGAGCTCGTTGACTTCAACACCGGCGTCCAGCAGCAAGAGGTCGCCGTCGTTCACCTCACCGTCGTTGTGCATCCAGTGCAGGATGGTGGCGTTCGAGCCGCTGGCGCAGATGGGGTTGTAACCGACGTCGTTGCCTTCGACGCGGGCGCGCAAGTTAAAGACGCCTTCAATGACGCGCTCACCGCGCACCCTAGCGGTGGGGAGAGCCCGCACCACGTCCTCGAAACCCATGATGGAATAATCAACGGCGGCTTGGAGCTGGGCAATCTCGAAGGCGTCCTTCACCAGCCGCTGGTTGCTCAGGGCGAGGGGGACCTTGTCGTCGAGTGCGTGCGTCGCGACCATGGCGTCGACCCCTAGATCAATGCCTCGATCCACCAGAATGTCGGTGGAACTCAAATCAATGAGATCTTTTTCGAGTCGATCGAGCGGCGCCGTTTCGAGGCCGAAGTAGATGCGGGCCTCCTCGAGTCCACGACGCGCGCCCACCCACAACTCACCGTATCGAGAGTCGGTAAAGAATTCGTGCGTGCGTTGGTCGCGGCGTGGCGCCACGTAGAGCGTCGAGCGAGGTCCGCCAGCGCTGGGATTGATGACCAAGACGACGTCGGGATCTTGGCAGCCAGTGAGGTAGTAAAAGTCCACGGCGGTGCGGAAGCGGTAATCCGTGTCATTACTACGGACCTTGTAGTTACCCGAAGGAACAACGATGGTCATGCCGGGAAATTCCTGGGCGAGAGCGCCGCGCCGCGCCGCAAAGTTAGTGACGGCGGGGTGTTGAGCGTCGGGAATTTCCGAGGCGGCCCATTCGCGGGTCATGCGCTCGCTCGCACTGCGGGGCATGGGCGGGCGGTGGGCGCCGGTGTAGACCCAGGAGTCAGAAATCGGGTGTTCGGCGGATACGTCGGGTTCGGGAAGCTCGGGCCAGGCGGTCATGCACTAAGCGTATCGCTCACTGCGGTGACGTCTTAGTCCTGCCGACCGACAAGTCGCCAGCTGGCGGGCAGCAGGGTACCAGCGACCACGGCCTTGGCGATGTCCCAGACGAGGAAGGGCACGAGTCCGTTGGTGATGCCCCAGGCGAGGGACTGGTGGTAGTGCAGGGCGAGCCAGGGAACGCCAATGGCGTAGATGACGAGTTCACCGAGTACGAAGAGACCAACGGCCCCCGAGACGGTGCGGTCGCGACCCTTACCGGCGAGATAACTCATGAGCGCCGCGGCGACGACGAAACCGATCAGGTATCCAAAGAGCGCACTGGGGTAACCGTGGCTACCGGCGGCGAACCAGGGCACGCCCGCCACGCCCGCCAAAATGTAAAGGGCCATGGACGCCACCGCTCGGCGAAGACCGAGCGTTGAGCCGACGACCAAGACACCCAGGGTCTGTCCCGTGAAGGGCACGACGAAGGGATGCACGGTCCAAGAAATTTGCGCGAGGAGACCCACGAACGCGGCGCCGGCTACGACCAGGAGGACGTCAGCCGTTATTGAGGGGCGTACCACTTTTTCCAAGATGGTGCCTTGACGCGTGAGGGCAACAGTCGACATTCGAGCTCCTTTGGCCGTTATTTTTAGTCTAGGACAGCCAGCCGGCGAAAGCGGGTTAGTCGAACTTAGGCAATCCAGCCCTGATCGCGAGCAATTTGGTCGGGGTCGCCAATGCGAAAACCCGTACGGTGCTGCAGGGCGCGAATGAAGCCGCCGGCTTCGTAGAGGGATTCGTGGGTGCCGGTATCGAGCCAGGTCGTCGCTCGCGACAGCGTCTGCACGTGCAGTTCACCCATCTCGAGGTAGGCGTTGTTGAGGGCGGTGATTTCGAGTTCACCGCGCGCGCTGGGAGTCAGAGTCTTGGCGAGCGCCGAGGCTCGCTCGTCGTAGAAGTAGAGCCCGGGAATGGCGAAGTGCGACTTGGGTGTTGAGGGCTTCTCCTCGATGGAGACGACCCGTCCCCCCTCGTCGAATTCAACGACGCCGTAGGCGCTGGGGTCGGCAACTTCGTAGGCGTAGATGAGGGCTCCGTCGATGTCGGTGTTGTTGGCCAGTTGCGTTCCCAGGCCGGGACCGTGGAAGAGGTTGTCGCCGAGAACCAGCGCGCACTTCTCGCCGCCGAGGAAGGACTCACCGAGAATGAGGGCCTGGGCCAGGCCGTCGGGCTTGTCCTGGACGACCCAGGAGATCTCGAGACCGAACTGCGATCCGTCGCCGAGCAGTCGCTGGAAGGCCTCGCGGTCGTGGGGTGTCGTGATAAGGAGAATCTCGCGCAATCCCGTGAGCATCAAGGTGCTCAGGGGGTAGTAGATCATCGGCTTGTCGTAGACGGGGAGGAGCTGCTTCGAAACGGCTCTCGTTATGGGGTAGAGCCGTGTTCCGCTGCCCCCAGCCAGAATGATTCCCTTCATCCCATTAGTATAGGAAACCGATTACCCCTACTTTCGAGGTCAAGGTTCCCATGCGCATAGTGATTACGGGAGGGGCCGGATTTATTGGCTCTCGTTTTGTCGAGCTCCTGCTCGAGGCCGAGCACTTGGGGTACAGCGAAGTCGTTATTTTGGACGCGCTGACCTACTCGGGTCGTCGTGAAAACATGGAAGCGGCGCTGCGCGACGCTCGGTGCACCTTCGTGCACGGATCAATCACGGACTACGACATCGTCGACGAGACGCTGCGAGGGGCCGACGCCGTGGTGCACTTCGCAGCCGAGAGCCACGTGGACCGCTCAATAAGTGGCGCCCGCGTCTTCTTCGAGACCAACGTCCTGGGTACCCAGACCCTGCTGGAAGCGGCCCAGCGCCACCACCTTGGTCGATTTGTCCACGTGTCGACTGATGAGGTCTACGGATCGATCGCCGAAGGGTCGTGGCGTGAAGACCACATTCTGGAGCCGAACTCCCCGTACTCCTCCTCCAAGGCCGGCTCAGATTTGGCGGCCTTGGCCTACCACCGCACCTACGGTCTGCACGTCAACGTCACTCGCTGCTCCAATAATTACGGACCGCGCCAGTATCCAGAAAAGTTAATTCCCCTCTTCGTGTCCAACCTCATGGATGGCCGCAAAGTCCCCCTCTACGGCGATGGCCTAAACGTCCGTGACTGGTTGCACGTCGACGATCACTGTCAGGGCATTATGCGCGTGCTCGAAGGCGGCAGAGCTGGTGAAATTTACAACATTGGTGGAGGTACGGAACTCACCAATAAAGAAATCACTTATCGGCTCTTGGCCTTGATGGGTGCTGACGAGTCGAGCATTGAGCCCGTGCGGGACCGACTGGGTCACGACCGTCGCTACTCGGTCGACTGCGACAAGATCGCTCGCGAACTCGGCTACGCCCCCCAGGTGCCCTTCGAACAGGGACTCGCCGACGTCGTCCAGTGGTATCGAGAGAACGAAGCCTGGTGGCGTCCGCTTAAGGCCCAGCAGTGAAGTTGATTGACACCGACATTGCCGGCTGCGTCATTTTGGAGTCTGGCGTGTTTGGTGACGATCGTGGACTCTTTCGTGAGTGGTTTAAGCTCGGCGACCTCGAAGCCACCGGCCGAGACTTTCGCGTGGAGCAAGCAAATTTCTCGGTTTCCACGAAGAACGTCGTGCGCGGCTTGCATTACTCGGTCGCGCCACGAGGGCAAGCCAAGCTGGTGACCTGCGCGCAGGGCACCCTCGATGACGTCATCGTCGATATTCGTGAAGGCTCACCCACCTTCGGCGCCGTGGTGGTTGTGCACCTGGCCGCCGACGAAGGACGTTCGGTTCTCCTGCCCGAAGGTGTGGCGCACGGCTTTTGCGTGACCAGCGACACTGGCGCCCTGGCCTATCTGCTGACCTCTCCCTACGACGCCCCCAACGAACTAGAAATTCATCCCTTCGACTCAAGGATTAATGTTCCCTGGCCGCTCAGCGCCGATCCCATCATGAGCGCGAAGGACGCCGCCGCGCCAAGCTGGGAACAGCGCCGCGCCGCGGGGCAAGTTCCCCGTTTTTAGCGCTTCGTGGTTCACGCAGCGTTGGTTGATAGCCTCAACACCGTGAGTTCTTCCTTGCTGCGACCGACCTCGGAGAGCGAGCGCTTAGCTTCGAGTAGCGCGCGCGTGGCCAGCGAAGCGGAGCTGCGCTCGCTGATTCGCGGACTGGGTGGCGTCGATGCCGTTGGTGTCGAAGCACGCAGCGCGAAGTTGGCGACGCGCTCACTAAAGAAAGCCAGCAAGGTCGCGGCGATTGACTTGGCGATTTCCATGGTTGATCTCACGACCCTCGAGGGGGCTGACACCCCCGGCCGCGTGCGCTCGCTCTGCACCAAGGCGATGTACCCCGACGCCAGTGACCCCACGACGCCCTCAGTAGCCGCCGTCTGCGTCTACCCCGACCTGGTGGCGCACGCTCGTTTTGTTTTGGGCTCCTCGCCGGTGGCGGTCGCGTCAGTGGCCACCGCCTTCCCTTCGGGTCGGGCCTCGCTCCAGGTAAAGCTGCTGGACGTGGCCGAAGCAGTGGCCGCCGGTGCCGACGAAATCGACATGGTTATCGACCGTGGGGCCTTTCTCTCTGGTAGGTGGGGTCAGGTATTTGACGAAATCGTCGCCGTGAAAGCCGCCTGCGGGTCGGCGCATCTCAAGGTGATCCTGGAAACGGGAGAACTCGTCACCTACGACAACATTCGCGCCGCCAGCTGGATTGCGATGTTGGCGGGCGCCGACTTTATTAAGACCTCCACCGGCAAGGTGACGGTGAACGCCACTTTGCCTACGGCGCTGGTGATGCTCGAAGCCGTTCGTGACTTCAGCGAACTCACCGCGCAGCGCGTTGGCGTGAAAGTGGCCGGCGGGATTCGTAGCACGAAGGACGCCTTGAAGTACCTGGTCGTGGTGAACGAGACGGCCGGCTCGGCGTGGCTGCACCCGGACGCTTTTCGCTTTGGCGCGTCATCACTCCTGAATGATCTCTTGATGCAACGACGCAAGCAGCGCACCGGTGCCTACATCCGGCCCGACGAATTGAGTGGAGACTGACGTGGACTCGAACCTACCTTCCACCCTGGGGTCATTCTCCTACGACCCGGCGCCCGAGTCGGCGGCCATTGCTCGCCTGCAGTCCAGCTACGGCCTCTTCATCAACGGCGCCTTCACCGCCCCCGAGAACCACGCCCAATTCGCCACCGTGAACCCCGCCACGGGCCACGTACTGGCGACGGTAGCCCAGGCCAGCGACGCCGACGTCGACCGCGCGGTGGCCGCCGCCCGCCACGCCTACGAAACGCAGTGGTCGAAAACGACGGGGGCTGAACGGGCGAAGTACTTGTTCCGTATTGCTCGGCTCATTCAAGAGCGGTCCCGGGAACTGGCCGTTGTCGAGACTCTCGACAATGGTAAGCCCATCCGTGAATCGCGCGACATCGACGTGCCCCTGGCGGCCGCCCACTTCTTCTATTACGCCGGCTGGGCGGACAAGCTCGAACACGCCGGCTTTGGCCCGGCACCGCAGCCCTTGGGTGTCGCCGGTCAAATCATTCCTTGGAATTTCCCCTTATTGATGGCGGCGTGGAAATTAGCTCCCGCCTTAGCCGCCGGCAACACCTGCGTCCTCAAGCCCGCGGAAACCACGCCACTGAGTGCGCTCATCCTCGCCGAAATCCTCCAACAGGCTGAATTACCCGCCGGGGTGGTCAACATCATTACTGGTGACGGCAGCACCGGTAGTGCCTTGGTGCAGCACCCCGATGTCAACAAAATCGCCTTCACGGGTTCGACGGATGTTGGTCGTTTGATTCAAGAGCGGGTGGCCTCCAGCCACAAGCGCTTGACCCTCGAACTTGGGGGTAAGGGGGCCAACATCGTTTTTGATGATGCCCCGATTGACGAAGTGGTTGAGGGCATTATTGATGGCATATTTTTTAATCAGGGTCACGTCTGTTGCGCCGGTTCGCGACTCCTGGTGCAGGAGTCGGTGGCGGAAGAAGTGACCCGACGCTTGCTGCGTCGCGTCGACCAGTTACGCGTCGGTGATCCCATGGACAAGAACACCGACGTGGGGGCGATTAACTCGGCCGCGCAATTGGCCCGTATCGAAGAGCTCGTGGAGTGGGGCGAGCGTGAGGGCGCTACGCGCTACGACGCCAATTGCACTTTGCCGAGTGAGGGTTTCTGGTTCAAACCCACCGTCTTCACCAATGTTGATCAGAGCCACCGTATTGCCCGCGACGAAATCTTTGGTCCGGTACTTTCGGTGTTGACCTTTCGTACCCCCGAAGAAGCCGTGGCCAAGGCCAATAATTCGGTCTACGGCTTGGCCTGTGGGGTGTGGAGCGAAAAGGGTTCCCGTACCTTGTGGGTGGCTCAGCGACTACGCGCCGGAGTGATTTGGGCGAACACGTATAACAAGTTCGACCCGGCGAGCCCCTTCGGTGGGGTGCGCGAGTCGGGCTTTGGCCGCGAGGGCGGTCGCCACGGACTGGAGGCGTATCTCAATGTCTGATCGCCTCGAAATTAGAAAGACCTTCAAACTCGTGATAAACGGGGCCTTCCCCCGTTCAGAATCGGGGCGCAGTTACGAAGTGCAGAGTGCGCAGGGAGGCTTCTGGGCCAACGCCGCGCAGGCCTCGCGCAAGGACTTGCGGGACGCCGTCGTGGCGGCTCGGGCCGCCCAAGGAAAGTGGTGGAGCGCCACCGCCTACAACCGAGGACAAATCCTCTACCGCTGGGCGGAGATGGCCGAAGAGCGTCGTGACGAGCTCGCCGAACACGTGCGCGCCAGCGAGGGCGTCTCGAGGGACGCGGCCCAGGCCACCGTGTCAGCGGCGATCGACCGCATCGTTTGGTACGCCGGTTGGACGGACAAGATCACTCAGGTACTGGGTGGGGCCAATCCCGTGGCCGGTCCCTTCTTCAATTTCTCGCTGCCAACCCCCAGTGGCGTGGTGGTGGTCTTCGCCCCCCAAGACGACTCCCTGCTCGGTTTCGTCGAGTGCGTCCTCGCCCCCTTGGCGGTGGGTAACACGGTCGTCGCCGTGACCTCGACGACGCGACCCACGCCCGCCATGGTCTTAGCCGAGATGACCGAAACCTCCGACTTCCCCGCGGGCGTGGTGAACGTGCTGAGTGGGTTCGTTGACGAGTTGGCCCCGCACGCGGCGACGCACGGCGACGTTGACGGTCTCGACCTGAGCGGTGTCGACGAGGGGGCCGACGAGCTGGCTCGCTTGGCCGCGGGAACAATCAAACGGGTCTACCGACCTCGACCCCTTGAGGGTGACCCCCTTCGACGTTTACGAAGCTTCGTGGAAACCTCCACGGTGTGGCACACGATAGGACAGTGACGTGACTACTCCTTACGACCTAGCCCAATGGGCCGCCGACGAACTTCGGGCTCGCACGGGCGTTGATCACTACGACCTGGCTATCGTGCTGGGGTCGGGCTGGCGAGAGGGCGCGGGGGCCCTCGGTACGCCGCATTCGGTGGTGCCGACGGGCTCACTGACGGGTTTCGTGTCACCGACCGTGGCCGGACACGACGGAAAAATTCTCTCGCTCAAGGTGGGTGACAAGCAGGTGGCCCTGTTGTCGGGGCGGGTCCACCTCTACGAGGGCAATACGGCGGCTCAAGTGGCCCATCCGGTTCGTACCCTCGTTGCGGCCGGCGCTCGTCAGGTACTTCTCACCAACGCCTGCGGGGGCATCAATCCAGAACTCGGCCCCGGCAGCGTCGTGGTCATCAAGGATCACATCAATCTGACCGCGACCTCACCAATGGAGGGCGACAACCCCCCGGCACCCCTGGCTTCGCGGTTCGTGGACCTCACCGATCTCTACAGCCGTGCACTGCGCGCTCGGGTTCTCGAAGCCGCTCCGCAGCTGACCGAGGGCGTCTACGTGGGCTTCCGCGGTCCGCACTACGAGACGCCCGCGGAGATTGCCATGGCTCGAACAATGGGGGGAACCCTCGTCGGTATGTCGACCGTGCTCGAGGCCATCGCCGCTCGCCACCTCGGCGCCGAGGTGCTGGGTCTTTCCCTGGTGTCGAACCTGGCGGCTGGCGTCGCCGCGCAGGCCCTAAGTCACCTCGAGGTACTCGCGGCCGGTCAAGAGGCCGCCGCCTCACTCGGAGCGCTCCTCGCTCAGTTGGTGCCGGTGCTTTGAACCACGAATTCGCTCAGCGGGTTCGCGCGTGGATCGCCCTCGACCCCGACGAGCGAGACCGCGCCACGCTCGAGCAGTTGCTCGACGATGACAACGAAGCGGAACTTCGTCACCACTTTGATCCGGTTTTGACCTTCGGCACGGCTGGCCTTCGTGGTCCCGAAATGGCCGGACCGGCGGGGATGAATCGACTCAGCGTGCGACGGGCCACCCAAGGCGTTATTGCCTGGCTGGCGCACCTCGGCCTTGACCCGGACCTCGGGGTGGTGGTCGGACGTGACGCGCGTCTCGGATCAGAACGATTCAATGACGAAGTAGTGAGCGTCCTACTGGGCGCCGACCTGCGCGTCTACGAAATGCCCGGCCCCTTGCCCACGCCGCTGGTGGCCTACGCGGTCAAGCGACTGGGGGCCGCCGCCGGGATAATGATTACGGCCAGCCATAATCCGGCCGTCGACAACGGCTTTAAGCTCTTCGCCCACGACGGCTCCCAAATCGTGTCGCCGAACGACACCATTGTTGAAGCCGCCATGGCCAGGGCCACGACCCCGGCGCTGGGTACGCGCGACCAGCGCCAACACGAGTACATTTCGGCGGCGCTCCTTTCTTCCTATCGCGAACACATGCTGGGGCGCTTCGCGGTGACCGCGAACGAGTTCCCCATCGTCTACACCCCCCTTCACGGGGTGGGCGGAGCTTTCGTGACGGGACTGCTCGCCGACGCTGGCTACCAAAACGTGTCGGTAGTGAGCCAGCAGATGGCGCCGGACCCCACCTTCCCCACGGTGGCCTTCCCTAACCCCGAAGAGCCCGGGGCGCTGGACCTGGCCTTCGCTCTGGCGCGCGAAGGTGGCGCCGCCATCATTCTGGCCAACGACCCCGACGCCGACCGGCTGAGTGTGGCCGCCCACGATACACAGGGCCAGTGGCGCGCACTGCGCGGCGACGAAATTGGTTGGCTGCTCGGTGACGCCCTCCTGCCCCAGGCGCAGCCCGGTGACGTGGTGGCCACCACCATTGTTTCCTCCACCATGTTGGCGGCGATGGCCCGCGCGGCGGGGGTCCCCTACGTCGACACCCTGACCGGTTTCAAGTGGGTGTCCAAGGCTGCCGGCCGCGGCCGCTTGCTCTTTGGTTACGAGGAAGCCCTCGGCTACGGCGTCGACGCGGTGGTGGGCGACAAGGACGGACTCTCGGGCGCGTTGGCCTTCGCCCAATTGGCCTTCGCCCTGGCCGTCGAGGGTCGAACGGTCTTTGACCGCCTTGATGATCTCGAAGCTCAGTTTGGCGTGCACGCCGGTGACCAGTTATCGCTGCGCGTTGAAGCGCCGCGAGGTCGCGAAGTCCTCGAGGCCGTCATGCAAAGGGTTCGTTCCGGGCCGCCGCGTGAAATAGCGGGCCTGGCCCTGCGTGAGGTCATCGATCTCGAAGAGGGCTGGCGCGGCCTTCCTCCCACGGAGGGCTTGATTTGGCACCTCGGCGAGTCGAGTCGAGTCGTGGTTCGCCCCTCGGGGACCGAACCAAAACTCAAGGCCTATATCGAAGTGGTGCGCGAACCCGCCGAAGATCTTCGTGCGTCGCGCCAGCTCGCCAGCGAACTAGTCGAAACTATTCGAGGCGACCTACGAAAACTACTTTCCCTCGTCGCGTAAGGCTTGGTAGCCAGGCTTGATGACCGTATTGATGAGGTCGAGACGCTGATCGAAGGGGAAGAAGGTGGACTTGGCGGCGTTCAGGGTTAGCCACTGCATATCGTCCAAGGTCCACCCGAAGGCGTCGGCGCAGGCCGCGAACTCGCTGGAGAGAGTGATGCCGCTCATCAAGCGGTTATCGGTATTGAGGGTCACCCGGAACTTCAGCTGCCGAAGCAGTTCAATGGGGTGTTGCGCGATGGAGGGCGCCGCACCGGTGTGCACGTTGGAGGTGGGGCAGAGTTCGAGGGGAATGCGACGATCCCTGATGAATTGCGCCAAGCGACCCAGCTCGTGGGAGCCGTCGTCATTGGTCACGATGTCGTCGACGATACGCACCCCGTGTCCGAGGCGCTCGGCGCCGCAAAATTGAACGGCTTCCCAGAGTGAGGGCAGACCAAAGGCTTCCCCGGCGTGGACGGTTAAGTGAAAGTTTTTACGCTGAATGAAGTGAAAGGCGTCAAGATGCTTGGTCGGGGGGAATCCATCCTCGGGTCCGGCAATGTCGAAGCCGCACACGCCCTGATCGCGGAAGCGCACGGCGAGCTCAGCCATCTCGAGGGTGCGATTGGCCTGACGCATGCCTGACACGAGCGTGCGCACCACGATGGGCCGCCCCTCCGCGGCGGCGTTGGCCATACCGACGTCGTAGCCGACGAGCACGGCGGCCAGAATTTCTTCGAGCGAGAGGCCCTCTTCCTGGTGTAGTTCCGGGGCGAAGCGGATCTCGGCGTAGACGACACCATCGCGCGCGAGGTCGAGGGCTGTTTCGGCGGCCACCCGCTCGAGTTGGTCCTTGGTCTGCATCAAGGCAATGGTGTGGGCGAAGCCTTCGAGGTAGCGCACGAGATCAGATCCGGGCGCGTCAGCCACGAACCAACGCGCCAGGTCGTCGGGGTCGCTGGTGGGCAACCCGTGGTAACCGGATTCGGCCGCGAAGGCGATGAGGGTGGAGGGGCGCACCCCACCATCGAGGTGGTCGTGGAGCAGCACTTTCGGGGCGCGGCGAATGGTGTCGAGGGAAAGTCGGGGGGAAGTCATAAACGTAGGTTAGTGAATGCGAACTCAGGCGCCCAGCGTGTCGAGAATGAGGGCTTGGGGGAGCGGTGGCTGGTCGCCAAGGACGAAGGCTTTTTCCAGGACACCACGCCCACGAAGGAGGTGGGGCTCGTCGTCGGCGAAGAGCTCGAAGAGTGCCTGACCCTCCTCTACGTAGTCGCCCTCTCGAACCAGGCAGATGGTGCCGGCCCCGGGACTGACGTCGTCTTCCTTACGGGCCCGGCCCGCACCGAGACGCCACGTGGCGACACCTACCTCGAGGGCGTCCACTCGCGTGACGTAGCCCGCTCGAGGCGCCGTGACGACGTCGCGCTGCTCACCGATGGGCAGCTTTGCCTCGGGGTCACCACCCTGCGCCGCGATCATCGCGCAGAAGACCTCGTAGGCGCGACCGTCGTCCAGAGCGGTCGCGGGGTCGGCGCTGATACCCACCAAGCTCAACATGGTGGTGGCGAAGGCGACGGAGAGTTCACGCACGTCAGCCGGACCGCCACCGCGCAAGACCTCAACGGCCTCGATGACCTCGAGTGCGTTGCCGCTGGCCCTGCCGAGGGGTTGGTCCATAGACGTGATGTGGGCCACGGTGGCGACGCCGTAACGCGATCCCAGGGCCACCATTGTTTCGGCCAAGCGGCGAGCCGTATCGAGGTCCTTCATGAAGGCGCCCCGGCCCACCTTGACGTCGAGCACCAGGGCGTTGGTTCCGCCGGCGATCTTCTTGCTCATGATGGACGAAGCGATGAGGGGGATGGACTCTACGGTGCCGGTGACGTCCCGCAGGGCGTAGAGCTTCTTGTCGGCGGGGGCGAGGTTGGCTCCCGCGGCGCAAATCACCGCCCCGATGTTTTCGAGCTGGGCGACGATGGCCTCGTTGCTCATGCTGGCCCGCCAGCCGGGAATGGCGTCGAGTTTGTCGATGGTACCGCCCGTGTGACCGAGACCTCGCCCGGACAGTTTGGGCACGGCGGCGCCGAAGGCGGCAACCAGTGGGGTGATGATCAGCGACAGCTTGTCGCCGACCCCACCGGTGCTGTGCTTGTCGACCGTGGGTCGGCGCAGCTGGCGCAGATCGAGTCGTTCGCCCGAGCGCACCATGGCGTCGGTCCAGGTGCCCAACTCTTGATCGTTCAGCCCACGAAACAAAATGGCCATGAGCAAGGCGGACATCTGTTCATCCGGGACGTGGCCCGCCACGTACTGCTCGAGGGCCCAAGTGATGGCGCCGTCGTCGAGGGAGTGGCCGTCGCGTTTGGCGATGATGAGGTCGACGAAGGAGTGGCTCACGAACGTCGCGCGGGGAGGTCGGCGGGCCCGAAGGCCTGCGGCAAGAGATCTTTTAGCGTAATGGGGTCGGCACCGGGGCCCTGGTCGATTAGTAAGTCGGCGCCGCCAAACTCGAAGAGGACTTGGCGACAGCGCCCGCAAGGAGCGATGGGCTGGTGGTCCCCGGCCACGATACTGATGGCGACCAATCGACCTCCGCCCAAGCGAACGAGATCACTGGTCAGGGAACATTCGGCGCAGAGGGTCAAGCCGTAACTGGCGTTTTCGACGTTGGAGCCCACCACGAGTTCACCCTGGTCATTGACGCCCGCCGCCCCCACCAAAACGTGGGAATAAGGGGCGTAGGAGCGTTGGGTGGCGGCGATGGCCGATTCTCGAAGCAGGGCCCAGTTAACGGCTGATTCAGTCATGTTCAAAACAGTACACTTCGCCCATGAGTTTACGTAACCTCCCCACCTCCTTCGATTTGTCCGACGAAGTCGAGTACGCCCTCGCGCACGAAGTCCCCGTCGTGGCCCTCGAGAGCACCATCGTGGTGCACGGACTGCCGGCCCCGCAGAATCGTGAGGTCGCGCGCGCCTGCGAAGACGCCATCCGCGCGGTCGGCGCGGTTCCCGCGACCGTCGGCCTGCTCGAGGGTCGCGTAGTGATTGGGCTCAGTGCGAACCAGCTCGAACAACTCTGCGACCCCGGGGTCGGGGCCGCCAAACTTTCGGCCCGCGATATCGGAGTGGCCCTCGCTCGTAAGGAGAGCGGAGCGACCACCGTGGCGGGGACTATTTCCTTGGCGGCTCGCGCCGGAATTGACGTGATGGCGACGGGGGGACTGGGCGGGGTGCACCGTGGCGCACAACTCAGCTTCGACGAATCAGCCGACCTCACCGCTCTGTCACGCACCTCGACCTTGGTGGTGGCCTCCGGCGTTAAGTCCATCCTCGACGTGGCGGCCACCCTCGAGCGCCTTGACAGTCTGGGCGTTCCCGTGCTGGGCTACCGCACCACTTCCTTCCCGGGTTTCTACCTCAGTGACGCGGGCTTCGCGCTGGACTGGTCGGTCGATGGACCCGATCAGGCCGCCGAGGCCTTTCGCTATCACCGCGGTATTTCGCCGACGGGAATGTTACTGGCCAACCCCATCGCGCCCGAGAAGCAACTGGACCCCGCCCTGCACGACGAAGCCTTGCGCGCCGCGCTGGATCACGCCGAGCGCGTGGGGGCCAGTGGCAAGGCGGTGACGCCCATCGTCCTCGCCGAGTTCGCCCGATTTACCGCGGGCGCCTCGGTAGGCGTGAATCAGAGTCTGGTGGTGTCCAATGCCGCCGTGGCCGCCGCCGTCGCGGTGGCGCTTTCGTCGTGAGCAGCGTTCTCGTCGTTGGCGACGTCATGTGGGACGTGGTCGTTCGACCCGATCACGCCCTGGCGGTGGGCAGTGATACCGCCGCGCGCATCGTCACGACCCGGGGAGCGGCCGCCGCTAATCTCGCGGTCGTTCTACGCGGCGCTCTCAGCACCCCAGCCGACGTTGTGTACGTCGGCTGCGCCGGGGCCGACGAGATGGGTCAACGTTTCGCCGACGATTTACGGCGCCATGGGGTGCGAGCGCACTTGGCCACCTCAACGAGGGCCACGGGCACCTTGGTTTCCATCGTCGACCAGAGCGGCGAGCGCAGCATGTTGACCGATCGAGGAGCGAATGACGACCTGGACGTGGCGCAGGTGCGTTCGGCGATGGACGACGATCTGACGCACCTGCACCTCTCGGGATACACCGTGCTCCAGCCCCGCCACGGGGAGTGGATACCTGCGGTCTTGCACGAAGCGCAGGAGCGCGGCGCCACCACTTCGGTGGACGTTTGTTCCTGGTATCCCTTGCGGCAGCTGGGGCCCGAGGAGTTTCTTCGTCGTGTCGCCGGCGTGGATCTGCTCTTTGCCAACCACGATGAAGCGCTCGTGCTCACGGGAGCCTCGACGCTGGAAACGGCCCTGGACGAACTCGCTTCCCTCGCTGGCGAAGTGGTCGTCACGCAGGGTGGCCAGGGAGCCGTGGCCGTGAAGGATGGGCGGCGCACGAGCAGCCCGGCCCTGGTTGCTGAAGTGCTGGACACCACGGGCGCCGGTGACGCGGCGACGGGGGCCTACCTGGCGTGGCGCCTCAATGGCCACGACGTCGCGGCGTCTCTCGCCGCGGCCATGCGTACCGCGGCCGAGGTCGTTAGTGGTCTGGGCGCGCGCGGCTAAGAGCGCTTGAAGGGCACACCGTCGGCGGCCGGAGGTCGGACTCGACCGATGAGTCCCGCCACCACCGCAATGGTGATGATGTAAGGGAACATGCCGATGATCTCACTCGATACGGGTACCGAGTAGCTCTGGAGGCCGTTGGCGAGGAAGGCCGAAAGCCCGAACAAGATCGAAGCCACCACGGCGCCAGAGGGCTTCCAGCGTCCGAAGATCAGCGCTGCCAAGGCCACGTAGCCCAGGCCCGAGGTGTAGCCGGGCTGAAACTGTCCCTGCGTAGCCATAAAGGCCACCCCGCCCAATCCCGCCACGGCTCCGCCCATGATCACGTTGCGGTAGCGGGTGCGCGCAACGTTGATTCCCACCGATTCGGCCGCCTTGGGGTGTTCGCCCACCGCTCGCACGCGCAAGCCCCAACGGGTCTTGAAGAGTCCGAAACTCACCAGGGCCACCAGCGCAACGGCGAGATAGAAGAACCAGGTTTCGTTAAACAACACCGGCCCGAGCACGGGAATTTTGTCGAGCAGGGGGATGCCCGTCGTGCTCGCGGTGTTGCCGAGATTGAAGTTGGGGTAGGGCGTGAGCACTTGCAGATTGAGGTAGGAGCTCAGGGAGGCCATCATGGTGACAATGACCACGCCGACAATGACCTGGTCGGACATATAGCGAATAGCGAGGAAGGCCAGTAGCCAACCCAGCAAGGCCCCAAAGAGGGCGCCGGCCAGGGCGGCGTAGAGGAAGCTGTTGGTGACCGAGACCACCATGGAACCGAAAAAGGCACCCCCGAGGAATTGCCCCTCGATGGCGATGTTGACGACACCGGCGCGCTCACACAAGACGCCCGACAGTGATCCGTACATGAGCACCATGGCGATGCCGACCGAACCCGCGAGGGTGGCGGTGAGATTGACGAAAGGAATCTGCGAGGGTCCCGGTGTTCGACAGGCCCAGAACAGGAGCGCGAAGAGAAAAATAATACTGCTCAGACCAAATCGCAGCATGGGCGCGCGAGGTCGGCGTACCCATACCTCTGTCCCCAGGGCGATAATAAGTACTCCCAGAACCACGTTCCAACCGCGAGTATTGACGGTCAAGGCCCCGAGGTGCCAGGGGGCGTTGCTGCTGAGATTCACCGGGGAAAAGGTGAATTGCGACTTGGCGCGACCCGACGAACCCAGGCCAAAGACTAAAGCGACGAAGAGCCCCAGGCCCACGATGATGCCGGCAATCACGCGTGAGCGCCCGTGGGGCTGCTTGAGTGCTTTGGTCACTTCGACTGTTTCGACGCTCATTGCCCCCATCCCTTCGTTGCGAGCTGGACGGCTTCGGTCGTCGTGTGCAGTCGGAAAATTTCCTTGACGAGAACGGGAGAAGCGACGAAGAGCACCACGATGGACTGGATAATGGCGGCCAGATCAAGGGGAATACCGGTGGACGCTTGCATCGTTCGGCCGCCAACGTTGAGGGCCGCGAAGAGCAAGGATCCCCAA
Source organism: uncultured Actinomycetes bacterium (assembly GCA_903828785.1). Taxonomy (GTDB): domain Bacteria; phylum Actinomycetota; class Acidimicrobiia; order Acidimicrobiales; family RAAP-2; genus RAAP-2. Next base: position 27,600 of record CAIKNP010000007.1, on the reverse strand, counting down.
ACGATGCCCATGGGTTCATTGCGCCCGAGGAGGGCGACGGTGATAGCGGTGAAGCCAACGCCCGCCGAACCGATGAGGAAGCCCCCGTCGACGAAGTGAGTCGTCGACGCCATTTGAACTTCCCCGGCGAGGCCGGCCAGACCGCCGGAAATGAGGAATACGAAAATGATGACGCGACGAGCATTAATTCCCGCGGCTCGAGCGGCGTGGGGGTTGGCCCCGGTAATGCGAAAGTCGAAGCCCAGGGTGCTTCGATTCAGAAACCACCAGCCAAAGAGCACAACCGCGGCGGCGATGAAGAGGCCGTAACTTACGCGAAGACCCGAGCCCGTGCCGAAAATCGGCGGAAGCACCGCGGAGCCGTCGATGGTTCGAGAAATGTCGTTGGCCTGCCCGGGCTGCTGGAGCGCGGTTGACAAAGTGACGTAGAGCAGGAAGAAGGCAATGATGTAATTCAGCATGAGGGTGACGATGACCTCGTGGGCACCGGCGTAGGCCTTCAAGACCCCGGGAATAAGTCCGCCGAGCGCTCCGCCGAGCACCCCGAGGATGAGAGTGAAGGGAATGTGCAGCGCCGTGGGCAGGTGCACCATTGATCCGGCCCAGGCGCCGGCGATGCCTCCCAAGATGGCTTGTCCGTTGGCCCCAATGTTGAAGATACCCGTGCGAAAGGCGATACACACGGCAATGGAGGCAATGGCCAGTGGCGTGGCGTAGGTCAGTGTTTCGGACAAGGGGTCAATGGTGTTCGTCCACCCTTGGCCGGTCGTGATTGAGTGGCTGTAGGCGGATGGCGAACCGACGGCGCCAATGAATATTGCGCGGTAGGCGGCGCCAACATTGTCAAAGGTCACTTTGAGCGCCGAAAAAATCGCGGTGGGCGAAGAAAACACGTGTCGCCAAGCGTTGAGGACTACCGCCGTGGTCGCGATGATGACCAAGGCGCCAATAATGAATCCCAAAATGAGGGCGAAGAAGGCAGTGGCCGCCGGTCCCCGCGCATTCAAACGCTTGAGGAAGTTCCAGATTTTCATTCGGGCTTTGCCCCGGCCATCATGAGGCCAATGGTTTCTCGTCCCACTTGGGGGTCGACAACGCCAACTACCTGACCCGAAAACATAACCGCCACGCGGTCACCGAGGGAAAGCACCTCGTCGAGTTCTGACGAAACAATGAGGACCCCTAGGCCCTGGTTGCGCTGTTCGACAATTTGACGGTGCACGTACTCAATCGATCCCACGTCGAGTCCGCGCGTGGGTTGGGCCGCCATGAAGCAGGTCAGGGGACGAGACAACTCACGAGCCACGATGACTTTTTGTTGGTTACCGCCGGAAAGCGATCCGACGTCGGCGGTGATGGAGGTGGTGCGGACGTCGAATCGTTCGACCAGATCGGCGGCGTTACTCGACACCGCCGGCAGGTTTCTGCTCCAACCCTTCGCGAAGGGTCGGAAGTGCGCGGTATTGAGAACGAGGTTGTCCTCAATACTCATCGAGAGGACGAGTCCATCGCGCTGCCGGTCTTCGGGAACGTGGCCCAGCCCCGCGTCAAGAATTTGCCGTGGCGTCTTGTTCGTGATGTCGCGACCACCCAGTGTGATGGTGCCCGATTCCACGTGACGCAGTCCGGCGATTGCTTCCACTAACTCGGTCTGCCCATTGCCCTGCACGCCAGCGATGGCCATAATTTGGCCCCCATTAACGTCGAGCGAGACTCCGTTGACGACGGAGATTCCTCGGTCGTCTCGGATGACGACGTCGCGCAAGGAGAGCACGGCCGGCCCGGCTTCGACGACTTCTTTGGTCACCGAAAAACTCACGTCGCGGCCCACCATCAAGGTGGCTAAATCTGCCTCAGAGGTTGTCGCGGGAACCGAGCCCACCACCTCACCGTGTCGGATGACCGTAATAACGTCACCCACCGCCTGTACCTCTTTGAGTTTGTGGGTAATGAAGAGAATTGACTTCCCGGCGCTGGCCAATGAGCGCATGATGGCCATCAAACTCTCGATCTCCTGGGGCGTTAACACCGCGGTGGGTTCGTCCAAAATGAGTAGTTCGGCGTCGTGCGAGAGGGCCTTTAGAATTTCCACCCGCTGTTGAAGACCAACGGACAAATTTTCGACGAGGGCGTCGGGGTCAACGTCGAGGCCGAAACGTGAACTCAATTCGTGAATCATGTCGTTGGCGGCTCGGTGGTTTACTCGGCCCAGAGACTTGGTGGGTTCAAAACCAAGAACCACGTTCTCGGCGACGGTAAAGACCGGGACCAGCATGAAGTGTTGGTGAACCATACCTATGCCTCGGCGAACGGCTTCACCCGAATCGGCGAAGCGTACCGCCTGGCCGTCGATGACGATTTCGCCCTCCTCGGCGTGCAGCATGCCAAAGAGAATATTCATCAAGGTTGATTTGCCGGCACCATTCTCACCCAGCAGGCAGTGGATCTGCCCCGGCTCGACGGTGAGCGAAATCTGATTGTTGGCGGTGAATGAGCCAAACCGCTTGGTTACCCCTCGGAGCTCAACTCGCATGCCAGTAATGGTAGTCACGAAAAAGACCCGGGTCACGAGGACCCGGGTCTTTTTCACATCGGCGTACCGCGATCGAACTAGTCGATCAATTCGGGGTACCGGGGTAGCGGTTGGGGTTCACCGAAATGTTGCCCGACTCGATGCCCTTGGTGAGGGCGGCAATGGTCGCCTTCAGCGAAGCGGAAGCCGTGGTGGAGTTGTACTCCAGCGCGGTGCCACCGTTGGCCAGGGTGCCGTAGTAGGTGCCACCCTTGAACTTGCCAGCGAAGGCCGACTCGACCGCTGCGGCAACCGAGGGCTCAACACCCTTGGCGACCGTGGCGTTGAACCACTTGCACTGGGCCTTGTCCGAGACGCAACCGTTGGAGTCAACCCAGGTCACGCTGTGACCAGCGCCGGCCTGCTGCGCGGCGGCCACGGAGCCGAGGCCCACGGAACCAGCAACGGGGAACACAATGTCGGCACCCTGCGCGAAGAAGGTAGCGGTGTCTTGCTTACCAGCGGTCTGGTCGGTGAAGTTACCGATGAAGGTACCAGTGCCGGGGCAGTTGGCCAGGGTGCAGGCACCCGCACCAGGCGTGAAGCCCAGAACCTTGACCTTGGCGTGGTTCTTCATGTCGTAGTACCGAACGCCGGCAACAAATCCGCTTTCGTACATCGCGACGGTGGAGAAGTTCATTCCACCGTAGGTGGCGACGACGCCGGTCTTCGAGGTGGCGGCGTCCAGGTATCCACCGAGGAAGGCGGCCTGGTTCGTGTTGTACTGCAGGGCCAGAACGTTCTTCGACTTCGTCATGGGAGCGTCGTCAACAATGGCGAACTTCTGCTTGGGGTCAGCGTTGGCGGCAGCCGTGGTAGCGGCGTCCATCAAGAAACCAACCGTAATGATGATGTTGCAACCCTGGTGCTCGAAAGCGCGGATGTTCGGGGCATAGTCGGTCTCGGCTAAGGATGACAAGTAGTCAATCTCGATGCTGGGGTCGACCATCTTGGCGTCCTTCAAACCCTGGTAGGCGGAGGCGTTGAAAGACTTGTCGTTAATACCACCGGTGTCGGTGACGATGCAGGCTTTGAAACCAGCGGCCGAGGCAATTGTTGATCCGCCAACGCTCAGCGTCAACGCACTCATGACGAGTGCACTGCTACTGAGAATGAGACTGAATCGCTGAAACTTCTTCATACATTCTCCCTTTTTCTTTAGTGTCCTAGTGATTTTGTCACTGCGTGGCCGCTTCGCCGACAACGAAGAACGACCACCCAATAACTTTGTCGAATTTGACACTACTCGGGCGCCAGCGTCCTCAGCGAAGTGCCGCCGAAAAAGTTTTATCGCTAGTGGCCGGCGCCGCTGACTGTTTCGGGTGAAACTGCTGGTCCGTGGCTGGAATGGTGCCCCACGCCAGCGGGCAGGGCCAGGGAGACGAAAAAGGCCACCAGCGTAACGACACCCGCACACTGGAACGCTCGGACGTAGCCCTCGACGTACGCGACGTGGGTGGCCGCCATTGAAGGGGTCATAAGGCCGTGCAGGGCACTGGCGGTGCGGTCAGCAGCCACCGTCCCCAAAATGGCGAGAGACAGCGATCCACCGATTTGGCGTGATGAATTCAGCACCCCCGAGGCCAATCCGGCGTCCCTGCGGTCGACTTTGGCAGTCGCGGCCGTCGCCAGGGGGGCGAAGAGCAGACCCATGGCGAAGGAGGCGACAAAGGAGGGGGGCAGGAGGTTCGCCCAGTAGGAACTATGGACGGTAATCAATGAGAGCCAGTAAAAGCCCACCGTCGCCAGCAGCGAACCTATGAGCAGTAGGGGACGAACGCCGGTTTTGCCCAATAGGTGGGCGGATACCTGCGAACCAATGATGATGGCCACGGCCATGGGCAGGAAGGAGAATCCCGCCCGTACTGCGCCGTAGCCAAGAATGACCTGGAAGTAGTAGGTCAAGAAGAACCACATGGAGAAGAATGCTCCACCGGCCAAGAGCATCACCAGATTCGCCACGGTGAGCGGGCGCGAATGAAAAATACGAAAGGCCACGAGGGGCTGGGAAGCCACTTTGGCCTCCCAAAAGACGAATCCAATGATGCCGACGGCCGCGAGCGCGAACCACTCGTGGATTGACGTGGCGCCCCAGCCTTGGGTGGTGGTGTTCACCACACCGTAGATAAGTGCCGTCAGGCCACCAGTAATCAAAAAGGCCCCGGTGATGTCGAGCTTTGACGAAGCGTCCTGATTACGCAGTTCCTGGAGGTACATGACCGCCGCCACGGTCGCGATGATCCCGAAGGGCACGTTGATGAAGAAAATCCAGCGCCAGGACACGAGACCCGTGAGGAGACCTCCGGCGAGACCGCCGACGGCCCCGCCGGCGCCGGCGACGGCACTCCACGCACCGATGGCCTTAGGCATACGCGCACCGTGGAAAGTGGTAACGATGATGGTAAGCGTGGCGGGGGACAAGATCGCGCCTCCGAGACCCTGAACGGCTCGGGCGACAATCATTTCAGTAGCGCTGTGCGAAACGCCGGCCGCCACGGATGCCAGGGTGAAAATCAGGACACCAACGAGATAGACCCTGCGTCGACCAAAGAGGTCAGCGCAACGTCCGCCCAGCAGTAGGAAGCCAGCGAAGGTCAGTACGTAGGCGTTGATGACCCACTGGGCTTTGGTCTGGTTGAGACCGAGGTCGAGTCCCATGTGGGGTAAGGCCACGTTGACGATTGATACGTCGAGCACCACCATGAACTGCGCGATGCAGGCAATCGTGAGAATGAGCCAGTCGGGGGCGTGACGATGCAGGGGGTTTGGAGTTTGGGGCACGGTAACCACTTTAAAGGTACATGAGGTGTTTTCGCGCAAGGTGGGGGACGTGGGAGAATGGGAACATGACCGCTCAGTACATCTTCAGCATGCGCGACCTGCGCCGTTTCTACCCACCAGACCGAGAGGTTCTAAAGGGCATCAATCTCTCCTTCTACCCGGGCGCCAAAATTGGGGTCATCGGGGCCAACGGTTCGGGAAAGTCGTCACTACTTCGCATCATGGCCGGCCTCGACGATGGCTTTACGGGCGAAGCCCGTTTGACGCCGGGCTTTACCGTTGGCTACCTACCGCAGGAGCCCCAACTGGACCCCACGAAGGACGTCGTGGGTAACGTCTCCGATGGTGTCGCTGAACAGCGAGACCTGCTCGCTCGATTCAACGAGGTCTGCGCCGAATTTGCTAATCCCGACGCCGACTTTGACGCACTACTCGCCGAGCAGTCAAGCCTGCAGACGCGTATTGATGCGCTGGGGGCGTGGGACCTCGACCGCAAACTTGAAATTGCCATGGACGCCCTGCGACTGCCTCCACCCGACGCTGACGTCACGACGCTCTCGGGCGGCGAAAAGCGCCGCGTGGCCCTCTGTCGCATCTTGCTCGCCAAGCCCGACCTCCTGCTCCTGGACGAACCCACTAACCACCTCGACGCTGAGTCGGTGGCCTGGCTGGAACGGGCCCTGCAGGACTACAGCGGCACCGTGGTTGCTATTACCCACGACCGCTACTTCCTCGATAACGCTGCTTCGTGGATTCTCGAACTCGATCGCGGTCACGGTATCCCCTACGAGGGGAACTACTCGGGGTGGTTGGAGCAGAAGCAGGCGCGACTGGCCGCCGAGGAGAAGTCCGACAAGGTGCGCCAAGCCGCTCTGGAACGCGAGTTGGACTGGATACGCATGTCCCCGAAGGCTCGCCAGAGCAAGGGGAAGGCGCGGCTCAACTCCTTTAACGAATTAGTGGCCGAAGCCGAAGCCGCGGAGCGCCGAGCCGACAAAATGGAAATCGCGATTCCCGCCGGACCGCGCTTGGGCGACATCGTGGTGAACGCCTCCAATCTCGTGAAGGGCTTCGACGATCGTCTCTTGATCGAGGACCTCAACTTCCTCCTTCCGCCCGGTGGCATTGTCGGCGTAATTGGCGCCAACGGCGCTGGTAAGACGACCCTGTTCAAAATGATGACTGGCCTCGAGCAGCCCGACAGCGGTTCACTCGAAGTTGGCTCCACCGTGCAGTTCGCTTACGTTGATCAGTCGCGCGACAACTTGGACCCCAACGCGACGGTCTTTGATGAAGTCAGTGGTGGGCAAGAACACATGATCGTCGGTAATCGAGAAATACACGCACGGGCCTACGTCTCGAGTTTCGGCTTTAAGGGATCAGACCAACAAAAGAAGGTCGGCGAACTATCCGGCGGTGAGCGAAATCGGGTGCAGCTCGCCAAGGTCTTGCGCAGTGGTGGCAACGTCTTGCTGCTCGACGAACCAACCAATGACCTCGACGTCGACACCCTGCGCGCCCTCGAAGACGGACTGCTCGGTTTCCCCGGTTGCACGGTCGTCATTAGCCACGACCGCTGGTTCCTCGACCGCATCGCCACCCACGTCCTGGCCTTTGAAGGAGACGCGGTGGTGCGATGGTTCGAGGGGAATTTCTCGGACTACGAGGCAGAGCGCCACAAACGACTGGGTACTGATGCGGACACGCCTCATCGCATTAAGTACAAACCACTCATTCGATAGCACTGGGTGGCGTAGGCGTCGTAGTCTGGCGAGGTGGCTGGAACCGATTACTCCTCGTACCTAAAAATCGATGATCTGCTCGATTTACAGTTACCCTTGACGCCCGGAGCGCACGACGAGTTGTTGTTCATCGTCGTGCACCAGAGTTACGAACTTTGGTTCAAGGTGATGATTGACGAGTTACAGCAAGCCAATCGTTTCCTCTGGGCCGACGAACCCTGGAATGCCTTGGCCCCGCTGCGTCGTCTGGTTTCGGTCGAAACACTCTTGCTTCAACACCTGCGCGTCCTCGAGACGATGTCACCGGAGGGTTTCCTCGCCTTTAGAGACCCACTGGACCCGGCCTCGGGTTTTCAATCCTTTCAATTTCGCGCGATTGAGTTTTTGAGCGGCGGCGGCAAGCGAGAGATGCTGTCCTTCTCCTTATTTTCCGAAGAGACGCGCGAGTGGCTACGGGCCATGAGTGAAGCCCCCTCGCTCTTTGGGGGTTTCCTTCACGCCACCAAGGCAATTGTCGAGGAGGGCGGCGAAGACGAGCTGGCCATGATCGCGGCGCTCTATCGATCCCACCACAGTGCCCCACGAGCCGCCTTGCACGCAGTGGCGGAACTGATGATGGATCACGACGAGTTTCTGTCCATGTGGCGCCACCAGCACATGCTGATGGCGGGACGTCAAATCGGGCGCCGACCGGGAACGGGTGGTTCAGCCGGAATGGCTTATTTAGAAACGACGCTTGGCCAGCGTCTCTATCCCCAACTCTGGGAAGTGAGGTCCGTACTGTGATAACTCGAGATGCCTGTATCGCGCGAGATGAGGTCGATCCGCTCGCCCCGCTACGACACGAGTTTCTGCTCAACGAGGGCGAGATTTATCTCGACGGTAATTCCCTCGGCCCCCTCAGTCGTTCCGCCCAGCAGCGAGTGCGCGACGTCGTTGACCAGGAGTGGCCCGTGGGAATGATTCGATCCTGGAACGCCGCTGGCTGGATGGATATGCCACTGCGGCTGGGTGACAAACTGGCTCCCCTCATCGGCGCCCAGCCCGGCGAGGTTTTGGTGGCCGACACCTTGACCATCATGTTGGCGAAATTGATTGGCGGCGCCCTGCGTTTGCGACCCGATCGTCACGTCATCATCACCGACAACCGCAATTTCCACTCCGACGTTTACATCGCCGAAGCCATGGCGACGCAGGCGGGGCGGCCAGTCGAGGTTCGCGCCATTGATCGCAACGCACTGGCGGAGCACTTGAACGACGACGTCGCCCTGGTGATGTTGACGCAGGTGGATTTTCGCACTGGTGAGCAACTTGACGTCGCCGGCATTACCGCCCTCACGCACGCGGCGGGTGCTTTGATGTTGTGGGACTTCGCGCACTCCACTGGCGCCGTGCCCCTTGACGTGACCGCCGCCAAGGTGGACTTCGCCGCCGGCTGTGGTTACAAGTATTTAAACGGTGGCCCGGGAGCCCCCGCCTTTGGGTACGTGGCGTCGCGCTGGCTGGAGCAATTGGAAAATCCGCTCTCGGGTTGGCTCGGGCACGCTCGCCCCTTTGATTTCGTGCTGGACTATGAATCGGCAGCGGGGATTCGAAAATTTGTCACCTCGTCCCCTTCCATTTTGGCCCTGGCTGCCCTCGACGGATCTCTCGACGTCTTTGCGCGTAGCTCCATGAGCGCCCTACGCGAAAAGAGCCTGGCCCTGACGGACCTCTTCATTGACGCGATCGATGATCGCTTGCCGGGGGTCTTCGAGTTGGCCACCCCGCGAGACCACGCTCGCCGCGGTTCGCAGGTCTCACTGCGCCACGCCGACAGCTACGGCATCATTCAAGCCTTAATTGCTCGAGGAGTCATTGGTGACTTTCGTGATCCCAACATCGCGCGCTTCGGCTTTGCTCCCCTCTACCTGCGCTTCGTTGACGTCTACGACGCCGTTGAACACTTGGTGGCGGTGATGGAAAACCAGGAACATCACGCCGACGCGTTCCGCGAGCGAAACCCGGTTACCTAGAAGGCGTCGCCGCCGCCGTCAAAACTTAAACCGGACCCGGCCACTTCACCCTCCTCCTCCATCATTGTCTTGATGGCGGGCGTTAGTGGCGTCGAGGTGGATTCGCTCAAGAGGACGAAGGCCAAAATGCCCGAGACGACGAGCAAGCCAACGGCTATTTTCATCGTGTCCATGAACCCGTTAAGGGAGGGAATGGACGAGCCCCGGGGCGTGTAGTGAGCCAAGATCAGCCCAGAGATTGCCGCGCCGATGGAGAGACCGACGTTACGCGAGAGTTGGTAGAAACCCAGCGCCCCGCCCGTCTCTTCCGCTTTGACGGATTTGACGACGTAGCCCGGCATGATGGCGAAGGTGATGCCCGACCCTATTCCGGCAATGCCCGACATAATGAACGCTTCGTAGAGGTGGTGGTGAAAGAAGACGAAACCGAGTGAGGCGGCGCCGAAGAAGGTGGTACCGATAGGAATCAGGATACGCATGGGCAGCACTTTGAGCGCCAGCGGAATGAGTCGGCTCGCGAGAAAAGTGGAGACCGACAAGGGAACGAGCAGCATCCCCGAAGTCAGAATGTCCGCCCCGAAACCAAAACCTGACGCCGCCGGAATGGTCACGAACTCGACCAGTATTGGTAAGAAGAGGTACATAGCCACGCAGACCACGAAACCAATGACGTCCGCGGCGACGACGTTGCGGCGGCGGACTTGGCGTAGGTCGACCAAGGGAATGTCCTGGTGTAATTCGTAGAAGACCCAGCCGAAAAGAATAAGTACGCTGACGGCGAGGCAAACGATGGAGATGCGCGACCTCCAACCCCATACCTGGCCCTCTCCCAGCCAGAGGAGCAGCGCCGTGAGCCCGAGAGTCAGCGTGAGCGCACCCCCCAGGTCGAATTTCTGGCGCGGAGCGTCGTGGTGCACTGGCAACACGCGCATCGCTAGAGCGAACGTGACGCCCACAAAGGCGGTCGCCACCCAGAAGGATGCGTGAAAGGAGACAAACTGGGCCACGAAACTCGTGAGGGGATAGCCCAGCCCCACGCCCACCGCCACGGTCACCGAAAGCGTGGCGATAGTGCGGGTGGCGCGAGCCGGTGAGAGCTGGCTGCGAGCAATGGTCATGCACACGGGGACTAGTCCGAGACCCAGGCCCTGCAGACTGCGACCCACCACCAAGACGGCAAAGTTACGAGAAAGGGCTGCCGCCGCGAGTCCAATGATGACGGTGGTGAGGGCGAACAAAATAACCCGGTGCTGCAAGTGCGTGTCGGCGAGCCGACCCATGATCGGGGTGGCGAGGGCCCCCGTCAGCAAGGTTGCGGTGAGCATCCATTCGGCGGTGGACAGGTTTACGTGGTCGCTGATGGCGACCGTCGTAACGAGTGGCGCCCCCAGACTGGTGATGATGGACATCATCGCGGCAATAAGAATCAGTGTGCCGCTGAGCAGTGACGCCGGGGCTTCCCTTCTCGTTTTCACGACTGGGGGTAGCTAAAGAAGCCCTCACCAGTTTTACGTCCCAGGCGGCCCTCGGCAACCATGGTGACGAGTAGCGGGGGCGGGGTCAAATGAGCCTCACCGGACGCCGCAAAGAGCACTTCGGCGATGGCCAGCGTGGTGTCCAGGCCAATCAAATCAGTGAGGCGAAGGGGTCCCATGGGATGACCGCAACCCAGCACCATCGCGGTATCAATGTCTTGGGAACTGGCGTTACCGCTTTCGAAGAGTCGAATCGCGGCCAGGAGATAGGGGATGAGGAGGGCATTGACTATGAAGCCGGCCTGATCGGGAGCGGTGACGGCAGTCTTATTCAGTGCGGCAGCCAGTTCGTGGGCCTTGAGGACCGTTTCCTTACTGGTGCGCTGTCCGGCGATTACTTCAACGAGTTTCATCGTGGGCACCGGATTAAAGAAGTGCAGTCCAATCACTCGTTCGGGGTGGGCCGTGACCTCAGCAATGCGAGCGATGGGGATCGACGACGTATTCGAGGCCAGGACGACCGGGGCGTCACCAAAGAGCTCGTCAAGTTGGCGAAAGAGTTCGAATTTGCCATCCGCTTGTTCGGATATTGCCTCAATAACAAGGTCCGCGCCAACAAGCGCGCTGAGTTCCGTGGAAAAGTGAAGTCGTTGGCTCGCGTTCTCGAAATCCTCCGGCGACAATTTGCCCGCGTCAAGTGATTTGCGCAGTGATTTGCTTACGCGCTCTCGTCCGAGGTCGACGGCGGCATTCGTGGACTCCACGACAATCACCTCGAAGCCACTTCGGGCAGCCACTTCCGCAATACCTGACCCCATTAATCCGCAGCCCACTACAGCAATTCGCTCCACCACTCACTCCTCAATTACCACGAAAATGGCTCAGGTTCAGTCTAGAGAAGACCTCTCCCGCCCCAGTCGGCTCTGACTACAGTTAAAGGGTGTCGAGTGCCACCCTGAAGGAGCCCCATGAGTACCGTAAACGTCTTTGTCGAAATCCCCGCCGGCAGTCAAAATAAATACGAATTTGACGAAGAGACTGGTGTCATCAAGCTCGATCGCCACCTGAACGTGGCCATGGCCTATCCCGCGGAGTACGGCTTCATTCCCGACACGCTTGGGGGCGATGGTGACCCCCTCGACGCACTGGTCTTAACCAAGTTTCCCACCTTTCCGGGTTGCTTTATTGAATCGAAGATTCTCGGCATGTGCATCATGACCGACGAAGGGGGCGAAGACGCCAAGCTGCTCTGCGTTCCCGCCTACGACCCCGCGTGGAAGCAGGCCAACGACATCAGTGACGTACCCGAAGCAATCTTGAACACCATCAAGCACTTCTTCGAGCGCTACAAGGACCTGGATGCGGGCAAGTGGGTGCGCGTCGATAAGTGGGTTGGTCGTGAGGCGGCCCTCGAAGAGCTCGGCGCCTCAATCGTTCGTTTCCAGGGGTGACCACACGAGGTCGCTAAGGTCCTCGCCGCCGAAGGTGCTCGCCAGCACCCAACTCGTGCTGTACGCCTCATTGGCCTATTGCGTGCACCGGAACTTCTCGAGTATTGCCCAGAGTGACGGGATCTCCTTTTATGGAGTGACCCCGACGACCCTCCCGGTACTCAGCATTGGTTTTTTAAGCGCCACTGGAGGACTTGTTTTTGTCGGACGCTCCCTGGCTCATCAGCAATGTGCGCGATGGTTCGTGAACGGAATTTTTTTGGAAGCAGTTGGTTTCCCACTTCTGTTGCTCACCCCCTACAACCAAGGTGCACTTTTGAATTGGGCCCATATGACCGTGGGGGTAACGATGGCGCTGACCAGTTTCGCTCTCTCCATCTCCTTGCTGCCCGGGCGCCACGTCGCTCGGAGCCTCCCCGTTGTGACGCAGTTCGCCGGTGGCGTACTCGCCGCGTGTTCACTGCCGGACTGGCACGTGCACGAACTTTTTCAAGGGGAAGTGATACTCCTGGTGGGTTTTGGCGTCGCATTATTCTTCGGCCTGGATTCCCCACCCCCGCCGCGGGTGCGCTCCCGCGCCACCTAGGCTGAGCGCATGACTACTTTTGACTACTTTGATGAGTGCAGCGTGCGCGCGGACGCGGCGCTGGTTTTCGCCACCTTGAGCGATCTGGCCAAAATGGGTTCGTGGTCGCCAGAAAACACCGGAGGCGCCTGGCTGGACGGTGCCGTGGGTCCCTCACTCGGGGCCCGTTTCGAAGGAAGCAACGCGCGTGACGGTGACGAGTGGTCGACCATCGCCACGGTAACGGCATTCGAGCCAACGCAGGTCTTCGCCTTTCGTGTGACCTATGAAGAGTACGACATTTCGGACTGGGAATTTCGTGTGACCCCCAGCGATGAGGGTTGCGTGGTGCGCGAGTCGTGGGCCGATCGGCGGCCTGACTTCATGCGCGACGAAGACGCCGCCGCGGGCTTCAACCGTGCTGACTTCACGGTTTCGTCGATTCGAACCACGCTCGAGCGTTTGCGCGACGAGTGCGAGCAGTGAGCCTTTCCAAGTCATCCGACCTGGAGCGCGTGATTGACCACGCCCGGTCACCCGAGTGGCAACTCACCAGCGAAGGCAGCAACATCGTGGCCACCCACGACTCGGGTGTTGAGGGCTTGCCGTGGACGGTGGTGGCTCGTCGTGGCGGACGGGGAATGAAGGTGTCACTGTATGAGCCGGGTGACGACGTGAGTGTCGAGGGAGACGCCATCGGAGAAATTACCGGTCCCGCCCGTGAGATGGGTCGACAACTTCGCACCTTGCTCGAGAACGTCGATTTCGACTCGCCACGCTGAATCGTTCCCTACACTGGTCTCTTACAGTTAAGGAGTTTGCGTGCAATTCTCGATTGAACAGTTTCCTCGTTTTTTACAACCATGGCTTGAGTACTTTCACGTCGACTTTAAGCCCCGTCAATCACCGAATGCGCGGGCGGTGGCCATCGCCACTCTCGTGGCGGTGGTGGGGTCGCTCGTCGCAGACTTTCTCCTGGTGAAGCTCGGCATCTGGATGTTCCCGGCCCAAAAGAATTACGCGCACTTTCAGTTCCTCGAGTACGCCAAGCTCACCATCATTGGCGTGGTGATAGCGGGGGCTGGTTGGCCGGTGGTCACGCGTATTTCGTCTCAGGCAACCTGGCTCTTTTTGCGCATGGCAATAGTGGTGACGCTCGTCTTGCTCCTGCCCGACGTTTTTATCCTGCTTATGGGTCAACCCCTCGACGCGGTCTTTGTACTGGTGTGGATGCACCTGGCAATTGCGGTGGTGACGTACCTTTCACTTATTCTCATTGCGCCCGTACCGGGGCGCCGGACGCACTAGTTCTCAATCAGGGCAAAGCCGGACGAGTGCTGGACTCGTCCGTCAAAATGGTGTAACAGGCCCTCGTAGCCCTCGACGGCTGACACGAGATCGAGCACGGGTTCGCCACCACAGACGAGCGCGGTGGCGAAGGCATCAGCCACCGCTAGGTCGGGACCGGTAACGCTGGCCGACGCCGCTTTCGTCCCGAAATGGCGACCCTTAGGGTTGAAGAGGTGGTTGCCGCGCAGGTAGCTACCAGAAGTCGCGAGAGCGGCGTCAAGCCACACCGTATGGGCTATCGCCTGTGTTTGTTGAGGGGAGACGATGCCGGCGCGAAAGCGTTCACCGTCGTCGTCGTGGCCCCAAGCGGCAATGTCACCCGCGGCGTTAACGATGACGCCGCGTAGGGGCAAATCTCGAAAGACATCACAGGCGCGTTGCGCCGCCCAGCCCTTGACAAAACCCGTGGGATCGACGCCACCGGGTAGTGACCAAGGGTCAAACCAGCCGTCGGTCTGGGCACGAACAATGTCGCAACGATCGAGAACTTCCTTCAGTTCAATGGGTTGGACGGCCAATTCGCCACGCCGCCACTGGCTCATCAGGCTTTGGGACTTCCACAAAGAAAAGGTCTCGTCAGCGTCGTGTAGCAGACGAGTCGCTTCCTCCAGACGACTGTCGAGATCGCGCGCCTCCCCGTAGAAGTCGAAGGTGACTATGGTGCCCATCACCTCCACGCGCTCGTGTCGGCGAGACAATGTTTAGATACCGAGCTTGGTCAGGGCACTTTGCAGTGAGGCGACAAAACCGGCGCTGGTGTAACTGGCCCCAGAGACGGTAGCAATCTTGGCACTCTGCGCACTCTTCGCTTCGTTGATCAAAATTGGCAATGCGTAACTGTCAATGCTGGCCGAGCGGGGGTTGCCGCCGTCGTTGAGCGACGCGATGGTCACTCCTGTGATTTTCTTACCCTTGGCCGTGACTGTCACGCTCAGTGTGCCGAAGTAGTAGTTGAACACTTGGCCAGTTGCCGTCCGAGTGCTGGAGACCACCGTCGTTGTCGTGGTGGGCCGTGGAACCGTGGTAGTTGTAGTGGTCTTCTTAACCGTGGTGGTGGTCACTGGGTGGTGTTTGTGCGAGGGCGTCCGCGTGACTGAAGTGGTGGTTACGCAACGCGCCGAGACCACCATTGGGTGCACGGCGTGGGCGACGCTTACATTGCCCCGCTCGTGACGTGGACCACCGTCGTCCCCCGGACCACCGTCGTCCCCCGGACCACCGTCGTCAGAGCCGCCGGAAGGACCGGCAACACCGATGACTCCTGTTGCGCCGCTCGCTCCAGTGACTGCGCTAACCCCGGAAACCCCAGAAACGCTTGGAACTGCGTTATTACTCTCGCCGGTTGAACCGCTTTCTCCGGAAGCACCCGATGCGCCCGATATGCCGGAAGCACCCGACGATCCGGAAACACCGGTAGATCCCGTTGACTGGGTTGCGGGTGTGGTGCCACAGTGAGTCTGATGCACCACTGTGGTTGTTCCACCCGTCGATCCCGCTGTCCCCGAAGGCGCCGCTGACGTTGTCGTTGTCGGGGGCGTAGTCGTTGCCGTCGACTTAGGCGCGTGGGGCTGGCTCGGCTGCGTCGTTGCGGGGCCAGAGGGGATAGTGAGTTTTACCTGAACCGGCGTTGAACGAAAGGACAGGACGGAGGCGAGTCCGACCACGGTACTGGTAACGATGATGGGGGCTTTCATCATTAGAAGGAAAAGCTTTCGTAGTGAATGCTGGTGTGCGGCACGCGCAACCCCGCCAAAATTGTCCTAACTTCTTGCATAAAACCCTCCGGTCCACATAGGTAAATGTCACTTGATTGAATGTCGGGCACGAGCGACAAGATCATCTCGCCGTTCATGCGAATCTGTTCGCGAGAGCCAATGAGCTCGTGGTACTGCCCCCGGTGAGCGGCCGCGAACGCTTGCAACTCGTCACGGTGCACGACGTCATCGACAGTCGTGGCTCGAATAATCACTTCGACCTGCTTGGCCGAGGGCATGTCTTCGAGCAGGGAGCGAATAGGTGTGAGTCCCACCCCGGCGCCGATCAGCACGCACTTTTGGTTGGACGACTTGTGGTGCGTGAAGGCACCAAAGGGACCTTCGACGAAAACTCGTGTTCCTGGTCGCAACTTGGCCAGGGCCGTTGATTGGTCGCCCAAGCCCTTTACCGTAAGGCGCATGAAGGGTGGTCGAGGCAGCGCTGAGATTGAGTAAGGGTGGCTGTGCCACCAAAGTCCCGGACTCATGAAACGCCACTGAAAGAATTGCCCACCGGAAATGGCCATCCTTTCCAAGTGACGTCCCTTCACCGTGATGGCGTAGACCCCGGGATTGACCTGGGTGACGTTTTCAATCCGCAATTGCCACTGGAGATTACGCCACAGGGGCAAACCGAAGCGGACCAGGATCACGATGCCACCCACCGCCAGCCACGCTCCCGTCCAAATCTGGGTGTAGAGAGGGTGACCGAGGAACATGACACCGGTGCGGATCTGGTGCGAAAAGGAGAGGGCGAGGCCGATGTAGGTGTAGAGGTGCACCGTCCACCAGGTCTCGTACTTCATCGCGTGTCGCGCCTGGCGTATTGACGTCACGGCGGCCATGGTCAAAAGAATGAAGCCGACGACGCTGCTCAAAATGTCAGGGTAGTGCCAAAGGAAGGTGAAGAACTGCGCCACGATGCCGCTCTTCGAGAGCATGGCGTAGCCGACGACGACCGTGATGATGTGCGCGGTCATGAGGTAGTAGAGGTAGGGGGCAATCTTGCGGTGCCAACGAACGAGTTGGTCCTGCCCTACCGCTCGTTCGAGCTGGGGAATACGAGCAATCAATACGACCATGACGAGGAGGCCGTAGGCCGCGACCATGCCACTGAGGCGCGCCACGAGTAACCACCAGCCACCAGGGGAGTGCACCGCCGCTCGGTCCTCGACGGTGAAGGTTAAAGCGAGAACGGCACCGAGGCCGAGCCCCGCGAGAATCGAGAGATTTTCGGCGATTCGACGCTGGGGACGGTGAAAGCGACGACGGCGAGGACGAGCCTCGGGGCCCCAAATGACGGGTGCGGTCGCTTGCTTTGCTCTTGCCATGAAAATAACGTAACGAGTGGACATAAGAAAAGGCGAAAAATCACCTTTTCTTGTCCTAAATAAGGGCCTAGGAGCTCGTTGGCGGTGGTCGGAACGTCCCCGCCTCAATGCCGAGCTTCTCGCCAATGGCCGTGACGTGGGCGTGCACTTCGTCGAGCAAGTCCGTTGTCCGTTTGACTTGCGCCGTGAGCTCGGTGTTCTCAATGATGAGCGTCTTTATTTCATCAGTGTTTTGCGAAGTGTGAAGCGCAACTTCCGAGCTAATTGCGTCGGAACGTTTGGCGGCGATGAGAAGTGCAGCGGCTTGCACGCCAGCCATCATTGACAAGAACAGGTTTAGCAAGATGTAGGGGTAGGGGTCGAAGGCTCGGTGGTGCAGCACGTGTTCTAAAAAGACGGTATTGGTCAGGGCCCAAAGAATCATCACCGCAAAAAACCCGAAGACGAAGGGCCAACTCCCCATAGCGTTGCGCATGCGGTCGGCCGCCCGTTCGCCACGCGTCAGGTCGCTACCCGTTCGCACGGCGGGGTGATTGGCCCACACTGAGGTGTACTTTTCAGGACTCACAATTCTCACTCTCTCACAGTGAGGTCTGATTGACGCACCATTCCCACAATTGATTTTGGTCGAGTAGCTGATCGCCCGAACGCGTAACGGGAATCTTGTGCTCGCCGCGCACGCGCCGATCAAAGAAAAGGCGTCCGTTGCCAGTCTCCAGTTGGTCGCTGCCCATCAGCCAAAGCAGGGTGTCGGCCCCTTCGGCGGGCGTGCGCAGCCAAGGTCGTAGGAAGCGGTAAAAGGCGGGCAAGGCGTGGGCGAGTCCGGGCGTGTCGGTCCACCCAGGGTGGACGGTGGCGAAGAGAATGTCACTGCTTCGGGTTCGCCGCGCCCACTCGTGCGCGAGCAACACCTGGGCGCGCTTGGCTCGGGCGTAGGCCTTAACGCCGTCGTAGCCGTTGGGCCGCATCAGCAAATCGTCAAGGACAAATTTCCAGGTGTACATACCGCCAGACGTCACCGTGAGAACGCGCCCGGGCTGGGATTGCTCCAGGGCGGGGACAAGGAGTTGGGTGAGAAGAAAGGGTCCGAGGACCTGAGCCGCGACGGTCGTTTCGATACCTTCGGGTGACGCCGTCCACTGATCGCTGATGGCCCCCGCGTTGTGCACGAGAACATCGATGACGGGGGTGATGGCCGTAAGTTCCCCAGCCAGTCGCCGAACGTCGGCGAGCGAAGCCATATCGGCGACGAGGCCTTCAATACGCACCGAGGGGCAGCTGGCCCTCATTTCGTCTCGGGTACGGTGCAGGCGATCTTGGTCGCGTCCAACCAAAACGAGGCTGGCGCCGAGCTCCGCGGCGGCCCGCGCAGTGAAGAGACCAAGACCCGACGTCGCTCCAGTTATCACGACCCAACGCTGGCTCAGTGGCGCGGGGGAACTCCAGTGGCCCAGGCGTTGGCGAATGCGGTATCCCAGCCCTAGAAAACTCAAGATCACACTGCCCTCGAGGGTGGCGTCAGCGGCCCGAACCAGGGCTCGATTGCTCACGGGTTCAGTTCGCGTCGTAGCCCGTCGCGGGCCTTGTCACCAATTTTCTTGAAAAGTAGGGCGACGATGGGAGTCGCCCAGCGAAACGAACCCAAGGTAATCAGCTCGGCACGGTAGGTCGCGTCGCAACCCGTGGTGGTCGGCGAAATGATGATTTCGTCGATGGACTTAACCTTCTCCGTCTCGGCGCACAGCAGTAGTCGCTGGTGTGGTTCGTAGGCGGCGAGAACGTATTCGAGGGGCATGGTGCTCTTGCCGAAGGTGGCCTGGAGTATGAAGCGCGATCCCAAGGTCACTGGTCCCGTGCCGACTCGCTCCGCGCTAGTGATGCCGGGGTCCCAAACTGCGGCGTTCGAGAAATCGGCCATGTAAAGAAAAGCCGCCTCGGCACTGAGTGAGGAGTGAACGGTGGTGTGATAACGGGGCATGGGTCCTCCTGACCGACCTTTCTACGCTAACGGTAAAGTTGAATTGGCGGACAAGTCCGTTGCGTCAAATGGTCAATGAGGAGCTCAAGTGCGTATCGCCGTCGTAGGCAGCGGGGTTGCCGGACTCGTTAGTGCCCACCTCCTGCACCCACGTTTCGACGTGACGCTGTTTGAAGCCGACGACCGCCTCGGTGGCCACGCGCACACGCACCAAGTAAGCAGCGGAGGCTCGCTGTACCCGATTGACACGGGTTTCATGGTCTTCAACCACGCCTGCTACCCGATGCTGACAAAATTGTTCGACGAGTTGCAGGTGCCGTCTCGCCCGAGCGACATGAGTTTTTCGGTGAGCGACGACCACGCCAACCTCGAGTGGTGTTCGTCGGCCCTGTCAACAATCTTTGCGCAACGCCGCAATCTCATTCGACCCGCCTTTTGGCGCATGCTGGGAGCAATTCCACGCTTCAATAAGGCGGCGAAGCGACTCCTTGAATCAGAAGATGACTTGACCTATTCACTCGCGGACTTTCTGCGCGATGGGGCGTACCCCCGAGCCTTCGTCGAGCACTACTTGATACCAATGGGAGCGGCCATTTGGAGTGCGGACCCCACTACCTTCGCCGATTTCCCGGCCGAGATGCTCTTTCGCTTTCTCAATAATCATGGATTGCTCTCGCTGAGGGACCGACCAAAGTGGCGAACCGTGGTGGGCGGCTCGGTGCGCTACGTCGACGCCATCGCTGCTCGACTCGGTGATCGCGTCCGCCTCAATGCACCGGTTCGCCGCGTTTCACGGACGAATCAGGGAGTTGAACTCGAGGTAAACGGAGCCATCGAGCTCTACGACCACGTGATTTTGGCCACGCACTCTGACGAGGCGCTCGCTGTGCTGGCGAATCCCACTTCCGCCGAAGTGGAGATACTGGGTGCAATTCGTTACGCCGACAACGTGGCCACCTTGCACGTGGACGAACGAGTGATGCCCCGCCGCGCCCGAGCCCGGGCGAGCTGGAATTACCGTTGTTCGCCCGGGGCCACCGTGCCCACCTTGACCTACGACGTGTCGCGCTTGCAGGGCTTCGCCGCGCCAGAAACCTTCTACGTGACCTTGAACGACGAGGCGCTGATCGCCCCAGAAGCGGTTCGAGCCCTTGTGCACTATCGCCACCCCGTCTTCGACTCGGCGGCCATGATTGCCCAGACGCGACACGGTGAAATATCGGGCGTCGACCGCGTGTCCTTCGCCGGGGCCTACTGGGGCTACGGTTTCCACGAAGACGGGGCTCGAAGCGCTCACGTCGTGGTCACGGCCCTCGAGGCCGCGGCGGCCATGGTTAACGAGTGAAGAGCGCGCTCTACCAAGGGTGGGTAACGCATAAGCGTTTCGCCACCGAGGCCACCGGTGACGTGGCTCACGAGTTTCGATACCGCACGACCATGCCGCTGCTCTTTCTCGATGAGCTGTCCGAGGTAGTGGCGCAACATCCCCGCTGGTCGATGGCG
This sequence comes from uncultured Actinomycetes bacterium, assembly GCA_903828785.1. Taxonomy (GTDB): domain Bacteria; phylum Actinomycetota; class Acidimicrobiia; order Acidimicrobiales; family RAAP-2; genus RAAP-2. The sequence continues at coordinate 7,083 of CAIKNP010000007.1, read as the reverse complement.
GGGGTCAACGCCGTCTGGTTTCGACGCAGTGACTTCGGTGGTGACCAGGGCCGCTCCTTGGAGAACTCGATTCGTGACGAGGTGCAACTCGCTACCGGGGTCCGTCCGCGGGGGCGAGTAGCCATGCTGGGGCATCTGCGAACCTGGGGCTTCCTCTTCAATCCCTTGACGACCTTCTACGTTTACGCGGAAAATGAAGAAGACGTCGACCACGTGGTCCTCGAAGTGCGCTCCACCCCCTGGCTGGAACGGCATCGCTACGTCTTGAATGGCCGAGAGTCCAAGCAGCGCTTTATGAAAGAACTCCACGTTTCACCCTTTCTGGGCATGGACCACGAATACGTTTTCTCCTCGACGACGCCGGGTGAACACTTGTCACTGCACCTCGGGAATCGCCGTGGCGAGGAGCGAATTTTTGACGCGGGGCTCTCCCTTGACCGCGTGGCGTTGGACAGTACCTCGATGGGCAAATTAGTCTGGCGACAACCTCTAATGACCTATGGCGTGACGTGCGGGATTTACCGAGAAGCACTCAAACTGTGGCGAAAAAAGGCCCCCTTCTTCACCCACCCTGCTAAAACGCCAGCCGAGTAAGCCATGACCGAGATGATTGCCCCCCACACCACCTCCGTATCTCGTCTGCGTCGATCGCGTTGGGCCGAGGCCGTCTTGCGTTGGCTCCTACGCCGACTGACCTACGGATCGCTCACGCTGGTGGACCACGAGGGGCGTCACCACTTCGGCAAGGGGCTCCCGCACTTTGAAGTTACGGTGAGTGACACGCGGGCCTACTCCGCCCTGGTACGTCACGGTTCGGTCGGGTACGGCGAAAGTTACACCGAAGGCTGGTGGGACGTCGCGGATCTCACCGCTTTTACCCAGTTCGTCATTCGAAACATGGACCCCGTCCTGCACCACCTCGATATTTTGGCTCGGCGCAGCGCGCCACTCACGGCGCTCACTCGAAGATTTCAGCGAGTGAATCGAGCGCGGGACAAGGCCAACATCACCGCCCACTACGACCTGGGTAACGCCTTCTACGCCCTGATGCTTGATCCGACCATGAGTTATTCCTGCGCCTTTTTCAACCAGCCAGAGGTCAGCCTCGAAGAAGCTTCCATCGCCAAACTCGACATGCTCTGTCGCAAACTCGACCTAGGACCCGCTGACCATCTCCTCGAAATTGGCACTGGTTGGGGAGGCCTGGCGGTCTACGCGGCCAGCACCTACGGCTGCCGTGTGACCTCCGTCACTATTTCCGACGCCCAGTTCGCCTACGCCAGTGCCCTGGTTGAGGAGCGAGGGCTTGATGAGCTGGTATCGATACGAAATCAGGATTATCGTGACATTCAAGGCACCTTTGACAAATTGGTCTCGGTGGAGATGGTGGAAGCTATTGGGTGGCGCCAACTCGACACCTACTTCGCGAAATGCGCCTCCCTCGTCAAGGCCGACGGCCTGGTCGCCATTCAGGCCATCGTGATTGAAGACTTCTCCTACGAGCGAACGAAAAACTCCCAGGACTTCATCAAAGATCTGATTTTCCCTGGTGGTTTTCTTCCCAGTCTCGGCGCCATTGTGACGTCTTCGTCCTCGGTGTCAGATTTGCGCCTCATTGACGTGGAGGACATTGGTCGCCACTACGCCGAAACCCTGCGCCGCTGGCGCGCCAACCTGGACCAGTACCCAGACGCCTACGAACGTTTCGGACTCAGTCCCAGCTTTGAGCGCATGTGGCGTATGTACTTGCAGTACTCCGAAGCGGCCTTCCTCGAAAGGCACATCTCTGACGTGCAATTAATCTTCGCAAAGCGCGAATGGCACTCGCCCTTGCGGGCCACGGCCCGGCACGCCTAGCCCCCTATCAATAGTTTGGCCTCAGTCACGCAGTAACCTGCGCAGTAGTTCATTAAGGGGGGAAGTATGGAAAACACATCGGGGAGTCTCACGGCCATAGAGAGTCGGCATATTGACTACGTGCCCGAAAGCGAGCGACACGGCAAGGTGTGGCGTCAGGGACCCTTCTGGTTCCTCGGCAATTTCCAACCCTTCACCGTGGCGATCGGATTCCTCGGACCGGTCTACGGTCTCGACATCAAGTGGTCCGCTATAGCGGCCGTGTTGGGCGTGCTCTTCGGGACGCTCTTCATGGCGGCGCACGCGGCGCAGGGACCTCGGCTGGGTCTGCCCCAGATGGTGCAGTCGCGCGCCCAGTTCGGCTACCAGGGCGTCATGATTGTTCTCCTGGCTTCCACCTTCACCTTCGTCGGCTTCAATATTGTCGACACGGTTATTTTGAAACTCGGCGTGCAGGCGCTGTGGGGTTGGAACACCACGACCTTCGCGATTGGCCTGATGGTCATTACGGTCATCATCGCCGTCTTCGGTCACGACTGGATCCACCGGGTCTTCATCGCTCTCTTCTGGGCCTCGTTCCCCTTCTGGATCATCACCACCATTGGACTCTTCAGCTACCACGTGCACGTGGCGGCATCATCGACGCCGCTGGGCTACTCCACCGCTGGCTTCTTTGGCATGTTCGCGGTGAGTGCCTCGTACAACATCACCTACGCCCCCTACGTATCGGACTACTCGCGTTACCTGCCCAAGAGTACGGACGCGCGTCGTTTGATCACTTCCGTGTTCTTCGGTGGTGCCTTGTCCCCGATGTGGTTGATTCCGATGGGTGCTTGGCTGGCCATCTACCTGGGCGTGTCGAGCCCGCTCCAAGCGCTCAGCGAAGCGGGAAACCACGTGTTTGCCCACTGCGGGACAATTTTGGTTGTCCTCTCCACCGGCGCCCTCGTTGCCACCATGGGCATGAACGCGTATTCGGGCATGCTTTCGGTGGTGACCGCGCTTGACTCGTGGCGCCCAGTGCCCACTGGCCCGAAAGTGCGCGTCACCGTCATTCTTATCTTGGGCGTGGTCGCTGGCTTCTTCGGTATTTTGTTCAACGTGTCGTCGTCCGCCCTGAACGACTCCTTGACCATCATGCTGTACCTCCTCGCGCCGTGGACCGCGATTAACCTGGTCGACTTCTACTTCGTTCGTCACGGCAAGTTCGCGATTACCGACTTCTTCACGAAGGATGGCATCTACGGGCGCTGGGGTGCGCGTGGTTGCATCATCTACCTCATCGGCGTCGCTATCGAAGTGCCCTTCTGCTCCATTTACGGCTATTACAACAGTTGGGGTTTCGTCAAGCTCAATTACGTTGACATCTCGTGGATGATCGGTATGTTCCTGTCGGGGATTCTCTACTTCCTCGCTACCCGGGGGATGGACCGAACGGCCGAGGACGCGGCCGTTGTGGCCTCGGAAGCGGCGCTGGCCCAGGGCCAAGAAGTTCGATGAGCCAGTCCGAGGTGTCGGCCGCCGCGGCGGCCTTGGTGGCCGCTTTCGGGAGTCATGACCGCGAGGGCTACTTCGCATGCTTCGCGCCGTCGGCGACCTTTCTCTTCTACAATTTTGAACGCCCTCTCACCAGCCGCGCCGACTACGAAGCGGTCTGGCGTGAGTGGGAAGCGGGCGACTTCCGGGTCTTGGGATGTGTGAGTACCGACGGTGCCGTCACAATGCTGCGCGACGACCTGGCGGTGTTCACCCACGCGGTGCGCACCACATTGAAAGACGGGGAATCGTCAATAGTGTTGGGCGAACGAGAGAGCATTGTGTTCCAGCGTGTGGATGGCCGCTGGTTCGGGGTACACGAACACCTCAGCCCCGACCCCACCTTCATCTAGAGTCGAGAGACCTCGCAAAGGAGCATGGTGACTTCGAACAAGATTCCTCGCATCGTTGAAAATGGTGTCGTCGGCCAGGTCGACGCCACCAAAATCCCCCGTTACGCCGGTCAATCAACCTTCGCTCGCCTGCCCGAAATAGATGACGTCAGCGATATTGACGTCGCCATACTGGGAATCCCCTTCGACACGGGGGTGAGCTACCGTCCGGGCGCCCGTTTCGGTCCCAGCCACGTTCGCCAGTCATCACGGCTCCTTCGCCCCTACAATCCAGCCGTTGACGTTTCGCCATTCGCGAAGTACCAAGTCGCCGACGCCGGCGACCTCGGGGTGAACCCCTTCGATATCGAAGGGGCGCTCGCCGACATTGAGCGTGGGTCGCGCGACCTGCACGAGCGAGCCAAGCGCATTATCTCTATTGGTGGCGACCACACCATCGCCCTGCCCCTGCTACGAACTATGGCCGCCAAGCACGGACCCATTTCGGTGGTGCACTTCGACGCCCACCTCGACACCTGGGATACGTATTTCGGAGCGGCGTACACGCACGGCACCCCCTTTCGCCGTGCGTCCGAGGAGGGGCTCATCGACCGCGAGGGGTCCATGCACGTAGGCGTGCGCGGTCCCCTGTATTCGAAAAAGGACCTCTCGGATGACGCCGACCTGGGTTTTGATATCTTTTCGGCTACCGAGTTCGACTACCTCGGTTTCGCCGGGGCCATTGAGCGCATTGCGGCTCGGGTGGAAAACCGCCCGGTCTACGTCTCCATCGACATCGACGTCCTCGATCCCGCCCACGCCCCGGGCACCGGGACTCCCGAAGCGGGCGGCCTCACCAGTCGCGAGCTGCTCGGAATACTCCGTTCCTTTAAGCACCTGAATCTGGTGGGCGCTGACGTGGTGGAAGTCGCCCCCGCTTACGACCACGCCGAAATAACCGGCATCGCCGCCGCGCACGTTATTTACGAGTTGCTTAGCGCGATGTAAGGGGCCGGTAGCGGTTCGAGCTCACGAAGGCGATGACGGTGAGCATCGCCAGGCCCGCCAAGCACCAGGGAACACTGCGCACGCTGCTCAGTGAGACTACCCAACTTACGACACCGGGACCGAGGGCACCCCCCGACATGGTGGCCACGATCATGAATGAGACCCCCCGGTTGTCAGTTCCTACCAGTGATTGGTACCAGATGATGCCAAAGACGTACACGTTCGCGAGTACCAGGCCCGCCAGGGGGAAGGCGATGAGGGCCAGGGTGTGATTGAGCGCCGCGAGGCACGAGATTGCCGTGGCGATGAGCCCGCCGAGGACGAGCTGCTGCGCGGAAAAGTGCGTGTGCAAGCGGCCACCCACGACGCGTCCCAAGGTGAAACCCAGCCAAAAGCCGGCCGTGACGAAGGCGCCGACGCTTTCGCTAAACCCACTCGCGTGGAGGTCCGAGGTAATCCATCCCGAGGCCGCTGTTTCGAGTCCCACGTAGAGGATGTACGCGACGATGAAGGTCACCAGGATGGGCCGAATCGCTCGACGGTCGAGGGTCTCGGTGGCGAGGAATTCCTTCTTGAGCGCCGGAGCAGCGAGGCCCCTAAACATTGGTGACAAGACTAGGGCAATCACGCCAACCATTAGGAAGAGGACCGGGAAATTCTTGGGTCGCAGAAGAATGACGACAAGGGGCCCAACAATCGAGCCGATACCCCAAAAGGCGTTGGCGAAGGACAAGCGGTGGGCCCGCCCCCGGGGTTCGGTCCGAGCGAGAATCGTATTCAGCGAAAAATCCAGCATGCCGAAGCCAAAGCCAATGAGGCATACCGAGAGCAAGAAGAGCGTCCAGAGTTGCTGGTGAGCGGCCCCCGCAACCCCCAGGGTACCCACCGCCATGGTCAAGAGTCCGGTTCGAGTCGCCACGCGACCAGCGAAATGGTGCACGATGGTCCAACCCAGTAGCACCCCGAGGACCCCGCCCACGAAGTAGGCACTAAGGACGGTGCCGGCCGCCGGGAGCGAGCGGTGGAAGCGCTCGGCAATGGCGTTGAGCAGCGGGCCAAAGAGTGAGGTGGTGGCCCCAACGGTAACGAAGCAGAGACACAGGGCCGAAAAGGCGAAGGGGGTGAAGGAGCTCTCGACGGGTGATCGTGCATCATCCAAATTGCTCACACGTCATTCTTTCACCTCAGGCCCTTCTCCACACGTCGCCGTTAAGGTGGACAGCCATGGACCTCCCTCACGAGCAGCGCCCGCAACGGGGAATCGCCGCGGCCATTCTTGGGAGTCTGATGACCGGTTTCGGTGGCGTCTTCGCCTCCCTCACCTACGGCATGTCGGGGCTCGTCGTGACGTTTTGGCGTATATGGGTGGGGGCGCTGCTCTTGTGGGTCGTGTCGGCCGTCATGGGGCGCCGACCGTCGTGGGCGACGATGCGCGTGTCGATAGGACCGGCCGCCTTCTTGACGGCTGACTTTATCTTCTTCTTTTGCGCTCTGAAACTCACCTCGGTGGTTGACGTCACGGTACTCGGCGCGATGCAACCGGCGCTGGTAATGCTCATTGCCCGGCGCATGTTCCACGAGCGGCTGCGTCCGCTCGACGTGGTCTGGGTAGTGGTGGCCATGCTGGGCGTCACCGTCGCGGTACTGGGTCCGGGAACGCGATCGCCACACGCTTTCGAGGGGGGCTGCTTTGCCGTGGCGGCGATGCTGATGTGGACCGGTTATTGGCTGGCGGGCAAGAGAGTCCGGGTCACCCACGACGCGCTGGAGTTCACCACGAGCGTTCTGCTCCTCTGTGCGGTCATGGTAGCGCCGGTCGTGCTCGTGAGCCGACAGTCGATATTCACCGCCCACGCCGGCGACTGGAAGTGGGTCGTCCTCGTGGCCACTATTCCGTCGGCTGGCCACCTCGTGCTCAACTACGCTCAGCGCTTCTTGGCGGCCTCGATCAGCTCGGCCATTGGCTGTTTGAGTCCACTCGTGGCGTCGGCGGCAGCGGTGCCCCTTCTGCACCAGCCACTGAGCCTCAGCCAGGTGCTCGGTCTCATTATCGGAGTGGGGGCGGTCAGCGTCATCGCCGCCACCAATCGAGCTCCCGAGCTGGTCCCGCCCGATACTCCCGTGACGGCCTAAACGCTAGGACGCCGGCGGAACGAGTTGCAGCGCCCCATCACGCCACAGCAGCGCGTATTCGCCACTGATAACGGCATTGTCCTGACCCCCGCAAATCGGTCCACCTCCTATGAGTAATGACCCTCAGATAGAACTGGGGTTGGAGGTTGACCATGAAAAGAACCAGGCACACGCCCGAACAGATTGTGCGCAAGCTCAGAGAGGCCGATCGGTTGCT
>CAIKNP010000006.1 GCA_903828785.1 uncultured Actinomycetes bacterium | reverse complement strand
CTCGCCTCCTGGCAGACAACCCCGATTACTGAGCGTCCCTGTATCCCTGCTGACAGCCAGCAATCCAGTCAGACCAAAGGTCGCCAGGAGCCCAAATATTTATAATCTGCCGAGAGCACTCTGAAGCCTCAGACTTGGAAGTGCGGGGACCCCAATTAGTGGTCCAGAGCAACTGAGAGTCGTTGCTGGTTTTGCTGCATCCATAGCTCCTTGAACTCGACCGGGGTCAGGTAGCAAAGAGAACTGTGGAGACGCTCATGATTGTATTCGTGACGCCAGTCCTCGAGGAGCACCTGAGCCTCGAGAAGTGACTCGAAGAGGTGCCCGTTAAGGAACTCATCGCGCAGTCGTGAGTTGAAGGACTCGAGATGGCCGTTCTGCCAGGGTGATCCGGGATCGATGAACGTGGTCTCGGATCCATTGAACCGACACCAGTCGGCAATGGCGAAGGCCGCGAACTCCGGCCCGTTGTCACAGCGCAGGTAGGCCGGCACACCGTGTTCGGCGACGAGTCGGTCCAGCACGTTCATGAGGTCGTCGGCAGTGATGGAACGCTGGACCTCGATGGCCAGGCACTCCCGGGTGAAGATGTCTTGGATGTTGAGCAGCTTGAGTTGTTTGCCGTCACGGGTCTGGTCGAACTGGAAGTCCATGGCCCAGATGGCGTTGGGGCGGATCGGGCTCATTGCCCCGATGTGAACACCGACGCCGCGAAGGGGCTTCTTGCGTTTGCGATAGGGGACCTTGAGGCCCTCTACGCGCCATAGGCGCTGGACACGCTTGGGGTTCACGCGCCACCCTTCACGCAGCAGGTGTTGAAAGGCCCGCTTCCAACCCCAGCGCGGATTGTCCTTAGAGAACTTGACGAGCCAGCGACGCAACTCCTGCTCGTCATCGCTGGGCAGGGGCACTGCCAGTCGCTGGGTCGAACGGTTCTGTCCAACCACGCGACAGGCGCGGCGTTCTTTCACCCCGAACGATTCCTCGAGCATCACCACTGCTCGACGGCGGGCGTTCGGGGTTAGAAGTTTCCCTTGGCGACCTCTTTGAGCATCGCGACATCAAGGGTCAAATCAGCGACGATGTTCTTGAGACGCCGGTTCTCGGTCTCGAGCTCCTTGAGGCGTTTGGCGTCGTTCGCCTTCATGCCGCCATATTGACCCTTCCAGCGATGCCACGTCGACTCGGCGATCTGAAGATGCCGGCAGACCTCGGCGAGGTCTTGACCATCGTTCAAGGGTTTGTCGCCCTCGGCGAGTTTTCTGATCACCTGTTCGGGGGTGTGATGCCTCTGCTTCATTGCTGTCCTCCTGGCTCCATTCTGGAGCATCGGGACTCTCAGTTGCACTGGCTCATTTCAAGGGGACCTCCGCACCATCATTACGCAGGGAACCAAAATCAAGGAAGAAGCTACCGACCTCAAGGTGGTGATGAAGGCCAATCTCGATGCCGCCAAGAGCGCTATGGTTCCCCGCCTCGGGAGCGCCACGGCGATTGAGGGCGAGTCCTTCTCCTTCGACGACCCGCTCGAACTCGAAGGCTAGTAGCGAGCGTCGACGATGAACGGGGCCGTGGTCGCGGTGGCGCCATTGGCCAGCATCAACGCGTCTCGTGAACCAATCGCCACCGACGTGCCGAGGTTGCGAGCAGTCGGGGCGACCACCGTCGTGACCACGCCGGGATTCGTCAAGTCGTAGAGATAGGCCGCGCCGGTGATGACCGGGCGAAGAGCCACCAATCGAAAGACACCAGTGGCACCCACGATGACGCGGGACCCACG
>CAIKNP010000005.1 GCA_903828785.1 uncultured Actinomycetes bacterium | reverse complement strand
TGTTCCCTAAGCAACAGAAACCCCGATGGACATCCGCAAGTTTTCCACAGCACTTGAAAGGGACTTCACGTTTTACCCTGTTTGAAGTTGGCCCGACCACTCCCCCCTACAGTGAAGAGTGTGCATCACAAAATTTCGTGCCAGTCCGATGAGGGAGCGACGATGATCGGCCTTCTCCTGGTCGTGCTCATCCTGGGACTTATGGCTGCGGTGACCCTCAACTCATTGGATTTTAGCAACAGCATTCCCTCGTCACTACGTGCGACACACTCGACCTCTCCAGCGGAGGGAACCGCTGACATCAACCAACTTTCCTCGCCAGCGCTCGTGGCTGCGTGCCTGGCCGATTATGTCGAGATCAGTACCGCCGAACAGGTCTACGCGGCGCTCAATAGCGGTCCGCCCTCGTCCGGAACGAGTTGGGCCATTAGCCTCCCCGTTGGTCAATCACAATTGGCCACGTGGCCCGATGGGGGCAAACACTTTCGCATTATCTGGAACGGCAAGGCCATTGAAGTTCGGCCGCGCAAGGGACTGGAATCGATTGGCAATGCGGGTACCGCCACCGAGCGGAAGGACGTAGATCCAAACGCCTCGCACAAGCATCTCACCTTGATGTTCACCACGGGCTCTTGGTCGCCCACTGGGTTCGGACCACCTTGTGGTGTATCGGCGCGGGAGTAGCGACCGCCGCGCTGGTGCAGCAGTAGCGCCACTAGTTCGCGAGGGGTGCAGCCTTGGGCTTGTCGATCTTGGTCACGGCAAGGAATGTGACAAAGGACAAGATGGCCGCCAGGAAAATCAAACTGGTCGTCGTCGTACCCAGTCCTTCACCACTGGCGATCTTCGGCTGTGACAAGAAGTCACCCAGCGACGCTCCCAGAGGTCGAGTGAGCACGTAGGTGGCCCAGAATGCCGCGACACCGTTCAAGACGCGCAACCGGTACGCCACGCCGACCAAAACGATGAGGCCAGCGAAGATCATCAAGCTCGTGAAGTAGCCGAGTGCGATTTTCTCCGCGAACAGGTCGCCGGCGGCGGTGCCCAGGGCGAAGGTGAAGAGAATGGTGAGCCAATAGAAGGCCTCGCGTCGGAAGTTGTCGACGGTGTGAATCGACAGCGTCTTTTCCACGCGATACCACCAGATGAAGGTGGCGGCCAACGCCACCGAGAACGATACCGTCGAGGTGATCAACGACACGCCCCAGTTGTCGACCATGTTGTCGGTCAGCAACGTGCCCGCAACGCTGATCAGCACAACATTGAGCCAGTAGACCGGCGCCACGTAGTAATTCAGGCGGAACTGCCAAATCAGGGCGAGCACTAAGAGCCCACCCATAAAGAAAAACGTGCCCTGCTCGCCAAGGCCGACGTTATTGGTCAGCCAGTCGGCGAACGTTTCGCCCACCGTTGTCGCAAGCACCTTGATGAACCAGAAGTACACCGTTATTTCGGGCACCTTGACCAAAGTGGAACGGATTGATTGAACAGTTGGGAGGGTGGTAGCCATTGAAAAACTTTACGGAGTCGGTCAGCCCGCTGGTCTAAGAAGCAGTTAAGACTTCACCGGCCACGACGGCCTATCGTGGGGGCATGCTCAGCAATCCCCGCCGTGTCGTTCGCCCCGGCGCCGTTCGATTCGTCGGATTCGAAACGCTGACCCCATCGTCGTTCAGCCCCGACCACGATCCAACTGGCACCCACATTCAAGCGCTCTTTCACTCGCTCCGAGAGGCCATCGCCACCATTGGTCTCGAACTGCCCGCCGAGGTCTACGGCATCTCATGCCCCGCCGACGACGCCAATCCTCCACAGCTGATTCGCTACTTTGCGGGCATCCCCGCCCCCGAAACGGACGTCGCGGAATTCGAGGACATCACGGTCACACCCGGTGCCTATTTCGCAATCACCTACGAGGGAACTATTGGCGAATTCGACCTCGCAATTAATGAAATATACGGCCCCGTCTTTAGCGCAAGTGGGTATGAGTTCCGCGAGGGTCTGCACTTGGAAATCTACCCAGCAAACTGGGATCCACAGGACCCGAATGCGCGCATGGATGTACTGATTCCTATTTGCTAGAGCGAGGAAAACGAGGGCGCTCTGGCGTGAGCTGAGACGTCCGTGACTACGCGGAGTACTTGGTGGAGGTGATGGGATTTGAACCCACTACCTCGTCATTGCGAACGACGCGCTCTGCCAATTGAGCTACACCCCCAAGGGATTAATAGTTTAGCCCAAGGCGTAGCGGGAAGACTCACGCGTCCACGACGGGTCATCGCTGACGACGTCAGCGTCGCCTTCGAGCGATTCGACCACGCTAAGAGTGGGGCGACGACGACCGGGCCGCAAGGAGGAGACCTCGAGGTAACCCTGGGAGATTGCGATGAGGCCTAGCGCTACGTACGCAACGGCCGCGCCCCAGAGCACGAGGGCGACGTCTTGTACGAGGGATGAAGCAATCAGGACGTTTGCGATTGTCGCCACCAACGCACCAGCGACGAGGCCCAAGAAAATTCGGTTACGACGCGTGCGCATGGATAGCGCGGGCGCGTAGGGGTCAGCGTGGTGAGCGGTCATCTGCACCGACGGGGCCGTGGCGTACGCGGCGTAGGGGTTGCTGCGAACCGCGGTGGGCGCCACGAGGTCCGCTAGCCCGGCCTCCTCCGCCTGCTGGCGACCCCACTCCTCCCAAGAGAGTTCGGCCTCGAGTGACGAGGGGGTGTCCTCATCGCGAACAACGCGCAAACGCGGACGCCAGGATTGGTCGTCAACCAGCGACTCCTCGTCCTCCAGAATGCGAGCGGGCTGCACGGAGTAACCGCGGCGGCGAAGGCTGACGTGCTCATTACGAAATTCACGTATTGATTTTTCGGCGCGACCGTCGCGTACGTAACGGAAGGCGAAGGGGGCGAGTAGGGCGACCCACAGGATAAGGAGACCAAGTACTAGCACTTGATGGTCTCAGTGGAAGCACGCCGAATCATTGATTTCAAATATACCGCTACCACTCAATAAATTGGTGGATACTAGGCCTCGTGTAGACCGCACTCTTCCTTATCGACACCGGCCCATCGCCCGGATCGTCGGTCGCCGGGGAGCAGCGGTTTAATCGTCACTGGCGCGCACCCAATGGAGGCGTAGCCCTCGGCCCAGAGCGGGTGCTCGGGGAGCTGCTGCGAGCTGAGGTAGTACGCCACGTCGTCGTCACTCCAGGTCGCCAAGGGATTTACTTTCACTAAGCCAAACTTCTCGTCCCAGTCGACAATGGGCATCTGCGCCCTGGTCGATGCATCCACGCGCTTGACGGCGGTAATCCACGCCGCCCGCCGCTCAACGGCGCGCTTGAGTGGCGCCACTTTTCGGACCTGGCAGCAACCTTCGCTACCACAGGGAGTACTCGCGGCCTCCGGGCCGGGTTCGGTGATTGTGAGATTGAGCTTCCAGTCGAGGGCGATTTGATCGCGAAAGGCCAGCGTTTCGGGGAAGTGCGCTTCGGTATCGAGAAAGATGATTTCGGTCGCTGGCGCTTGCTGGTGCACGAGGTGCAAGAGGGCCACGTCCTCAAAGGAACAGGCCATCGCCACGTCGTCACCGAAGCGTTCGAAGACCCAGGTCAAAATTTGACTGGGCGCGGCCATCTCGAAACGCTGGTTCGCGTCGGCGAGTTCATTCAAGAGTTCGAGAGTCGGGGTAGTCATAGTTTTCCTCACTGACACCAAAGGACGAATACATTCTCTAGTGCTTAACTAGACTACTCCTAGACTTGTTATTTGCACCCACTCTGATCTGTAGGCCCTCCATGACTGACCACCTAGACCTCCTCGAATCGCACGCCATTTTTATCCTGCGTGAAGTCGTGGCCGAATGTGAACGACCCGTCCTGCTCTTCTCCGGCGGGAAGGACTCGGCCGTACTCTTGCACTTGGCCGGCAAGGCCTTCGCCCCCCAAAGTCTGCCCTTCCCCGTCATGCACGTCGACACCGGATACAACTTCCCCGAGGTTCTCGACTTTCGCGACCGCGCCGCGGCCGCTCGCGGCGCCCGGCTCATCGTGGCCTCAGTGGAGGAGACCATTCGCCAGGGCAAGGCCCAGGACCCCGGCCACCTGGGTTCGCGTAATCGCATTCAGACCACTACCCTGCTCGACGCCATCACCGAAAACAAGTTCGACGCCGCCTTCGGAGGGGCACGACGGGACGAGGACAAGGCTCGTGCCAAGGAGCGCATCTTGTCCTTCCGTGACACCTTTGGACAGTGGGATCCGCGGGCCCAACGCCCCGAACTTTGGCAGCTCTACCAGGGCAAAGTGAACACCGGCGAGCACCTACGAGCCTTTCCGCTCTCGGACTGGACCGAGCTGGACATCTGGGAGTACATCGAACGCGAGCAGATGGACCTGCCCTCGATCTACTTCGCCCACGAACGCGAGGTCGTAAACCGTGATGGCATGTGGATGGCGGTGGGCGACTTTGTCGAGTTACGCGAAGGTGAGAAGGTCGAGCGACACATGGTGCGCTACCGCACCGTGGGTGACGCGAACCTGACCGGGGCGGTCTTGTCCTCCGCCAGCACCCTCGCCGCCATCGTGGAAGAAGTAGCGGTCGCCAACGTTTCCGAGCGTGGCGCTACCCGGGGCGACGACAAGTTCTCCGAAACCGCCATGGAAGACCGGAAAATCGAAGGGTACTTCTAATGAAGCACGTCACTAAGGACCTCCTACGCCTCGCCACAGTGGGGTCGGTGGACGACGGTAAGTCCACCCTCATTGGTCGACTGCTGGTCGACACCCGTCAACTCTTCGACGACCAACTCGACGCCGTGGCCACCGCCTCCGAGCGCCGAGGAGTGGGCGACCTGGACTTGAGTTTCGTGACCGACGGGCTGCGCGCCGAGCGCGAGCAGGGCATCACCATTGACGTCGCCTACCGCTACGCCTCGAGTCCCACGCGTAAGTTCATCATCGCCGACTGCCCCGGCCACGTGCAGTACACGCGCAACATGGCCACCGGCGCCTCCACCGCGGACCTGGCGCTGGTCGTGCTCAACGTCGCCCAGGGTGTCAAGGAGCAAACGCGCCGCCACCTGTGCATCACCGCCCTCTTAGGCGTGCGCACGGCCATTATCGCCATCAACAAGATGGACACGGTCGACTGGTCTCAAGCGGCCTATGAAGCGGTGGTTACAGACGTGAGTGCCTTGACCGCCGAACTGGGCTTCGGGACCGTCGTCACCGTGCCGGTGTCCGCGCTGTCGGGTGAAAACGTCGCCGAAGCCTCCAGTCACATGCCCTGGTACCACGGTCCCACTATCCTCGAAGCCCTCGAGACGTCCGACGCCGGAAGCTGGACGACGACCGACCACGGGGCGCGCTTGCCCATCCAGCGCATCTTGCGCCAAGAGGGTGGTGGCCGCACCTACGCCGGCATGCTCAACGGAGCCGACCTTCACGTCGGCGACGAAGTCACGCTCTTGCCGGCGGGAGTCACCACAACAATTACCGACATGCGTTCAGGTTCGGGTGTGACGTCCAGTGCTTCCCCCGGTCTCTCCATCGACGTGGGGCTGGCGATGGAGACCAACGCCGGTCGTGGCGACCTCTTGGCCACCGCTCCCCTGCCGACCATCACCAAGGAGTTCCTCGCCACGGTCTGCTGGTTCGGTGACAACGCGGTCACCCCGGGTCAGCGCCTGCGACTCAAGCACACCACTCGCGTTACGCCAGCCCGGGTAATCGCAATTGAGGGCACTATTGCTATTGATAGCTTGGCCGTCGACGCGTCGGGCCAACTGGTCACCAACGACATTGGTCTCGTTCGCATTCAGACCGCCGACGCCCTGGTGGTCGACGACTACCAGGTCAATAGGGTTACCGGCAGTTTCGTCTTGATTGACGAAGTCAGCAACGCAACGGTGGCCGCGGGCATGATCGGCCGGGCCCAGTTCCTCGACGCTTAGGGCTGCCACACCATCAGCACGAAGGCCACCGCGACGAGCGACAAGAGCACGTCCACCGAGAGACCAAAGCGCTTGCCGTCCGCCGCCGGGGCCGTACCCTGCTCGGCGATCGTCGTGCTGAGCCGGCGTTCGGCGGGGAGGACCCGGGCCTCGAGATGACCAGCGGCCAGCACCCAGCACAGGGTCGCCGCCATCAACCACGCGTGCGAAAACGACAAGGAGGAATCTCCCGCACCCACCATGATCATGCCGGTAATCGGCAGAAGGTGAAAGAGACGCGCGGCCCAGTTGCGCCGCGGCGGAAACTTCTGGCCCTGCACCTCGGCGCTCGCCCCGTGGGCGACCGACGCTGCGGCTGAACGCAACACCACGAAAATGGCGATGCTGGCCACCGCGAGCAGAATGTGCACGACGAGAACGAGGTCAAAGGTAACGGAAGTAGCGAGCATAGGAAAAGCGTATCGCTAAGCGGCGGCCAGACTCGGTCAGGCGAGGGGGCTGATCGATGCGCCGAGGGAATGAAGTCGCCCGGGGAGATCGTCGTAACCGCGCGCCACGTGCTCAACGCCGCTCACCGTCGTCTCCCCCGCCGCTACGAGACCGGCCAGGATGAGGGCGGCGGTCGCACGAATGTCGCCGCCGTGCACGCTCGTTCCGCGCAGGCCCCCCACCCCGCGCACCATGGCGTGGTGCCCTTCGGTGGTAATGACCGCGCCCAACTTGATGAGCTCGTCGACGTAGCGGAAACGTCCGACGAAGAGGTTTTCTGAGACCACGGATACGCCATCGGCCACGCTGAGCATGGTGGTGATCAGTGGTTTGTAGTCGGTGGCGACGCCCGGGTAGGGCAAGGTTGCGACGTCACAGGAGTGCAGTCGCTCGGGCCCACGCACGCTAATCCCGTTCTCGCGCGAGACCTCGGCCCCCATCGCTTCGAGTTTGCGTAACAGCATCACCATGTGTTCGGGCCGGGCGTCCGCCACGTGCACTTCTCCCCCGGTGATGGCACCGGCGGCGAGGTAGGTGGCGCTAACGATACGGTCGGTCACGACGGCGTGCTCGGCGCCGTGCAGTTCGCCCACGCCCTCGATGATCAGCCGCGACGTGCCCAGTCCCTCAATGATCGCCCCCATCGCGACGAGTTGACGACCGAGGTCCTCCACTTCGGGTTCCCGCGCAGCGTTATCGATAACGCTGCGTCCTTCAGCCAGCACCGCGGCCATCAAGAGGTTATCGGTGGCCGTGTGACTGGGGTACTCGAGCGTGATGTGCGTCGCCCGCAGACGGCGAGTGGTACTGGCACTAATGGAGTGATGATCATTAGCGAAGTGCGCGCCCATGGCGCTGAGCCCGTCGGTGTGAAAGTTAATCGGGCGATGGCCGAAATCGTCGCCGCCGGGTAGGGCCATACTGGCTCGGCCGCAACGAGCCAGCAGGGGGCCGAGCACCACGATAGAGGCCCGCATGGCTTCGAAGAGGTGCGCTGGGGCCTGAGGCAGCAAGTCCCCAGCCGCGGGAACCGTGATGCTGAGTTCGTGGGGAATGGAAGAATCGACCGTGCAACCCAGGGCGCCGAGCAACTCGGCCATCATGTCCACGTCAGTAATGGCGGGGACGTTCGTCAATCGGTGAGTCCCCGAAGCCAATAAACACGCCGCCATCTGCTTTAATACGGCATTCTTGGCGCCAAAAGCCCGCACCGAACCGCGCAGTGGACCAGTGGGACGAAGGAGGACGGATGTCACCTACTAAGTATTGCCGGAATTTGCCTACCCCGCCGAACGAGCGCCGCAAGGCTACGCTGGGGTGGTGCAGCGACCATCTCGTCCGGACCGTAACATCGCCTTGGAAATGGTGCGGGTAACCGAAGCGGCCGCCATCGCCGCCGCCCGCTGGGCCGGACGAGGTAACAAGAATGCCGCTGATGGTGCGGCCGTTGACGCCATGCGCTTCGTGCTGGAGGGCGTCTCCATGGACGGACTGGTCGTCATTGGCGAGGGCGAAAAAGACGACGCCCCAATGCTCTATAACGGTGAACGCATCGGTAATCAGCAACCTCCCGAAGTAGACATCGCGGTGGACCCTGTCGACGGAACGACCCTGACCGCCGCTGGTCGCAACGGGGCTCTTTCGGTTATCGCACTCGCCGAGCGCGGGTCCATGTTTAATCCCGGGCCCTGCTTCTACATGAACAAGATTGCGGTAGGTCCCCGCGGCCGCGGCGTCATTGATATTCGCGCCAGCGCCACCGAAAATCTAAAGGCCCTGGCCCAGCGACTGGGCAAGCCCGTGCAGGAACTTGGCGTTGTCGTCCTCGATCGACCGCGCCACGACCAGCTCGTGGCCGAAGTGCGCGAAGCGGGTGCCCGCGTGCTTTCCATCACCGACGGCGATGTGGCCGGCGCCGTCGCAACGGCGTGGCCCAACTCCGGCGCCGACATTCTCTTAGGTATCGGTGGCACTCCCGAAGGGGTCATCGCCGCCGCCGCCCTGAAGGGCCTCGGTGGCGAAATTCAGGGCATGCTGCACACTACTGATGACGCGATTCGGGCCCAGGCCCTCGCCCTCGGCTACAGCTTTGATCGCGTTCTCACGGCTGATGACCTGGTGGCGAGTGAGAATTGCTTCTTCTCCGCCACGGCGATTACCGATGGTGACTTCTTACGCGGCGTGCGTTTCCACGATTTCGGGGCCACCACGCAGTCGATGGTGGTGCGCAGCCGTTCGGGGACCGTGCGAACCATCGAGACCTTCCACCGCCACGACAAACTCCAGGAATTCAACACCGTTATTTAGTGTTTGCCCACTCGTCCCGATGGGTGTAGGGTCGGCTCAAGGTGGGAAGTGAGTCCACCGCTAGCGAAGGAGGTAGCAATGCACGTTGCTCACTTGCTTAAGGTCAAGGGCGAATCGGTGATTACCATTGGCGTTCACTCGTCGGTAGCGCAGGCCGCCGAGCGTCTACTGAAAGAACGCATCGGAGCGCTGGTCGTCACTGGAGCACTCGATCCCCTAGCGGGAATCTTGTCCGAACGCGACATCGTCGCCGCCATCGGTGAACACGGCGCCGCGGCTCTCGACTTCACGGTGCAACAACTCATGACCACGGAGGTCTTTACCTGCACGCCGAGTACCACCGTGCACGAGCTCATGGCGCTCATGACCGAACAACGCGTCCGTCACGTCCCCGTCGTGAGTGACGGTCACCTGATTGGCCTGGTTTCTATTGGCGACATCGTCAAGGCACGCCTCAACGAACTCGAAGGAGAGCAGCGCGACTTGCTCGACTACATCTCGGCGCGTTAGCGACGGGGTTTAGAGCTGGGTGGCGACGCCGGCGAGCACCGTAGCGCGGGTCACGCCCTCGCTGCCTTCGGGGCCAACCTGGAAGTACCCACCCTCAATTTCGAAAGACAACTCGCCACTCGCCGTCATTACCCGCACGACACCGGGAACGAGGTCCCCGACCGTGGGGGTGTGCTGGGGCATGATCGTGAACTGTCCCTCGGAGGAGCGCGCCAGCAAGGCCGACGCCTCCCCCTTCCACAGCGCCGCTTCGGGCGTGACGATCTCGACCAGCAAGGTCGCCATACTTAGCCCTTCGCCAGTTCCGCGGCCAGGCGCTCAACGTCGGAAGCTCCACCTACGTTCAAGAAGGCCTGCTCGGGGTACTGGTCGAGGTCACCCTTCACCAGTGCTTCGAAGGACTCCACGGTCTCGGTGAGCGGCACGTTGATGCCGTCGATGCCGGTGAACATCTTGGAAACGAACATCGGCTGCGACAGGAAGCGCTGAATCTTACGAGCGCGCGACACCGTCAAGCGGTCGAATTCGGAAAGCTCGTCGAGACCCAGAATGGCGATGATGTCCTGAAGTTCCTTGTATCGCTGCAGGATCTGCTGGACCTGACGGGCGACGGTGTAGTGGCGGTCGCCGACAATCTCGGGTGCCAGGATGTTCGACGTTGACGTTAGTGGGTCCACCGCGGGGTAAATACCCAGCGCCGCAATGTTTCGGTTCAATTCCGTGGTGGCGTCGAGGTGGGTGAAGGTCGTGAACGGGGCGGGGTCGGTGTAGTCGTCCGCGGGCACGTACACGGCCTGCAGCGACGTAATCGAACGACCACGCGTCGAGGTGATGCGCTCCTGGAGTTCACCCATTTCGTCAGCCAGCGTTGGCTGGTAGCCCACGGCACTCGGCATACGGCCGAGCAGCGTGGAGACCTCGGAACCGGCCTGCACGAAGCGGAAGATGTTGTCCACGAACAACAACACGTCCTGGTTCTTCACGTCGCGGAAGTACTCGGCCATGGTGAGAGCGGCCAGGGCCACGCGAAGGCGCACCCCTGGTGGTTCGTCCATCTGACCGTAGACGAGGGCGGTCTTTTCGATAACGCCCGACTCGCGCATTTCCAGCATGAGGTCGGTACCTTCACGGGTACGCTCACCCACACCAGCGAACACGGACACACCGTCGTGCAGTGACGCCACGCGACGGATCATTTCCATGATCAACACGGTCTTACCCACACCGGCACCGCCGAAGAGGCCGATTTTTCCACCCTGTACGTAGGGGGCGAGCAGGTCGATGACCTTGATACCGGTTTCGAACATGGTGGCGCGAGGCTCGAGTTGGTCGAAGGCTGGTGGATTGCGGTGGATTTCCCAGCGGTCCTCTACGGCGCCGATGTCGTCGGTGTCGAGGGGCTGACCCAGAACGTTGAAGACGTGTCCGAGGACGGCGTCACCAACGGGCACGGTGATGCCCCGTCCGGTTTGACGCACCACGGCGCCACGAACCAAACCGTCGGTGGGCTTCATGCACACGCAGCGCACGCGACCTTCACCGATTTGTTGAGCGACTTCGGCAGTGACCACGACGGTCTCGCCATCAATGGTGATGTCCATTTCGACAGCGTGGTTGATCTCGGGCAACGAGTGCGGCGGGAACTCCACGTCGACCACGGGTCCGGCGATACCGACAACGCGGCCGGTCTCCAGGGTGGTCTTTTCAGGGGCCATAGTCATTTGTTTCTCACTTTCCCGAGCGGAGCGCTTCGGCTCCACCCACGATTTCCATGATTTCGGTCGTAATCGAGTCCTGGCGGGCTCGGTTCATAACACGAGTTAGGTTCTGCGCCAATTCATCGGCGTTGTCCGTAGCGGCCGCCATGGCGCGCTGCTGGGACGTGTGGAACGCGGCCGCTCCTTCGAGGAGGGCCGAGAAGATTTCGCTCTCGAGGGCCTTGGGGGCCAGTTCGCCAAGCAGTTGCTCGACCTCGGGCTCAAATTCGGTGTAGCCCTTGAGGCCCGCGCTGGGCGCCGGCAACACGGCGGGATCCATTGAAAGCGGCAACAACTGGGCGACCTCGACCAACTGCTGACCGGCCGAAACGAAGCGCGTAGAGACCAGCGACACCTGCTGAACGTCACCAGCCACGAAGGGGGCCGCCACGGCGTCCGCCACCACGCGAGCATTGGCGAAGCTGGGCTTGTCGGAGAAGCCAATGAAGCTCTCCTCGACACTGAAACCGCGGAAGCGGTAATAGGGGGCCGCCTTCTTACCGACGGTGTAAATCTTCACCGTCGTTCCCTGCTCGCGCATTGACTGCACCAAGCGCTCACCGGCGCGCAGCACCGAGGAGTTGTACGCCCCCGAGAGTCCCCGATCGCCACAGATGACGATAACGATGGCCGTCTGCACCTTGTCGGGGGTCGCCAGCATCTTGCGCGCGGCGGCCGGGTCACCAAGAGCAGCCTCGGCAATAATGCGCTGCATACCCTGACGGTAGGGGCGATTCGCCGTAATGCGCGCCTGGGAGCGAGCAATCTGGGACGCGGCGATGAGTTCCATCGCCTTGGTAATTTTGCGGGTCGCCTTCACGGACTTAATACGTCCACGAAGTACTCGTTCCTGTCCACCAGCCATTGCTCCTCCTTTCTTTCTTGTTCGTTATCGCGTACTAGTTACTGGCGGAAAAACCGTCGAGGAAACTCTTCAGCGCGTTATTGATCAGTTCGACGTCGGGCAGCTTGCCCGTAGTGCGAATCTCGTTCAGCAGGTCGGCGTGCTTCGCCCGGAAGGTGGTCAGCAACTCCTGCTCGAAGCGGCGAACGTCTTCGACGGCCACGCTGTCCAACCAGCCACGGGTACCGGCGAAGATAACGATGATCTGCTCTTCGACGGGCATTGGCGCGTTCAGACCCTGCTTCAGCAGCTCGGTCAAACGGTAGCCGCGGTCCAACTGGCTCTGGGAGGTCTTGTCGAGTTCCGAACCGAAGGTCGCGAAGGCCTCGAGGTCACGGAACTGCGCCAGGTCGATCTTCATCGAACCCGAGACTGCCTTCATGGCTTTCGTCTGGGCCGAACCACCCACGCGCGACACCGAGTTTCCAACGTTGATGGCGGGGCGCACACCGGAGTAGAAGAGGTCGGACTCGAGGAAGACCTGACCGTCGGTAATGGAAATCACGTTGGTCGGGATGTAGGCGGTGATGTCACCGGCCTTGGTCTCGATAATGGGCAGGGCGGTGAGTGAACCACCACCCAATTCGTCGCTCAATTTCGCGGCGCGCTCCAAGAGACGCGAGTGCAAGTAGAAGACGTCGCCAGGGTAGGCTTCGCGGCCCGGTGGGCGGCGCAGCAGCAGCGAAATCTGGCGGTAGGCCTCAGCCTGCTTCGACAGGTCGTCGTAGACGACGAGGGCGTGCTGACCGTTCTCCATCCACTCCTGACCAATCGCGCAACCGGCGTAGGGGGCGAGGAATTTAAAGGGGGCGGGGTCGCCAGCGGACGCCACGACCACCACGGTGTACTCCAGAGCCCCGTGGTCCTCGAGGGTCTTAACGGTCTGCGCAACCGACGAGTTCTTCTGGCCAACGGCCACGTAAATGCACTTCACGTTTTGACCCTTCTGGTTCAGAATCGTGTCAATGGCCACCGTGGTCTTACCGGTCTTGCGGTCGCCAATGATGAGTTCGCGCTGGCCTCGACCGATCGGGGTCATGGCGTCAATGGCCTTGATGCCGGTCTGCATAGGCTCACCCACGGGCTGACGACCCATAATGCCGGGCGCCTGCACTTCCATGCGTCGCTCCTTAGCGCCCACCAGAGGTCCCTTCCCGTCAATGGGCGTACCCAGGGCGTTCACCACGCGGCCGAGCAGCGCGTCGCCAACGGGCATGGAGAGAATTCGGCCGGTCGAACGAACGACCTGCTCTTCTTCGATGTGGTCCACCGAACCAAGCACCACGGCTCCGATGGTCTCCTCGTCGAGGTTCATCGCTAATCCGACGGTGCCGTCTTCGAACTCGAGGAGTTCGTTGACCTTGGCCGACGGCAGGCCCGACACTCGGGCAATACCGTCACCGACCTCGACGACGCGGCCTACTTGTTCGGCCCCGACGACGGGGGTGAAGTCAGTGACGTTCTTTCGCAGCGCGTCAGTAATCTCATTGGCACTAATGGTGAGCTCAGTCATCACAGTTTCCTTTTCTTAGTCGTTCAATACGGATTCGAGGGCACGGCCGCTCATGAGAGCGTCGTGGAGGGCCCCGAGGCGGCCCTTCGTTGATGCATCGAGTCGCAGGTCGCCCACTTCAACGACGACGCCACCCAGGAGCGTCGCGTCGCTGGCAACTTGCAGTTCGACATTTTTGCCGGTCAGCGTGGCGAGCGCCGCGGCGAGTTGTGCTTCACTGGCGGCGTCAAGGTCGCGGGCGGTGTGTACGCGCGCAACGCGCCAATCGCGGGCGCGCGCTACGTAGTCGACCAGGTAGTCGAGGCTACCCACGACGTCGCGGGCGCGACCTGCGCTCACGACAAAACGCGCGAGGCGCTGAGCCACGGCCGTGACTTTTCCACCGAGCAGGCTATCCACCAGACCAATGCGCGAAGCGAGGGCGGCGTCGCGGTCAACCAGGGTGCGACGCAGATCGGGGTTCTGCTCAATTACCCGAGCCCAGCGGAAAAGATCCTCTTCGATCTGGGCGAAGTCGGCCACCGCGATGCCTTCGAGAATGGCGTCGGCGACCCCCGCAATGCGCAGTCGCGCGGCGCGCAGGCCCAGTAAGGCCATGTCATTCATTCCAAAATCAATGCGTACCGTCACCATGCTCACGAGCTCGCTAAAGGCGTGCGGCACTTCCTGCGCCGGGACGTGGGCAGCGGTGTAAACGGCTAAACGGAGGGTGTCAGCGCCCACCTTGTTCTCGAGCAGGGTGCGCACGACGCTGCCTCGCAGGGCGGCGTTGAGCGAGGTGTCCGACAGGACGCCACGCAGGGCACTCTCCGTGAGGATGGCGCGTTCGAAGGCGACCAGCTCACTCGCCAAAGTGGCGAGGGCACTAGCGCTCATCTCCTCAAAGAGGGCGGCGGCGAATCCTTCGAGTTTGGGCTGCATGCGGACTAGTTCTCCCGTGCCGCTTCAACCTGCAAGGCGGCCACGGCCTCGCGAACGAGGTCCTGGTGCGCGGCTTGGTCAACTTCGCGACCCACGATTTTGCTCACCAAGTCGAAGACAATTTCGTCAATCTTCCCAGCCGCTTCGTCAATGGCGCGCTGGCGCGCGGTGGCGACTTCGCCCTGCGCGTTGGCAACAATACGGTCGTACTCGACCTGTCCGCGACCCGCCGACTCCGCCTTGACCTGATCAGCCAGGGACTGCGCCGACGCCACGATCTCACGAGCGTGCTCGCGAGCCTCGGCGAGGACGCGAGTGCGCTCGTCGCCCGCCGCCGCGGCAGCGGCCGCGGCCTGGTCGGCCGCCTCGAGGGACGTGCGAATCTTTTCCTGGCGCGCCTCAATGGCCGTGTTGAGCATGGGGAGGACGTACTTGGTCATAATGACCAATATGACGACCACCACCAGCAACTCGACGAAGTACGTCGCGTTCGGGAGGAGGAAGATTGAAGCAATCATGTCGTGTGACCTTCTTTGTTAGTGGTGTGCCACGGCGTGGGGTCTCGCGACCTCACACCGTCGGGACTATTGCGCCTTGAAGACGTAGACGAAGACGACCAAGAACACGAGGTTGATGAAGTACATAGCTTCGACGAGACCAACGGTCAAGAAGAAGTAGGTACGAGCCTTGTTCTCAATCTCCGGCTGACGCGCGATGGCGGCAATCGTCTGGCTACCGGCCAGACCGTCACCAATGGCGGCACCGATAGCGCCACCACCGAGGGCGAGACCGCCACCGATCAGGGCGCCAGCGCTGCGTACTGCACCAGCAATGTCGTTTGGATTTGCCATTTTTTTCTTTCCTCCTGGGTTTGGTTAATGAGTGGTTTGGGTTTCGTGTTCTTCGTCGTGGCTCGTCGCCATGCCGAAGTACAAGACTGCGAGCAACATAAAGATGTACGCCTGGATGGCCCCGATACCGAGGTCGAAGGGCTTCCAGAGCATTTCGCCAAAGGGAATGGCGTAAATGGGCAAGAGGGTGGTCATCACGGCAATCATGAGGCCACCGGAGAACAAGTTACCGAAGAGACGGAAGGTCATCGTCACGGGCTTGGTGATTTCTTCGATGATGTTGATTGGCACCAGAGCGGCGAAGGGCTGGCCGTAGTGCTTGAGGTAGCCCTTGACCTTGCGCGCGCGAACGGACTCGATGTGCACCCAGACGATTACCAGCGAAGCCATCGCGAGTGGCAGGTTGATGTCACTCGTTGGTGAGGGAAGAATTTCACCCGAGGCACCGGGGTGCATGGCCGAGGGGATAAAACCAATCCAGTTGCTAATCAAGATGAAGAGGAAGAGGGTGACCCCCAGCGGCACGAACTTGCGTCCGCGCTTGCCCATCGCCGACTCGGCGAGGTCCGTCACCATGCCGACGATCATTTCCCAAAAGACCTGAATCTTGCTGGGTACGCCGTCGGTGACCTTCGAGGTCATGCGCAGCGCAAGGAACATGAAGATGATGAAGGCCAGAGCGGTCGACATCAAAATGTCGTAGTCGAACGTAAGACCGAAGAGTGCGAGGTGAGGGTGGACCCCAACCTCAATCGTCTTCGCGGCGTACAGCATCTTCACTACGGTCTCCCTTGACCAACAACAATTTTAAAAAGGTTCGCAACAAACACCATTTGGTAAATCACAAGCCCTGACACAATACCTATTCCCAGAGGGGTACTGATGAATAGTGAGCCAATTACCACGGCGGTGGCTAAAACGAGGCGCCGCAGGGTCTTTCCGCCGAGCTGGCGACGAATGGCTTTACTGGTCTGTTCGCCCTTCACTTCGACGTTGGCCACCTGCTTGTCGAGAAAGCGCAGGTTCAAAATTGCCAAGGCGATGCCTAGTGCTTCGCCCAATCCAGCCAGTGGATCAAAGGTGATGGCGACAAAGAAACCCACGGTGCCCGCGATAAGGGCCATCCAGATAGTGCGCCGCATCAAGCGTGGCAGGGTGGTAGTGGGGAGGTCTTCGAGCACGGTAAGGAGGGGGTTAGAGGTATCGCCGGACCTGCTGGACAACGCTGACCACGGCAACTACCGCCCCTAACACTATCCCGACCAGCAGACCCGCGGGTGCGGTCGACCAACGATGGTCGACCCAGAGCCCAGCCGCCACCCCCGACGCCTCGCAGAGGGCAATGGTGCTACCCATGACCGCGAAGGCCGCCCAGCCCGGCATCTCGTTCGCGCTGGCCTCTTCCGGGTCCTGGGAATCCTCTGGGCTGGTCATCGGCGCGCCGTTTCTGCCTCGTAGGCTTCCTTGGCCAAGCGCCGGCGGCTCGTCAAAATCGGGCTGAACCAGGTAAAGAGGCCAATAACCAAGGCCCCCAGGGCGGCGGGCAAGAAGACGTTGGTGCGGGGCTCGTAGAGGGGAAAGAGCACAAAACCGCACAGCAGGGCGGTCCACATCCACAAAATCAACACGGTTCGGCGATGACCGTGACCCAGTCGCATTAATCGGTGGTGGATGTGGTTCTTGTCGGGGGTGTGAAAACCCTGACCCGAGAGAGTGCGTCGCACGAAGGCGAAGATAGTGTCAGTGAGCGGCACCCCGAGGATGAAGACCGGGATGAGCAGTGGCGCGAAGAAAAAGAACGTCACGCCCCCCGCGGGTGCGGTGCGACCACCGATGACCATGGTCGAGGCGCTCATCAAGAGGCCGAGCATTAAAGCCCCCGCGTCGCCCATAAAGAGCTTGGCGGGATGAAAGTTGTCCTTCAAAAAGCCCAGACTGATACCGCAGGTCACGGCGGCAATGAGTGGACCGGGATCGTTGTTGGGCAAGAAACCCAGTTGTTCGAGCCGCAGACCGTAGACGCACAAGGTCCCCGAGGCAATCGCGACGATCCCACCCGCCAGACCGTCCAGCCCGTCAATGAGATTCACCGCGTTCGATAGCGCCAGGACCCAGATAGTGGTGATGATGGGCAGTACCGACGGACCCAGCACGATAAAGCCGGCGAAGGGCAACTTCAATTGATACATCGTGCAACCGGCGAAGTAGAGCACCGTCGCGGCTAAGACTTGGCCGGCCACCTTGGCCGGCGCCGACATGTCTCGAAAGTCGTCGAGAACCCCGACGACAAAGATCACGCCGCAGGCCAGCAGCACCCCGAGCATTTCGTGCGACGAGGTCATTAACAAGCGCGTGGCGGGAATGGCGAAGGCGGCGATGAGGGCTACGCAGAGTCCGAGAAACATCGCGCCTCCCCCGCCGTAGGGGGTGACAATTTGGTGCACCTTGCGCTCGTCGGGTTCCGCGCAATAGCCAATCTTCAGTGACAAGGAGCGCGCCGCGGGCGTCGACAGCATCGTTACGGCCAAGGCCACCAGGGCGATGAGTCCGTAGACGCCAAGGGTGGGCACGAGCTAGCTCGTAAAGCGCGCGTAGGGGTTGAAGCCAGCGCACAGGGTGGCGACCTGAGCCCGAACGTCCTCAATCACGTTTTCGTCGTCACGGTGTCGCAAGACGCGAGCCATCAACGCGGCGATTTGAGCGAATTCACCTTCGCCCATGCCGGCCGTGGTCTCGGCCGCCGTGCCGACGCGCAGTCCCGACGTAATGAATGGGCTGCGAGGGTCGTCGGGGATCTGATTGCGGTTGGTCGTGATGCCCGCCCGGTCCAGGACCTCCTGGGCCACCTTGCCGGTGAGCTCAGCGTCAAAATCGCGCAAGTCCGCAATCACCATGTGGTTGTCGGTGCCGCCGGAAACGGGACGGAAACCCTCGTTCGCCAGGGCGGTAGCGAAGGCTCGCGCGTTAGCCACAATCTGGGCGGTGTATCGGGCGAAGGCCGGCTGCGCGGCCTCCTTAAAAGCCACCGCTTTCGCGGCGACGACGTGCTCGAGAGGTCCACCCTGCTGGCCAGGGAAAACGGCCGAGTCAACTTTCTTGGCGTGCTCTTCGCGACAAAGGATGGCCCCACCGCGGGGGCCACGCAAGGTCTTGTGGGTGGTGAAGGTCACGACGTCGGCGTAGGGAACGGGGTTGGGGTGCGATCCGCCCGCAATGAGTCCGGCCACGTGGGCGGAGTCGAACATCAGCAAGGCACCAACCTCGTCGGCAATTTCGCGAAAGGCGGCCGGATCAATAAAGCGTGAGTAGGCGGTGGCGCCCGCGACAATCAAGGTCGGACGGTGTTCGAGTGCGAGTGCCCGGACGTTTTCGAAGTCAATGTGCTCCCCGGGACTGGCCGGATCATCGTTACGAGGAGTCACCCCGTAGGAGACGAAATTCCAAAACTTCGATGTAATCGAGGCCGGCGAACCGTGCGTTAGGTGCCCGCCCTGGTCCAATCGCATCGCGAGCACCGTGTCGCCGGGATTCAGCAGCGCCTGGTAGACGGCCACGTTGGCGTTGGCTCCGGAGTGGGGCTGCACGTTGGCGTGGTCCGCGCCAAAGAGGGCGGTGAGGCGACGGCGGGCCAGGTCTTCAATCTCGTCGACGACCTGGTTACCGCCGTAGTAGCGACGGCCAGGGTAACCCTCGGCGTACTTGTTGGTCAGAATCGAGCCGGTCGCGGCCATCACCGCGGGCGAGGCGAAGTTCTCCGAGGCAATGAGTTGCAAGGTGCTGGTCTGGCGGGCCCACTCGCGACCGAGGAGTTCAACCACCTCGGCATCGTCGCGAATGAAATCGTCAAAGGGGGAAGCGGACATACCGTTACTCTTTCTTTAGGTTGGGCTGTTCGAGTGCCGAGATTTTGTCAATGCGCGAAAGGTGGCGGCCTTCGCCCTCGCTCGCGTCGAGCCAGGCGGCAACCGCATCCATCGCCACGACCGACCCGATCACTCGGGCGCCGAGGCAAAGAACGTTGGCGTGGTTGTGCTCGCGTGCCAAACGCGCCGAGGTCACGTCGTGCACCAGTGCCGCACGCACGCCGGGCACCTTGTTCGCGGCGATGGAGATGCCAACGCCACTGCCACAAATGGCGATACCAGCGTCGGCGCGACCCTCCACCACGGCTCGCCCAACCGCCGCGCCGAAGTCGGGGTAGTCCACCGACGTCGTGCCGTCAGCGGCTCCCAGATCCAGTACCTCGTAGCCCCGTTCGGCGAGGACGGGAAGGAGGGCGGCCTTCAATTCGAATCCGGCGTGGTCCGAACCAAGAGCGATTTTCATATCGTTAGCCTAGTAGGCGGGTGCCGAATTACTCGGCGACCGGAGGACCGAGAAGCGCCGTGAGAACTTCGGCCGAAATCGCCCCCGCACGAAGCACGCGCCAGCCCTGGTCGAGCAACACGACGCTTGAAACCTCACCGCCACATCGGCCACCGTCAAGAACGCCGCTGAGGGTGCTGCCCGCAAAAACAGTAAGTACGTCGTCGGCCGTGGCGCAGGGCGTCGCTCCATGGCGGTTGGCGCTGGTCACGGCGAGGGGGCCCACGGCGGACAGTACGTCGACCACGGCGGCTTGCGCCGGAACGCGAAACCCCAACGTGCCACTCGCACCCGCGCGCGCGGCCAAGTCCTCGGAAACGGGGACCACAATGGTCAGGGGTCCGGGCCAAAAATGCTCGGCGAGCATCTGGGCCGGCTCCGACCACGCCACCCCGAGATCCTTCAATTGCTCGGGGCCACTCACCATGACCGGCAGGGCGACGTCACGGGGACGCTGTTTGAGCGCGAAGATGTCGGCGATGGCCGCGGCGTCATCAAAGCGAGCAGCGAGTCCGTAGACGGTGTCGGTGGGCAGGGCGACCACACCACCGCTGAGTAGCGCGCTGACCACTTCGTGCTGCTCGAGACGACTCACCACGGTCGCCTCCCCACGAAGACTCGGGGGCGACCATTGAGATCATCGTGGTCCACGACGTCGCTCCACCCGGCCGCCACAGCGCGGTCCACGATAGCTGTTCGCTGGTCCTCGCCGTGCTCCATGACGAGGACTCCGCCGGGCTTTAACCACGTCAGTCCTTCATCAAGGATGGTCGCAATGTCGTCGAAGCCCGCGTAGCCGGCGTGGTCGGGAGCGACCATCGCACCCAGCGGTTCGTACCGCAAGACGTCGTCGAGAGTTTCGAACTCCCCCGCGCCGACGTAGGGAGGGTTGGTGGCAATGAGATCAAGGTGGCCGCGTAAGGAAGTGTCGAGGGCCGCGAACCAACTCGAGTGGACGAAGGAGACGCTGAGCAGTTGGTGCTTGATGGCGTTGCGCCTCGCCACCGCCAGGGCGTCGAGGGACTCGTCGAGCGCCACCAGTGTGGCGAGTACGCCACGTTCACGCAACTCCGAAAGCAGGGACAGTCCTATAGCCCCCGAGCCGCAACCGAGGTCGAGGATAAGCGGGGCGTCACTGACCTGGGCCAATTCACGCAGGGCCACGCTAACCAACTCTTCGGTTTCGGGACGGGGAATCAACACTCGAGGATCGACGTCGAGATCGAGAGAACGAAAGGGCCAGTGTCCGATGATGTACTGCAGGGGTTCACCATCGAGGCGGCGCTGCGCGGCGTGGAGAAGGGCCGGCATTTCGGCGGGGTCGCCCCCGGGCAGAAATTCCTCGACCAACCAACGGGCCTCGCGACCCACGAGGCCCAAGGCCACGAGGGTCGCGACCGGGGAGGCGTTAGTTTCCGCCACTCTCCGCCAACTGACGAGTGCGCTGATCGGCCAGGAGGGCATCGATAAAGGCATCAAGGTCCCCCGCCAAAACGGCATCGAGGGTGTAATTGGTCAGATTGATGCGGTGATCAGTGACGCGATTTTCCTTAAAGTTATAGGTGCGAATTTTCTCGCTTCGTCCACCGCCTCCGAGCTGGGAACGCTTCAGGTCGCCCAATTCCGCGGCCTGGGCGTCCTGGGCCGCTTTAAGTAAACGACTACGCAAGACGGTCAAGGCCTTTACCCGATTTTGGATCTGGCTCTTCTCGTCCTGCATGGAAACGACGATGCCGGTAGGTAAGTGGGTGATTCGCACGGCCGAGTCAGTGGTGTTCACGCTCTGACCGCCCGGCCCCGAGGAACGGTACACGTCAATTTTTAATTCGGATAGGTCAATCGCGACGTCGACTTCTTCAGCCTCGGGCAAAATCGAGACCGTCGCTGAGGACGTGTGCACGCGCCCCTTGGCTTCAGTGACCGGCACTCGTTGCACGCGGTGCACGCCGGCCTCGTGGGCCATGCGAGTCCACGCGTCGTCTCCCTTGATCAGGTAGGTCGCTTCGTCGAGACCTCCGTGGTCGGAGGGTCGCTCCTCGATGACTTCGAGTTTCCAGCCACGCAGGGCCGCGTAGCGCCGATACATGTCGGCGAGGTCACCGGCGAAGAGGTTGGCCTCTTCCCCGCCTTCGGCACCTCGAATTTCTACCAGGACGTTTCGCCCCTCATTGGGGTCGCGCGGCAGCAGGAGCTCTTCCAGCGTGAGTTCCAGCTCAGGAATCCGCGCTTCGCAGTCGTTTACTTCGGCTCGCCAGAGTTCGCGGTCGTCGCCACTGGACTCGTTAAACATTTCCTTGGCGGTGGCGAGGTCCGCCTGGGCGGACTTGAGCACCAACCACGCCGCGTTTATTTCCGCGAGTTGCTTGTGGCGACGCGAGAGGTCACGCAGACGCGTCAGGTCACTGGCCACGTCGGGTTGTGAGAGCGCCGACTCGACGGACCGCAGTTCGTCTTCGAGGGCGTGAAGGGTTTCGTCGAGGGATCGCACGACGGGCCGTCCTAAGGCTTACGCCTTGGGAGCGCGCGCCTTGTCGATCTTCTGGGCGTAACGACGCTGGAAGCGCTCGACGCGGCCACCGGTGTCGACGAGCTTCTGCTTACCGGTGAAGAAGGGGTGGCACTCGTTGCAGAGTTCCACCTTGAGGACCGGCTTCGTCGACTTGGTTTCGAAAGTGTTCCCGCACGAGCAGGTGACGACGGCGACGTCGTAGTTGGGGTGAATGTCAGTCTTCATGGTCGCTCCTTAGTGCGAAGAAAGAGTTTACAGGAAAATCAAGTGGTCGGCGCAGGGCCCTTGGCAATCTCGGCCAGGAACACGTCATTGGACGGCGTGGTGCGGAGTTTGTCAATAAGCAATTCCAGTCCCGCGGCCTCACGGCCATCGGCCACCAGACCACTCAAAACGCGTCGTAGACGCCAGACCTGAGGCAGAACTTCCTTCTTGAACAGGAGTTCTTCGTGTCTCGTTGACGAAGCGTTGACGTCAATTGCTGGGTACAAGCGGCGTTCGGCGAGGCGACGGTCGAGTTTGAGCTCCATGTTGCCGGTTCCCTTGAATTCTTCAAAGATGACTTCGTCCATCTTCGAGCCCGTTTCCACGAGGGCGGTCGCCAGAATGGTTAGTGAGCCACCCTCTTCAATATTGCGCGCCGCACCGAAGAACTTCTTGGGTGGGTAGAGCGCACCGGAGTCGACACCACCGGACATGATGCGTCCCGTGGCGGGCGCGGCCAAGTTGTAGGCACGGGCCAAACGAGTAATACCGTCGAGAATAATCACGACGTCACGACCCTGCTCCACCAAACGCTTAGCGCGCTCGAGGCAAAGTTCGGCGATGTGCGTGTGTTCGTCGGCCGGTCGGTCGAAGGTCGAAGCGATGACCTCACCCTTCACGCTGCGTCGCATGTCAGTTACTTCTTCGGGGCGCTCGTCCACCAGCAGCACCATGAGGTGCACTTCGGGATTGTTGACCTCGATGGACTGGGCAATCTGCTTCATGATGGTGGTCTTACCGGCCTTGGGTGGCGAGACGATAAGGCCACGCTGGCCCTTGCCAATGGGGGCCAGCAGATCGACGATTCGCGGCGTCAGGTCACCCTTGCCGTCGAGGGTCTCGAGCTTGAACTTTTCGTCGGGAAAGAGTGGCGTCAGATCCTCAAACTTTGGACGCAACTTAGCGACTTCGGGATCGAATCCAGCGATGGTGTCCACGCGCAACAGGGCGGGGTACTTTTCGTTGGACGCCGCGGGCCGGTAGCCACCCTTGACAACGTCACCCTTGCGCAAGTGAAAGCGGCGAACTTGATTAATAGAGACGTAGACGTCGTTGGGCGAAGCGGTGAATCCCTTGACGCGCAAGAAACCGTAACCGTCATCGCGCAAGTCGAGCAGACCCTCAACGTCAACCAGTTCTCCGTGGTAGGGCTGGTCGGTGTTCGGGAAGGATTCGCTGAATCGTTCGCGGCCACCTTGTCCGTTCCCTTGGCCGTTGCGGTTGCGACGGTTACGACGACCGTTCCTCGAACTACTGTCGTTGCCGAAGTCGCGGGGCTGACGCTCACCTTGGTTGTTCTGTCGAGGTCCTTGACCCCCTTGGCGATCGGATCGCTCCGCTCCCTGCGAATTGGTCGGTTGACTGATGGTCTCGCCTGCACTTTCACTGGATTGGGGACGACGCGAGGGCGCCCCGGCTTCACGAGCTGGGATCGCGCTGGGTTCAGCCGCGTAGTCGTTCAGTATCGCTTCGATGTCGTCGGTAGGCGTGGCGACGTAGCGACGCGAACGCACCGCGGAGCTCGCGCGGGGTGTCTCGGCGGGCGGAGTGGCGCTCGCGGGTGCGGACGAACCCGCGAGGGAGGCAATGATGGTGGCCTTGGTGGCGCGGGGCGCGACCTCGACACCGGTGGCCTTGGCGATGACGATCAACTCGTCCTTCGACTTGGTTTCCAGATTTTGCCGGGTCGGGCTGGTGGGCTTTTCAGCCATATGGGGAGTCCTCTCTCACCGCGCACGCACGACTGCTAACGCGGGGAAAAAATTAAAAGAAGTCGTAAGTGGAAGAGTTCCGCACATCGGCGAAAGGGCCAGATGTGAACGACGAAGTTAAGTGTAGCCGTAAATGTCGCTCTGTCAAACGCAGCAATTGTTCGCTTGGCGCAGACGTGGTGCCACCACGACGTTGGCTTGGCACCACGCCGCAGACTTCGAGACGCCCTCGCTCGTCCCGGCGTACGAATCACCCCACGAGGTCTAGGAAAGTTCGCCCAGTAAAGCGGGCAGCGTCGCATCAACCACCGTCGGCATCAGGCTATTGGCGATGGCGATATCGGGATCTTTCAGTCCATTCCCAGTCAGCACGCAGACCACCGTGGAGTTCTGCGGTACGCCAAATTTGAGGACTCCGGCAATCGAGGCCGCGGACGCGGGTTCGCAGAAGATCGATTCGTGACGAGCAACGTAGCGGTAGGCCTCGAGAATCTCGTCATCGGTAACGGCGCGAATGTCGCCGAGGGACTCGTTGACCACGTCGAGGGCCGGGATCCAGCTCGCGGGATTTCCAATGCGAATAGCGGTCGCGATGGTTTCGGGGAATTCGACCGGATGACCGAGAACGATGGGCGCAGCCCCCGCGGCCTGAAAGCCCCACATCTTGGGCAAGGTCGGTGCCTTGCCAAGGCTGTGATACTGCGTGAAGCCACGCCAGTACGCCGTGATGTTGCCGGCGTTGCCCACCGGAATTGCCACAATGTCGGGCGCGTCACCCAAGACGTCCACGAGCTCGAAGGCCGCCGTCTTCTGCCCCTCGATACGATCGGGGTTGATCGAGTTGACGATGGTTATCGGCAGGTGCTGGGTGAGCTCGCGCGCCAGGTTGAGGGCCTGATCGAAATTGCCACGAATTTGCAGAACCTTGGCCCCGTAGACAATCGCTTGGGCCAATTTGCCCATGGCAATCTTGCCCTCGGGGACCAGGACGACACAGTCCATGCCGGCCTTGGCGGCGTAGGCCGCGGCGGCGGCGGACGTGTTGCCCGTCGAGCCACAAATGACCGTCTGGGCCCCCTGGGCCTTCGCCTTCGTGATGGCCATGGTCATGCCTCGGTCCTTAAAGGATCCCGAAGGGTTGAGGCCGTCGAACTTTAAATACACCTTGGCTTCGAGGCGTTCCGAGAGCCGCTCCGCGTAGATGAGCGGCGTGTTGCCCTCTTGCAAAGTAACGACTTCGTTCACCCCGCGCAGGTCGAGGTACTCGGCGTATTCATTCAGCAGTCCGCGCCAGCCAGTCACGCTTCACCACCAATAACGCGAATGCAGGCACCGATCGACTCCACCGCGGCGAGCGTTCGAAGTTCGGCCAAGGTGGCGGTGACGTCGCTCGTGCGCGCCTCGTGGGTGACGAAGTTGAGACGAGCGTCGTGGGCGAGCCCGTTCTGCTCCATCGACTGAATGGAGATCTTGTGCCGGCCAAACACCGCCGCGACCGCGGCCAGGACGCCGGGTTCGTCGATGACGTCGAGACTGATATAGAACACGCTCGACAAGTCGGCAACATCCACGCTGACTAAGCGATCGTCAACCGAGAAGGGAATGTCGTGGCGACCCGAAACCCTATTGCGCGCGGCGAGCAGGACGTCACCCATGACGGCCGTGGCCGTCGCTTCGCCACCCGCGCCTTGACCCAGCCACATCAAGGGTCCCGACCGGGCCCCTTCAACAAAGACGGCATTCATCGCTCCATGCACCGATGCGAGAGGGTGATCAATGGGGACGAGCGCCGGATGCGTGCGACGAGAAACCCCGTGCTCGCCCGCTCGCTCGACCACCCCGATGAGTTTGATGACGTAGCCGGATCGACGAGCGAAGTCGACGTCGAGCGCCCGCACGGCGGTGATGCCTTCGCGCGAAATTGATTCACCGACCAGGGCGGTGCCTATGGCCAGTGAGGAAAGAATCTGCACTTTAGCCGCGGCGTCAAAGGCCTCCACGTCGGCCGTGGGGTCGGCCTCGGCGTAGCCCAAGGCTTGCGCCTGCGCCAGGGCGGCGTCGTAGTCCACATTGTCTTGGGTCATCTTGGAGAGAATGAAATTGGTCGTACCGTTGACGATACCGAGAACCTGATTGATCTTTTCGCCCGCCAGGGAGCTTCGCAAGGCTCGCAAAATAGGAATACCGCCGGCCACGGCCGCTTCGTACAAGAGGTCAGCTTCGTGCTCGTGTGCCAGTTGCGCCAGTGCGGTGCCGTGCTCGGCTATGAGCGCCTTGTTGGCCGTCACCACCGTTGCCCCACGACGAAGGGCCAACTCGATCAGGGTTTTTGCCGGCTCCAGGCCTCCAGCGAGTTCGACCACGATATCGACGTCGTCGCGAGTGACGAGGGTCACGGCGTCATCAGTGAGCAGAGCCGCGGGAATGCCTTCACGGGGCTTGGAGAGGTCGCGAACAGCCACTCCCACAATCTCGAGCGTGGTCGTCGCCGCGTCGACGAGGGCGACTTGTCGTTCGGGATCGAGCAGGGAGCGAACAAAGGCGCCCCCCACGAACCCGGCACCAATCACCCCAATGCGAACGTGGGATGAATCCATGCTTCTAAGGCTAATCGTTTCAGACACGACCCTTACTCCACTTCGAGCAGGGCGAGATCGTCAAAAGTCTCGCGACGCAAGACCACTCGCGCGACACCATTTTTGACAAAGACCACGGCGGGACGCGGAACGCGGTTGTAGTTCGAGGCCATGGCGTAGCCGTACGCACCCGTCACCGGCGTGGCGACGAGGTCACCGACGGTCGTCGCGCTGGGCAGCCAGGCTTCGTCGATGAGAACGTCGCCACTCTCGCAGTGTTTACCAACGAGCCGAACGGCCTGGCTTCGCTCCGCGAGGGGGCGTGCGACATCAAAGGCTTCGTAGCCCGATCCGTAGAGCACGGGGCGAGGGTTATCACTCATGCCGCCATCGACAGCCATGTAGGTTCGCTGCGTGACGGGCTTGACCGCACCAACGCGGTAGAGCGTTAGTGCGGCTTGGGCGACGATGGCCCGACCCGGTTCAGCGAGGAGCCGCAGCGAGTCCAGGCCCGCCTGGCGCAAACGATCACGCACCGTGGCACCCCACGTTTCGATGGAGAGGGCCTCCTCCCCACTGACGTAGGCCACGCCGAGTCCGCCGCCAATGCAGAGTTCGTCGAAGCCGTCATCGGCAATGAACGCCGCCAAAATGTCAATCGCCTCGGTAAACCCTTCAGTGCCAAATATCTGCGAGCCAATGTGGGCGTGCACCCCGTGCACCACCACGTTGGGAATAGCCCGCAGTTGACGAATCGCCTCACGAGCCAGTCCCCCGGCAATAGCGAAGCCGAACTTCGTGTCTTCGTGGCCAGTGCGCACGTATTCGTGGGTGTGCGCTTCGACGCCCGGCGTCACCCGGACGAGACAGTCGAGTGGTGTCTGTGCCGACACCAAATGGGAGAGGAGAGCAATTTCGTTGAAATTGTCAACCACGATTCGGTGGACCCCTATTGAGAGCGCCCGTTCGAGTTCCTCGCGCGATTTGTTGTTACCGTGCAGAATGACTCGATTCGCCAGCACGCCACTGCGCAGCACGAGGTCGAGTTCCCCACCCGTAGCGACATCAACACAGAGACCTTCCTCAACAACCAGTCGGGCCATGGCGCCGCACAGAAATGCCTTGGACGCGTAGGCCACGCCATCGTCGAAACTGTTCGCCGCCGCTCGGCAACGAGCCCGCAGGGTTTCCTCGTCGTAGACAAACAGGGGCGTTCCGAATTGCGTCGCCAGTGAACGTAAGGAGACGCCGCCCACCTGAACGTCGTCCTCCAACAGTCTGGCCGTATCGGCAAGTAGCGCTGGGGTTATGGGGTGCACGCTGCTCCTCAGTAGTCAAAACCTTGAACGAACACCGATCTGGAGCGTCGTTGCACGCAACCAGTGACTCTTCCAAAGTACTCCACCCACACCGAGGCGTGAGTTGCGCCCCGGGCTGACGATTTAGCCAAGCGGTAGACTGACCTTCACGCTCCCGTAGCTCAGGGGATAGAGCATTGGCCTCCGAAGCCATGTGCGCAGGTTCGATTCCTGCCGGGGGCACTCGTCGTTCAGGAATCTCTGCCCGGGTCACTGGGGAGATTCCCAATGAAGCCTCGCGCGAATGCCGATGTTGGGATCAGCGGATCACATCTTGCGCTGGTCCGGACGCGCCAGCACTTCGTAGAGAGCACCGATAATGACGATGATCGCCATAATCATCAGGGTGATCCAGCCGTAGTTAAACAAGGCACGTCCGCTGCTAAGCGCACTTGGCCAGCAAATGTTGAGGAACATCACCCCGAGATACACGAGTCCAGTAACCGTTACCGGCATGCCCCACTTACCAAGGGTGAAGGAACCACTGGGTACCCACCCACGTCGTCGAGCGATGAATGACCCCAGTACGGTCAAGAAGAAGGCGAGGTAGATTCCCGACACGCCGAAGGAAACGAGTGCGTAGAGGGCGTTGACATTCGCTGGGTAGATAAACCACAAAATGTGTACCGGCTTGCTGGGATTAACCAGGACCAGCAACATGAAGATGAAGGGAATCACGACGCCGACCATCACCGCATTCGCCGGGGTCTTGAAGCGAGGTGACACCTGCTTGAGCCAGTTGCTCGCGGGCATGGCCCCGTCGCGAGCCAGAGCGTAGGCCACGCGGGCTCCCGCTCCCTGCACGGCCGTACCGCAGCTGAAGAAGGCGATTACCACCATCACGAGGAAGAAGTCAGTCAGGAACTTCGGCAGACTCGCGAAGAGCGTCGGAATGCCACCCGAGACGACCCCAGCGATGCCGGCCTTCGGTGTGGCGAGTAGGAGGCCAAGCACGAGGACGAAGGAGGCAATACCACCGTAGAGGAGTGCGGAACGCATCGCCCGTGGCACTTCCTTGTGGGCATTGATGGTCTCTTCGGAGATGTCACCCGCCGACTCAAAACCGTAGAAAATGTAGGCATTGGCAAGTACCGCCACGAGTGCGGCGCCGACCCACCAGTTGCCCGCCAAGTTCACTCCAAAGGGGTTGGAGCTGACATTTTGGACGTTTTGAGTGGAGAACAGGAAGCCGAAGCCCTGGTGGAAACCATGGATCGCTAGGGCCAGAAAGACACCGAAGGTGCCAATGGTCTCGACGTAGACACCGAGATTGGCCACCTTGCCCATGATCTTCGCACCGACGCTGTTCAAGATTCCTGAAAGCAGGATGAATATGCCAACCACCACGAAAATGGTGACGTGGTTAGCGGGGTTGAGGTTGGTCTTGAACCACAGATTGATGAGGTCCACGATGTAGAGCACCGCACCCGAGTCCACCGAGGCGACGGTGGCGAGGAGCGCGAAGCCGTATATCCAACCGACGTACCAACCGTAACGAGGTCCAACGTTGAACTTGCCGTATTGGTACAGCGCCCCCGAAAGCGGGTATTCGCTGGCGAGCTCTCCAAACACCAGCGCCACCAGCGTCATGAAGGCCACTACGACGGGGATGGTCCAGATATAGCGCGGTCCGCCCGTACCCAGGCCGAGGGTGTACAGCGAGTAGATACCCACCATCGGGCTGAGGTAACTAAAGGCCACCGAGAAATTGTCGAAGAACGAAAGGACCCTCTTTAATTCCTCTTTGTAGCCGAGCGCGGCCATACGAGAGTCTTCACCGTGGCTGCTATCGGTAACGGTGCTATCTGTCATAATTCCCCCCTAATTTCGGGTCCAGTGGACCTACTAAGGAAGATACACCCTGATGGCGTCGGGGGGTGGGATTACACAAGGTCCAAAAATCCCTGGTCAACCGCGGTGAGAATGGCCGTCGTCGTCCCCGCCCGATTGTGAAGGCCGGTCAATCCATTGGCGGACCACAAAAATGACGAGGCCCGTTACGCCGGCGGCCAAAATGCCACCCCATTGCTGGTGAACGTGACGCAGATCCAAGCAAGCTATGACCACGATCCCCGCGCTAACGCCGGCCAGCACGCCCCACTTCAGTCCTCGCGTCATACTCACTCCTTCGGGAACAACCTCATGGTGACCGCGTGAATTCGAATGCTTTCACGGACCCGAATGCCGCTAACGCGCGCCATCCGAAAGGACATTAACACCGCTCGGTAGTTCAGGCCCGCTGGAAGAGACTTGCTCTTTCACGAGTCGGGCCGACGGGCCACGCGGTCCCGCCCGCTCGTGGCGTATGAGTTGGTGCACCACGGGGACGAAGAACTCACACTCTCCAAGCACTCAGCATTTTCTTACCTCGCCCTTACTTCACTCGAGCAGAATGGAGAGAGGTGCGATGCACGACGGGAAGAATGGAACAATCGTGCGAGTTCGACACTTTGCATTAGGGATCGTCAGTTGCGCCCTAACGCTTACGGCCGCCACGACGAGTTGGGCCTCTCGGCCACACAGCGTGGCGATTTCGCCGCCACCGGCCCTCACGCCCTTCAATAGTCCCGCCCAGGCTGGGGAAGGACATTGGAAACCAGCCGGACGTCTCGTTGACGGTAGCCCTGCTATCTACACCACGCTCCTGCGTCCCGCACAAAACCCCACCGCCGAAGCCGGCGTCGCTTGGATTGACCAAAGCCGGCTCCACGCTCGGCTCTACTCGGGGAGTTTGAGCCCCGGAGGCTACTTCTGGAAGCTCACGGCCCCCATTTCGCACGCCGCGTCGAAAACCTTGGTGGCGGCCTTCGCGGGTGGCTTTCTACTGAAGGACTCACACGGGGGCTACCTCAGTGAAGGTCACCTCGTCGCCGCACTGGTGCGGGGGGCGGCCTCCCTCGTCATTTATAGAAATGGCTCCATCGCCATTGGCTCCTGGGGTCGTGACCTGGCGATGCGCAGCAGCGTCGTCGCCGTTCGCCAAAACCTCACCCTGCTGGTCGATCACGGCTCCCCCGTACCCGGTCTCTACCGTTACGACACATCAACCTGGGGCTCGACGCTTCACCAGGTCGTCGACGTGCCGCGGTCGGCGCTGGGCATCACGGCCAGTGGCGCCCTCGTCTACGCCGAGGGTTCGATGAATATCGTGGACCTCGCCAGCATGATGGTACGTGCCGGAGCCATTCGGGCCATGGTGCTTGACATGAATCCGCTGTGGCCAGTCTTTGCCACCTACGCCCCGTCTAGCCCCAATGGATACGCCACACCAGCCAACGGTAAGGACCTCACTCCGTCGATGGTTCAAAAACCAGACCGCTTCTTTCAAACGCGTTACGCCCGGGACTTCATCACCCTTTCACTGTCGTAGCCTGCCCCCACCAAGGATCCGCAATGACGTTTGCCTCGTCATCGCTCACGCCGCTACTTTCTTGCCCCGGTCGCGATTCGATCCTCGCCGGCGTATCGAGTGCCTTGGTGTCGGGCGTGGCCTCCTTGATGAAGTCCTTCAAGCAGACCAAGGGCCATCGCGATGGTCAGCGTGCACGTGCTCAACGGCGGCAGCGGCACTGTGATAACTGTGCTTCAGCCACTTTTTAAATTCAGCATCACCGCGATGGCAGCAGTGGTGGACGGATTCTTTCATTCTCTACCCTTTCAAACGTCTAGGACGTCGGGCCCGGCCGAGCGACAATCGTTTGGATCGTTCGCCCGAACTTGGCGCCTCGGTGAAGGAATCTCTCTCAATTTCTAACCTACGGCCAAGAGCATTTCTTCGTGCGCAAAGACGCCAATGTCATCGAACACTAACTATCTCTCTCCATACTGCTGCCCTGCGAGGTGGCGTTCACCCTATTGAGGACCTGTCTAGGCCTTGGGCTTCGGCCAGGAAGGTGGCGAGCACGACTTTTGGGCGGAGCAGGCGAGCCGCTGAGGGCGCCGATTCGACCTAACGAATCAGCTTTTGTGCCTGCTTCAGTTTTGGTCGGGCGATCGCAAAATACAAAATGGCGCCGAGAAAGTGAAGAAAGATGACGATGAGTATCCACGCCACTTGGCTTTGCTCGGAGGCTTGCCAGAGCAGTGCGGACTGTCGCGCGGCGTCAACGATAGCGAGGATCCAAAATCCGAAGACGACCAGCATGAACACGCCCACCAGGGCGAGTAGGGGGAAGAAGAGAAATAATCCCGCTGCCCGCACAAGTCCTCCAAACATCCAGTCCCGATGAACGTACCTTAACTCGCAGTCAGAAGCAGTATCTCGAGACTTTGAAACACAGTCCGGTTGCGACACTGAAGCCAAGGTTCCTTGACCAACCCGACCACGGACCACACTAGGCCGGCGAGACAATTCGCCGAGGCGACTGGCGACAACGCCCTCTTTCACTCGCCGCCGCAGGGACTGTCGCCACGGAGAACTAAATAACGATGATTCGCAGTGCGAGTGTGGCGATGACGGCGGGGAGGACCCAGACCTGCGCCCGGCGCAAACTCCCATCGCCAGCGGGAGTCTCCAGTAGAAAGAACCAGGCCAATACCATGGTGTCGACGCCGTAGCGCAGATCGAAAGGCCAAATCCATCCCGCCTTCGTTTCACACACGACCAAGGCGGTGGCGGCGACAAAGGCGGCGACTTCGGCCGCCCGTTGAGGGCGACGGCGCCAGGCGATCACGGTGAGGGCGACGAAGGCGAGAAGCTGCAAGCCAATAACCGCCAGCTCGCCCAAATGGTGCACCGTGTGAATCGCGAACCAGCCCCGCACCGAGCCGAGCACGCCGACGAAGGGGACTCCCACGTTGCCACCACCCGCACTGAGCAAGGGAAACTGGTGCAATTGACTATGCAACACCAGCTGCCAAGCGGTAAGCAGCAGCACCGGCAGAGCCCACGTCAAGTGCTCGGCGTTCCGCAAGGTGCGCGACCGCACGGCCTGCCAAAAGTGAACGAAGCCAAAAGCCAGTACCGGCACGAGCAGCGCCTCGCGGGTCAACACGCCCGCGCCCAGCAGGAGACCACTTAGCCACCAGCGACGATCACGCGCCGCCAAGAAACCCGTCATCAGAAGAGTGACCGACACGATCTCAGCCAGGTCTCGGCTCAGGGCCCCGACCAGACCCGGCACGAGCAAGACACTCAAGCCCCACCACGACGAACGCTGATTACGCCGAGCGATGGTGATCGCACACTGCGCCAGGACGAAGAGGGCCAGGAGATTGACGATGATGAGAGACCACGAAACAAGACTCGCTCGCCCACCCGCACCGAGCCAAGCGAGGAAGGGATAGGTGATGCGGTTTAAGCGATAGGTACTACTGAGTTGCACCCCGAGGGAGGTGGCGGTCGTCAAATGCCACGGGCTGGTTGCCATGCGCCAGTAAAACTCGCCGTCGTAGCCGTCGGTGTGAGGAAAGACGTATAGAAACTTGGGCACCTGGAGCGGGTTGGCGTAACCCGTGCCCGCGACCACGAAGCGTGAAACCTCCCGGTGAGCGGCCACGACCCAGCGAAGTCCGACGAAGCCGATCATGCCGAGGACCAGCGCCAGACTTGGCGGACTCTTCATTTGTCGTAGGTAGGGTAATCCGCGCTCCATGTGCCGTTCATCATAGAGAGAGGAGAAGTAAAAGCGTGGCTTTCGCGACCGGCGTCTAGGGTTCACTGGTGCACCGACTGGCATCTCCCGCGACGACCTTGGCCGTACTCTTTGGCCTGCTCACCGCACTTTCGAACGCGGTTGCCGTGGCGGCCCAGCACGTGGCGAGCCAGCGCGAAAGGGGCTGTCGCCACGGCTGGGCTCGTCTCCGCTTCGTTCTACGACAGCCCCTGTGGTGGGCCGGGGGCCTCGGCCTCGTGGGTTCGCTCCTCTTTCAGGCCCTCGCGCTCAACTTCGGTTCGTTGTCACTCGTGCAACCACTCTTAATCAGCGAAATTGTTCTGGCGCTGGTACTGCGACGCTTGTTCGCCGGACAGTCCATCTCGCCGGCCTCGTGGTGGGCGGGATCGCTCACCGTTCTGGCCCTGGGCCTTTTCCTGATACTCGCCCATCCCGGACGAGGTTCGACAAGCGCGACCCCGGCCGCGTGGCGCGAGGTACTGGTGGGCGCGGCGAGCGCCATGGCCCTGCTCGTCGTCGTGGCCGTTAAACGTAGTGAACGAGTGGCCGCGGGATGCTGGGGGACGATTACTGCTATCGCGTGGGCCCTCGAGGCCACCTTGATTCGCAGTACCACCCAGAGCATCGTGGGCCACGGCTACCTCGGCGCCCTCACTCACTGGCCCCTCTACGGCTTCGCCCTGGTCGGGATCATTGGCCTCGCGGCCGAACAGACCGCCCTGCACGTGGGCCCATTAAGCGTGGCCCAGACCTGCATCGTCATTGTTGACCCGCTGGTCAGCATTCTCTTTGGCGTACTTCTCTTTCACGAGGCGTGGCCGCGCGCCGGGGCCACACTCGGTGCATCGATAGCCGCCCTCGTGGTGGTGATGCTGGGGGCCGGCGTTCTCATGCGCACCGTCCCCGAGATAGTCATCACGCCGGGGTCTCGAGCGACCTCGGACTAGTTCCCGTCCCAGCGGCGCATCTCCGCCTCGAAGGGGTCCAGACCCATGGGGCCGAGCTTGAGGGCGTAGTTGTGGAAGCGGCGCAGTGAGAACTGCTCCCCCAATCGAGTGCGCGCCTC
Source organism: uncultured Actinomycetes bacterium (assembly GCA_903828785.1). Lineage (GTDB taxonomy): Bacteria > Actinomycetota > Acidimicrobiia > Acidimicrobiales > RAAP-2 > RAAP-2. Next base: position 41,756 of record CAIKNP010000005.1, on the reverse strand, counting down.
CTCACGAGCGCGCAGCCACACCCGCTCGCCGACCTTGTAGGAGATGGCCTGACCGGGCCATCCAAGGTAACGGTCAACTTCGGACACCGACATGTCGTGACTCTGTAGGGCGAGTTCTTCGAGAACGGCAACCGCCATTTCGGCGGTCCACACCTGACCACTGCAGTCGCCTAACTGGCCCAGCGGCCAGAAGCCCTCGGGCACGCGTAATTGGAGGTGCAGGCCGATGTCAACGACCACGCGCGCGGCGCGCAGCGCCTGCCCGCAGAGGTGGCCGAGTTCGTCCGCCGGGTCGGTAAAGAAGCCCAGTTCGTTCATCAGTCGCTCGGCGTAGAGGGCCCAGCCCTCACCGTAGCCAGGACACCAGGCTTCAAGTCGGTGAAAGCGACTCTGGCGTTCCTGCTCAATCACCGATACCGCGCACTGCAGGTGGTGACCGGGCACGCCCTCGTGGTACCAGGTGGATGCGTGGTGCCACCACCGAAACTCGGTGTCACCATTGGTCGGGAACCAAGTAATTCCCGGACGCGAGAGGTCCTCGCTGGGCGGGATGTAATAGGGGGCGAGGGCGCCGCCGTCGGGCGCGAGACGCGCGTCGCAAAAGCGAATTCGTGGATCGATGTCGAAGTACTTCGTGTCCATGGCCTCGATGGCCTCCTGGGTGAAGTCCTTCATCTTGGTCAACAGCGCCTCGGTACCGTGAATAACGCGCGCCGGGTCGGCGTCGAGGACGGCAGCCGCCTCGCGCAGTGAACCCGCGCCGGGGGCGACCATTTCAGCAATCTCGTGCATGCGCTCAACAATGCGCCGCAGGTCCTCGTAACCCCAGGCGTAGGTTTCTTCGAGGTTCAATTGAGCCCCGGTGAACGAAGACGCCCACTGGGCGTAGCGCTCGGCACCCACGGCGTCAGTTTCGGTGGCGTTGGCCACCATTGCATCGGTGAGCCAATCCGCCAGCGACACGTTGGCGGCGTCGGCGTCGGCGGCGGCGTCGAGCACCTCACTCGAGGCGTCCGGTAGCGCCCGCTGCACGAACGCGAGGTAGGAACCATTGCCGTAGGTACGGGCCTGCTCGGCAACCCCCACGAGGTGCCGGCGAGCGGGCAGTTCGCCAGCGGCGCGCAGCGCTTCGAGCGTGAGCTTCCACGTGTCGATCACGGGACGAACCTGGCGCAATCGTTGCGCGACGATGCTGGGGTCAGAGGTGTCCATGATCTCAAAGACCTGACGAATCTCCCCCACCGGTGAGGTCAGCACCGAAAAAGTACGCATGGCTTCGCCACTCTCCATCAGTCCGAGACGCGAGGAAAGACGCTCGACCATCAGGCTCTTGCCCACGAGGTCAATCTCGTCAATGGGCTCAATTTCTTCCAGCTTTTGCAACACGCCACGCAAGTAGGCAATCTCGTCGGGCAGCGGGTCCGGCGAGAAATCGGGGAGCAAGTGGTCGTAACCGGCAATTCCCGATGCGGTTGCGAAGACTGGCGAACTCGCCGCGTCGTGCTCGACGACGTCGTTCGCGAGCGCGAAGAGAGGTGAACGAAAGGGTGCACTCATGGGAGCCTCACTTTGACCGAAGTAGATGGTCTAAGCATGTTATCGACGTCGTCACACATAGCGCTAGAGACTAAGCGCTGAGTCACTTTAGAGAACGGCGTCGACGTGAAACACCCCAGCCGCATCGATGTAGTCAAGCGTCACCGAGGGCGGTACTCGCCGCTTCCCGAGCTTTTTTCAGTCCTCAGAGATGGGTAGAGCGGTCAGGGGGTGAACACGAGCGACGGGTGTGACGCTCGGCGGCTCACCACGCACGTACCTCGAAGCGCGTCGCATTAAGGTCGTGGCGGCACGATACGCAAGACTCAATCCCTCGAGGGAACTAGGGGACAATCACCATTCGAACGGTGTCGGTGATTTGGGCACCACCCGAAGCGGAGCCCGCCATAATCACGATGGGGTCACCAGACTTCGCCAGACCCGCACGAACGACTTCGGTCACCGCAAAGTCGCAGAGATCGTCAATGTCGTTATAGGGCGAAAGAAGAATTCGGTCAATTCCCCAGGACGCCCGCAGTTGGCGAGCCGTTGACTCCTTGGGGGTGATCGCCACAATGGGCATTGGGGGGCGGAAGCGAGAAATGGCGCGAGCCGTCATGCCCGAGCGGGTACAAGCAACAATGGCGACCGCCTTCTCTTCCATCGCTGCACGCCACGCGGCCCCGGTGATGGCGGCGGTGATACGCGTCGTACGTCGATCGTCGTCACCAACTTGGTGGATATCGAGGCCGCTTCCCCAACCCCGATAGTCAAAGGATTCTTCGGCGCGCTGGACTATACGGTCCATGGTCTGCACGGTGCGCACCGGATCGTCGCCGATGGCGGTTTCCCCCGACAACATCACCGCACTCGCACCGTCCAGCACCGCATTAGCAACGTCGGTTACTTCAGCGCGCGTGGGCACGTGGGCGTGAGTCATTGACTCGAGCATCTGCGTCGCGACCACCACGGGGCGGGCGTAGCGAACACCACGGCGCACGATCATCTTTTGGAGGTGGGGCACTTCCTCCATGGGGAGACGCACGCCGAGGTCACCACGAGCGACCATCACCGAGTCACAAACCGCCACGATTTCGTCGATATTGGCGATGCCCTCGCTGGTTTCTATCTTGGCCATGATCATGACGTCGGGACGGGCCAGCACCGTGCGCACCGACACCACGTCAAAGGCTGAGCGCACAAAGGAGACGGCCAAAATTTCGAAGGACTCGTCGCGTAAGGCTTCTAAGCGGGCTCTATCGTCGTCAGTCGGGAGGCGGTCGTTGAGCGCCGATGAGGGCAGCGACAGGCCCGGCTTGCCCATGACGTTGCCACCGGCCATTACTTCGAGCACTACTTTGGACCCGACCTCGACTACCTCGAGACTCGTGCCGCCGTCACCGACGTGCACCCGGTCACCAACCTTGATCCCGTGCAGGATTCCTTCGCGTTCGACCACAATGCGGTCCGCCGTTGACGTCTCGTCGAAGCCCTCCACCATCTCGAGACGGTGGCCGACAATGAGTGGAACGGCGACTGTGCCAAAGGAGCAGGCCCTAATCTTCGGCCCGGGGATGTCGACCATGAGGGCGACGTCGGGGGCAATGGCGCGAACACGGCGCAGGCGTTCGATGTTCGAGGGGATGTCCCCGTGGGCCATAGAGATGCGAAACACGTCGACCCCCGCAGCCACGAGTCCGAGGAGGACTTCCTCACTTTCGGAAGCGGGACCAATGGTGGCTACTATTCGCGTACGTCGCACAGTGTTTTCCCTTCTGGAGAAAGACCCATTCTAGTAGTCATCGCTTCGAAAATTTTTCGCCCACGTAAACGCTCGGTAAAAAGTCGGAGCACTACTCCCCAGTAAGGCTTACTTCGATGATGGCAAGACGACGTCTCGTCCATCGACGGTGAAGACGCGAAGCGTCGTACCGTAGACGGCACTCAACGAATCGCGACGCAGCACTTCCGCCGCCGGCCCCTTCTCAACGACGCGCCCGTGGCTCAAAAGCACGAGCTGATCGGTGACCGAACTCGCCAGCGTGAGGTCGTGCAAGGTCGCCACCACCGTGAGCTGGCACTCGTCGACTTCCTTACGCAACAGGGCCATCATGTCCAACTGGTGTCGAACGTCGAGTCCGGTGATGGGTTCGTCAAGAAAGACCACCGTCGTCCCCTGGGCCAAGGTCCGAGCGAGGACCGCCCGCTGTCCTTCGCCCCCCGACAGGGTCGCCATGTCACGAGATGCGAAGGCGCCCAGATCGAGGCGCTCGAGTACACCATCGACCACGGCGAGGTCAGCGGTGCTCGGTCCGCGCAGTACCCCGTGAGCCGCGGTGCGCCCCAGAACGACGTAATCACGAAGCGACATTCCCACTGGCACCGTCGGATTTTGGGGGACGAAGGCGAGCACGTGGGCTCGCTGGCGTTCCGATTGCGCGTGCACGTCGAGATCCTTGACCAGGACGCGCCCCTTGGCGAGCCCCCGCAATCCGGCCAGGGCGGTAATGAGCGAGGTCTTACCAGCGCCGTTGGGACCAATGATGGTGCACCAACTCCCCGCCGGTACCGAAAAAGAAACGTCCTCCACCAGGGTGCTACGACCAGCGCGCACCGTCATATCTTCGACCACGACGGTCATGATCGAACGCCCCGGCGCAGGGAAAGAATAATGACAAAGACTGGGGCCCCGATGATCGCCGTCACCACACCGAGGGGCAATTCCGAGGGGGCCAACACGGTGCGAGCCACCGTGTCACACAGGACGAGGAAGGCCGCGCCGAACACGACGGAGAGTGGCAGGATGCGGCGGTAAGAAGTGCCCACCAGGAGACGCACAATGTGGGGGACGATGATGCCCACGAAACCAATAAGCCCCACCACCGAGACGACGGCCGCGGTCCCCAGTGAAGCAGCCCCGACCACCACGCCCCGTACTTGCCGCACCGATAGGCCCAGCGCCCGCGCCTCCTCTTCACCAACACTCATGACGTCGAGTGCTCGCCCCGCCATCACGCAGATGAGTGAGCAGAGCAACACGTAGGGCAAAACGACCTCTACCGACGACCAGTTCGCCGAAGCCAGCGAACCCAGCAGCCATATGTATACCCGGGCCAGGGACTGCGCCGAGGCTTGCTGTAACAAGAAGGTCTGGGCGCTCGTCAACAGCGCGGCCATCGCCACCCCAGCGAGGATGAGAGTCGAGGTTGTGCTACGTGGACCTCGCCCACCGATAAGCCAGGTCAGGGCCACGGCGACCAAGGCGCCCGCAAAGGCGAGCCACGGAGTCCACGTGGGAACGTTGACGGCTCCTCCGTCGTGGACGATGGCCACGGTCGCGCCGAGGCCGGCACCAGCCGCTACCCCCAGTAAGTAGGGATCAGCCAGGGGGTTGCGAAAAATACCCTGGTAGGAACCGCCCGCTACCGCCAGCATCGCGCCCGCCAGCAGACCCAGCACCATGCGAGGCGCGCGCAGTTGCCACACGATGGTGCCGTCCAGAGCGTTTAGCCTGGCGTGCCCCACGCCCACGTGAGCCAGAAGGTCAGCGAGAATGGCCCCCGCGCCTATCGAAGTCGGCCCGACGACCAGACCCACCACGACGGCCACGAGCGTCGCCACTACGGTGGCGGCGCTCACCACGACGAGGCGCCGCTGGCTGGGTGGGTGCAGGGACAAGAGCGCTACTTACTTCCACACTCGCGGGTCGTTGATAACGCCGATCACCGAAGCGCTGATTCGTTGCGCCAGATCGCCCAGAAGAAAGCCCCACTGGGAGGCCTCGTTGGCCGTCAGGACGACGACGTGGCCGTAGCGTACGGCCTTGATTGAAGACCACCCCCGACGCTGTTTCACGGCGGCCGCGGTGGCGTCACCCGCGAGGAGAATGAGGTTGGGATTGGCCTTCACGATGTACTCGGGATTAAGGCTGGGGTAGCCCGCGTCGGCGGACGTGTTCTCGGGGTCGGCGATGTTGACGACGCCGAGGCTACGCATAAACGAGCCCACGAAGGTGGAGCTCGTCAGTGAGTAATAGGGGGCGGCCGAAATCTCGTAATACACCGACACGACCTTGCCGGAGTGTCGAGGCATGCGCTGGGCGTAGCCCAGGATGCGCGCCTGCAGGGCGACCGCCAGCGCGTTAGCCTTGACGGCGTGGCCGCTGACGAGGCCGAGCTGGCGAATCTGGGCGTAGGCCGCCGACAGACTGGATGGTGCGTCTTGTTCGAGCACGGTAACACCCAGGGTGCTCAACTGCTTGGCGATGTCGTTGGCGTTGTAGGAGATCACGACGAGTTCGGAGGCCGGCGAGGGGCAGAGGGCGGCGATTGCCTCAGCGCTGGGATTAAGGGCGTTAATTTTGTCCTTACGAGCGAGCCGCGCCGCCGCCAAGGGCACGGTGGAGTCTTGGTCAACGGCTTTGACCTGGGCTCCGGCACCAATGGTGAAGAGGGTGTCGGTGGCGGTAGGCGAGAGTGACACGATGCAGGTCGGCATCGACGCCCCCGCTAGCGAGGCGGAGAGCAGAGGCCAGGTACTGGCCACGAGCGCAACGACGAGTCCTCGGGGAAGGAAACGTTTCATGGATTCTCCTTTCGTCGAGGGCGAAAGAGGACGACGGAGAACCATTCCGAACGACCACCCCTTACCTCGAGGGTTGTCTTCACATCTCCTCGCGGCAGGCGACCTGGCTACGCGACCTTCATTGAAGGCCACTTACAGTTGCGGGACAGCGTTGGAATCACACCAACTTCGCTGCCTCGAGGCAACTCGACCTTACACCCTCTAGCGCTGGCGCGAGGAAGGCTGGCGCGGACTGCTCTCGCAGGTACACCGGCGCTCGGGGGTGACCCCTTCGAGGGCTTGTTCAATGTGCCGTCCACATCCCTCCCAGGTCACGAGGCCGCAGCGAGGGCAGGCAAGGGGGTGGCACATGAGCTACATCTGCTCGGGCGCGTCTATCCCGAGCAGTGACAAGCCCAGGGTGAGCGTCCGGGCGGTCAGCGCGCACAGGGCCAAACGCTCTTGGCGTAGGGGTTCTTCGGCGCTGAGGACGGGACAGGCTTCGTAGAACGAGGTGAAGCGCTGGGCCAGGTCAAAGAGATAGCCGGTGAGGCGGTGGGGCTGACAGCTCGTCACCGCGGCGTCCACGGCCTCGGGGAAGGCCAGTAATCCCAGGGCCAGTGAGCGTTCGGCGTCGTGGGCTAGGACGAAATGCACGTCTCCCGCGTTCCAGGGGCCGCGTAGTTTGCGAAAAATTGATCGCACTCGAGCGTTCGCGTACTGCAGGTAGGGACCGGTGTCACCCTCGAAATTGACCATGCGTTCCAGGTCAAAGACGTAGTCGCGCTGACGGTCGGTTGACAGATCGGCGTACTTAATGGCGGCGCGGCCAATCTGCGTCGCCAGGACTCGCCGTTGTTCGGGGTCCATGTCGGGGCTTCGCTCGGCCAGCGCGAGTGAGGCCTTGTCGACGGCGTCTTGGACGAGGCCGATGAGCTTGATGGTCTCACCCGAGCGGGTCTTAAACATCTTGCGATCCGGTCCCAGCACGCTGCCAAAGGAGATGTGTTCGATACGGACGTTTTCGGGTAACCAGCCTGCCGCCCGAGCCACGGCCCAGACCATCGCGAAGTGCTGAGCCTGGGGGGCACCGACCACGTAGAGCAGGTCCGTTCCACCGAGTTGGCTGACGCGGTCCCGCACGGCCGCGAGATCGGTGGCCGCGTATCCGAAGCCCTCGTCGCGCTTTTGGACAATGACGGGCAAGGGATCACCCTCGCGGGTAGTAAAGCCCTCGGGAAAGACGCACAGCGCGCCGTCGCTCTCCACCAAGAGTCCGGCCGCATCAAGGTCCCTGACGACGTCCGCGAGCATGGGGTTATAAAAGGACTCCCCCACCACGTCGGCGGGCGTAAGCGTGACGCCGAGGGCGTCGTACACCTCGGAGAAGTAGGCGACCGACTGTTCGACCAACACGCGCCAGAGGCGATTCGTCTCGGCGTCACCGGCCTGCAACAAGACCACGCGCTGCCGACTGCGTTCCTTAAAGGCCTCGTCACTTTCGAATTTTTCTCGGGCCTCACGGTAAAACGTGTTCAGGTCGCCGATGCTCAAGGTCGCGACCGCGTGCTCTTCGCCGAGGTCGAGCAGGTGTTCAATCAACATGCCAAAGGGAGTGCCCCAGTCACCGACGTGGTTACGAGCAATGACCTTGTACCCCTTGAAACGGTAGAGGCGCGCGAGGGCGTCGCCGATCACCGTGGATCGCAAGTGGCCAACGTGCATTTCCTTGGCGACGTTGGGGGCGGAGTAGTCGATAACGGCGGTGCGCCCAGTAGTGGTCGCCACACCCAATCGCTCGTCGCTCAGATTGGCGCGCAACTGGGTGTCGAGAAAACTGGTGGTGAGGGTGAGATTCAAGAAGCCCGGACCGGCAATTTCGACGCTGGCGAGGTCTCCGAGGTCCAACTCGGCGACGACGCGCTCGGCGAGGACGCGGGGATTTTCGCCCCGCGACTTGGCCACCGCCATGATGCCGTTGACTTGGTAATCGCTGCGATCCGAAGGACGAAGAACCGGGTCAGTACCCTCACCAAACTGGTCAAAGACCCTTCGCAATCGGCGCAGAACAATGTCGTAGCTAGAACTCACGCCCCCAGTCTCCCACGTGATTATTACTATCCCTGTTCCTCCAGACACAAATAAGGGATTTAGGGGCAGAATAGAGCCATGAATTCACTGAACTCCTTTAATGCTCGTCAGACCCTGAACGTCAACGACAAGGCGCTGGACTACTTCTCGCTGAACGCCCCGGAGCTCGCGACGTACGGCGTCGCTCAGCTGCCTTATTCGATCAAGGTGCTGCTCGAGAACCTCCTGCGCCACGAGAACGGTGACGACGTTTCGGCCGACGACATCATTGCCCTGGCCAGTTGGGCCCAGAACCCCGGTCGCCACGGCGAAGCCGCGGGGGAACACGCCCAGGAGATTGCCTTCACCCCGGCGCGCGTACTCATGCAGGACCTCACCGGTGTTCCGGCCGTGGTCGACTTGGCCTCGATGCGCGACGCCATCATCGCCCTCGGCGGCGACCCGGCCAAGATCAACCCCCTCGTGCCGGTCGAGTTGGTTATTGACCATTCGGTGATCTTGGAGCACACCGGGACGCCTCGCAGTTACGAGGAGAACGTCGAGATTGAGTACCAGCGCAACGAAGAGCGCTACACCTTCTTGAAGTGGGCGCAGAACAGTTTGGAACACTTTCGAGTAGTTCCCCCCGGTATGGGTATTTGCCACCAGGTCAACCTCGAACACCTCGCGCGCGTGATCTTCGAAGACCAGGGTGTGGCCTACCTCGACACCGTGGTCGGCACGGACTCGCACACCACCATGATCAACGGCCTCGGGGTTCTGGGATGGGGCGTCGGCGGCATCGAGGCCGAGGCCGCCATGCTCGGTCAACCCACCTCAATGCTCATCCCGCCAGTCGTGGGTCTGCGCCTCTCGGGTGCACCACGCGAAGGTGTCACCGCCACCGACGTCGTCTTGACTATCACCCAGCTCCTGCGTGCCCACGGTGTCGTTGGCAAATTCGTCGAAGCCTTCGGGGCCGGCATCACGGCCCTCTCCCTCGAGACTCGGGCCACCATTGGCAACATGGCTCCCGAGTACGGGGCCACCTGCGCCATCTTCCCCATCGACCAGGTCACCATCGACTACCTGGCCTTTACCGGACGAGAGGACGACCATCTCGCCCTCGTTGAGACCTACGCCCGCGCGCAGGGACTTTGGCACGACGCCAGCACGCCCGACCCCACCTACTCAGAGTACGTGGAACTGGACCTGTCCACCGTGGAACCCAGCCTCGCCGGACCCAAACGGCCGCAGGACCGCGTTTCCCTCTCGCAGGCCCGTGGCGCCTTCCGCAACGCCCTCGGTCGCGAACCCAAGGAGGTATTGGGTGTCGACGCCGCCGAGAAGCTGCGTGACGGCGCGGTCGCCGTGGCCGCTATCACCTCGTGCACCAACACCTCGAACCCGGCGGTGCTCGTCGCGGCGGGACTGGTGGCGCGCGCGGCCGTTGAGCGTGGCATGGTCGTGAAGCCCTGGGTGAAGACGTCGTTGGCGCCGGGCTCCCGGGTCGTCATGGACTACCTCGAGCGAGCCAATCTGGTCAACGCTCTCGACGACCTGGGCTTTTACCTCGCCGGGTACGGCTGCACTACCTGCATAGGTAACACCGGTCCCCTTCTCGACGGCGTATCAGAAACCATCAACGAACACGACCTCTCCGTCGTTTCGGTGTTGTCGGGTAACCGAAACTTCGAGGGGCGCATTCACCCCGACGTCAAGCAGAATTTTCTCGCCTCACCGCCACTCGTGGTCGCCTACGCCCTCGCCGGCACCATCGACATTGACTTGTCCAGTGAGCCTCTCGGCTACGACGATCAGAACGCCCCCGTCTACTTAAAGGACCTCTGGCCCAGTGACGCCGAAGTTGCCGCGGCGGTGCGCGCGTCCATCACGCCCGAGATGTTCGAGGAGCGCTACGCCGCCGCCTTCAGCGGCGATGAACGCTGGCGCGAGGTCCCGAGTACGAATGAGGTCACGTACGGATGGGCTCCGGACTCGACCTACGTGAAGCTGCCCCCCTACTTTGACGGACTCAGAATGGAGCCGGGCCTCGTAGCGAACATCAAGGGCGCGAGGGTCTTGGCCAAGTTGGGCGATTCCGTCACCACCGACCACATCTCACCCGCCGGCAACATTCGCCAGACCACCCCGGCCGGACGCTACCTCATGGCCGCGGGCATTGCGCCCGCAGACTTCAATTCCTACGGCACCCGACGCGGTAACCACGAGGTCATGGTGCGTGGCACCTTCGCCAACATTCGTCTGCGCAACCAGCTCGCGCCGGGCACCGAGGGTGGCGTCACCATCAAGTTCCCCGAGGGTACCGAGACCTCAATTTTTGCCGCGTCGGTGGCCTACCAGGAAGAGGGCGTGCCCCTGATCATCCTCGGTGGTAAGGAGTACGGTTCGGGGTCCAGTCGAGACTGGGCGGCCAAGGGCACCAAGCTCCTGGGCGTCAAGGCCGTGTTAGTCGAGAGCTTTGAGCGCATTCACCGCTCGAACCTGGTCGGCATGGGTGTACTGCCGCTGCAGTTCATGGCCGGCGAGTCGTCCGAAACCCACCAGCTCGACGGTACCGAGGTCTTTGCTATTGAGGGGCTCGAACCACTCAACCAGGGACTCACCGTACCCACCCTTGCCGTGACCGCCACGAGGGCCAATGGTGATCAGCACGTCTTCAGCGTGCGTTTGCGCATCGACACCCCCACCGAGGCCCAGTACTACCGACACGGTGGTGTGTTGAACTTCGTCCTGCGCGACCTCGCGAGCCAGGATTAAGCAGTCGTAACGACGCGGTATCCCTCAGCCAAGCGACCCTCGGGCAAGCCCAGACCGGCCGCCGTAGTGGCCGCCCAGTTACGCATCATTTCTTCGAGATCGTCGCGGTGACCAACCTGCGACTCGTGACAGCGCAGCGCCTTCATCTTCTGATCGAAGGTGTCGCTGATGTCCACGGCCAAGGTGGCGCCGACCATGTTGATCCACATCATCTTGACGGTGTGGGGCTCGTACCCTTCGGCGAGCAACTCGGGGTAAAAGTGAGGATTGCGCGCGTCGGGGTAGACGGCGCGCGTCGTGGCTTCGCCGGCCGCCATGTGGTCGGGGTGCGAACCAAACATGCGGTCCCAGTTTCGCTCGGGACTTTGGGTGATAACGAGATCAGGCTTCTTTAGTCGGATCACCTTGGTAATGGCCTTGCGCAGTTCTAAGGTCACTTCAACCATGCCGTCGGGCCAGCCGAGGAAGGTGAGGTCGGTGACCCCCACCGCCAGCGCCGCCGCGCGTTGTTCGCGTTCACGAATCATGGCGCGCTCTTCTTTCGAGTGCGTCGAAGCGTCCCCGCCCGCGTCACCGGAGGTCACGAGGCAATAGGCGACCTCGACGCCGGCGGCGGTGAGCACGGCGACCGCTCCGGCGGAACCGAAGTCAATGTCGTCGGGGTGAGCGACGACGACCAGCGCGCGCTCGATGGAGCCATCGGCTTCGAAAAGAGTGATGCCTTCGTTCACGCCAGTTCCTCCGTGGGGTCCCAGTTAGCCAAGTCCTTCAAGTGCGGGTTATTCGAAAAGACCTCGACGATGGGTCGCTTAAAGGCCAGACGCTTCATGATGATCTCGGCCTCAATGGTCTGGTTCCACAAGAGCATCGACACGACGACCCCGGTGGAACCGGCGCGGGCGGTGCGCCCGGAGCGGTGAATGTAAGCCTTGTGATCTTCTGGTGGATCGAAGTGGATGACGCAGTCGACGCCGTCGATGTGCAGTCCCCGTGCGGCCACGTCGGTAGCGACGAGCACGGCCAATTTGTCGGCGCCGAAGTCGGCCAGGGCCTTTTCACGCTGACTCTGCCGCAGGTCACCGTGAATGGCGGCGGCGTTGACGTGCTCCTTTTCGAGTTGCTCAACTAAACGGTCGGCCCCGCGCTTGGTGCGGCAAAAGATGATGGTCTTGTCGAAGGAGTCACAAATAGTCGCGACCACTTTGACGCGGTCCATTTGGTGCACCGTCAAGAAGTGGTGGACCATGAGCGATACCGTTTGGGTATCACTGGCGACCTCGTGAAAGACCGGGTCGGTGAGGTAGCGCTTGACCAGACGGTCGATGGCTCCGTCCAAGGTGGCCGAGAAGAGCAAGGTCTGGTGGGGTCGCTCGGCAATACGACGGAGCACCCACTCGACCTGGGGCATGAAGCCCATGTCGGCCATGCGGTCGGCTTCGTCGAGCACCAGGACGTCTAGTCCCTCAACGTTGAGCTCGCCACGGTCGCCCAAGTCAATGAGTCGACCCGGGGTGGCGATGATGACGTCACAGCCGCGACGCAGTGACTTAATCTGTTTTTCGATATCGGCACCGCCGTACACGGCGTTGACGTGCAGACCCAGAGCCGCCCCCAAGGGTTCGAGGACTTCGTGTACCTGCACCGCGAGTTCGCGGGTTGGCAAGAGAACCAGACCGCGAGGACGAGCCGGACCATCAGCCTTGGCCACGTAGGCGGTATCAGCCGCGACGCGCTGCAACATGGGTAGACCGAAGCCCAGTGTCTTACCGGATCCCGTCTTCGCCTTACCGCAGACGTCACGTCCGGCCAAGGCGTCGTGGATGGTCATCGCTTGAATGGGGAAGGCATTGACGATGCCTTGGGCGGCCAGTACCGCCACGAGAGCGTCAGCGACGCCTAACTCGGCAAAGGTTTTCTTGGTGTCGTAGGAGTCGGCGGCGTCCACCGACGTGGCAATTTCAGTACTCACGGGCAATTCGATTCTCGGTCGGACCCGGAACCGTCGAAAGAAAGTGGGCCCAAGCTCATATCTCGAGCCTCCCCTCTAGTCTAGGTGCCACCTCCAGTCCTGGGGCGAATGAAGGGAAGACGCATGACTCGACTCAGTGTGGGCGACACCGCCCCCCACTTTTCCTTAGTGAATCAAGACGGGAAACTGGTGACCTCGAAGGAACTGCGAGGAAGTCGCTACGTTCTCTACTTCTACCCCGCCGACGACACGCCGGGCTGTACTCGGGAGTCTTGCCAGTTCAACGATGAGCGCGCGGCCTTTGAGGATCGCCAGACTCGGGTCTTTGGTGTCTCGCCCGACGGGTCCGCATCCCACGTCGCCTTTCGAAACAAGTACGCACTCGGCTTCGACCTCCTGAGTGATCCTTCGAAGGAGACCATGGCCGCCTTCGGCGCGTACGGCGAGAAGCTCAATTACGGCAAGACCATCGTGGGGGTCATCCGGTCCACCTTCGTCATCGGAGCCGACCGCAACATCGAACACGCCTGGTACGCCGTCAAGACCGACGGTCACGCCCGACGGGTCCTGCAGGCCTTGGATTAACGAGCGTGCTTGCCGCGCTTGGCATTCTGATTACGCACGGAGCGAATGCGCAACCAGAAGAAGGCGATTACCACGAGCACCGACAGGGCCACGATAGGCACCTCAATAGTGTGAAAGGTGTGCGACACGTTTTGCCACTGCGCACCAGCCGCCTTACCCAGCAGGGCCAAGAGCGCGGTCCAGAGAAAACAACCCACGGCCGAGAGACTCCAGAATTTGGCGCGGTTCATTTCGGCTAGTCCCGCCGGCACGGAAATAACGGCGCGGATGAAGGGAATCATGCGACCGAAGAAGACCGAGTAGGTGCCGTACTTAGCGAACCAGGCTTCGGCGTGGTCGAGGTCCTTGTGGGTGAGAAGAATCCACTTGCCCCAGCGGTCGACGATGGTACGTCCGGCGCGGCGGCCGAGCTCGTAGGTAATCCCGGCCCCGAGGAGGGAACCCAGGGTTCCGAAGAGGATTACTTCGTAAATGTTGAAGTGCTTCGCTCCGCCCACCGCCACGGTGCAAAAGGCGCCGGCGTAGCCAAAGAGCACTTCGGAGGGAAGCGGAATGCACGCCGAGGTGAGGGCGGCCACAATGAAGATGGCGAAGTATCCGTAATGGGCGATGAGTGATTGCATCCCCCTAGTCTCCACTAGCGGGGGCTAAAAAATCGCATCTTTGCCAAAAATTTACTTTTGGTGCTGTGAACACCAATACGTGGTACGTCCTCCCACGGTGGCGCTGCGCATGGGCGCACCGTCACGAGGGCAGTGACCACCGGGCAGGCGACCCTCCATGTGGTCACCCAGGTGCGATCCCCCGCGGCGCGCCAAGGTTTTCATGGTCTGGGTGAAGGCCTGGTAGAGGCGGCGTTGTTCGTCAGGGTCGAGAAGACCCGCCGGGCGACGCGGGTCGATACCGGCGCGAAAGAGCATTTCGTCACCGAGGAGGTTGCCCACTCCCGCGACCACCGACTGGTCGAGCAAACGAGCCTTGATCGCCGGACCCTCCCCGCGAGCGATAGTCACGACGGCGCGAAACTCGGCTTTGGTGAGCGAGAGCGCGTCGGGGCCCAAGTCCTCGAGTGAGGGATCAATCTCTACCCGGGCCAAACGGCGCGGGTCGTGCAGCAGCAGTCGGCGTCCGTCGGTGAACTCCAAACCCGCCCGCACCCAGGTGGGGCGAAAGGTGTGAGGGCCGTAGAAGAGGCCATCAATGCCGGCGTCCCCGTCGAGCAGCAGGACGCCGGTCATGCCAAAACGCATACCGAGGGGCGCGGCGTCGGTCTCGAGCAGCATGAGTTTTCCCCTGCGGCTCGTGCCAGTGATTCGGCGCCCCCGCACCGTGCGGGCCCACTGGCTGGGACTGTTCAGCTTCTTCGCGGCGTAGGCATCAGACCAACCACGCGCCACGGTCGCTCCGACGACGCGCTCGGCCAGGGAACGATAGGACTCGACTTCAAGCACTTCAGGCATCTCGGCACGTTACCGTGTCGCGAAAGCGAAAGTAAGGTTGAGGCATGGCTGCCGAAAAACTCCAGTGGAAAGAACTCTTTAGCGAGGTCGTTACCTCGGGACTATGCACCGGCTGCGCCGCCTGCGTGATTGCCTGCCCCCACGACGTGCTCGAGTACAACGCCGACAACGGCGCCTACAAACCCTTTCACCTCGACATCGATGGTGGACCCAGCGACTGCACCCACGGCGAAAAGGGGTGCACCATGTGCACCCGCGCCTGCCCCCGCTTTCGCAACTGGGAGAGCGAGATTGACCAGCACCGCTTCGCGCGCGAGCGCCGCGACGACGAGGTCTACGGCATGGGTGACGTGCTCCTCGCACGATCCACCGACGCCAGCCTCCTCGAAAACGGCCAAGACGGGGGATTCATTTCCACCCTGCTCATCTACTGCCTCGAGAACGACCGCATCGACGCCGCCCTGGTGTCGGGCCTCGAGGGTGACGGTTCCACGTGGCGCGCCGAACCGCGTGTTGCCACGACCCGACAAGAAGTGCTCGATACCGCCAAGTCCCGCTACACCTACAGCGCCAATCTTTTGGCCTACCCCAAGGCCACCGAGGCCGGCGCCGAGCGCATCGCTGTCGTTGGTATGGGGTGCATGGCCTCAGCCCCCGGCGCCATGCAGACCCGCAAGGCCGGGAAAATCGCTCGTCGCCTCAGCCTCACCATTGGTCTCCTGTGCTCCAAGACCTTCGACGACGCCATCTTCGAAGAACTCTTCGAGGCCCAGTACGGCCTGAAGCGTGAAGACATCATCAAGATGAACATCAAGGGTGTCTTCCAGATCTGGACCCGCGACGGCGGTTACCACGAGGTGCCCTTGAAGGAGGCCCACGCTTACACCCGCGAGGGCTGCACCCAGTGTCCCGACTTCGCCGCCGAACACGCCGACATTTCGGCGGGCGGGATTGGTGCCTTCAATGACTGGACGCTCGTCATCGTGCGCACCGACCAGGGCCGGGAACTTATGGCCGCCTTGAAGGAAAACGGTCTCATTGAAACTCGTCCCGGCGATGACGACCCGGGCGCCGTGGCCCTCTTGCATAAGCTGGCGCGCCTCTCGCGCAAGCGATGGCCCGAGTCGGCCACGCCCGGCCCGCGACGTATCCCCGTTCAGATTTCCTAAGTACATTTATGGCCGCCAGTCCCGCTCCCACCACGCTGCTGCTCGTTCGCCACGGCGTCACCGCTTCCACGGGTAAGGTCCTGCCTGGTCGCGCGCCGGGCCTGCACCTCTCGCCCGCCGGCGTCGCCCAGGCGCAAACCGTGGCCGACCGCCTGGCCACGCTCACCAAGGCACCCAGCGCCCTCTACGCTTCACCGCTGGAACGCACCCGTGAGACCGCGGCGCCCATCGGCCGCGCTCTTGGTCAAAAGGTGATTATCGACAAGGGCCTGCTCGAATGTGACTTCGGCGACTGGACCGGAGCATCCCTGGCGTCGCTACGCAAGAAGAAGGAGTGGAATGCCGTCCAACACGCGCCCAGCACCTTCCGCTTCCCTAAGGGCGAGTCCTTCGCCGAGATGCAAACGCGCATGTGGTCCACCTTGCAAAAACTCGCTGAGCGTCACCCCGGTGAGGTCGTCGTGGTAGTCTCGCACGCCGACCCCATCAAGGCCGCCGTCACCTGGGCCCAGGGCGTCCCCCTCGACCTCTTTCAGCGCACCGTCATTTCCACTTGCTCGGTCAGCGCCCTCCTTCTCGGGGCCGGTTCGCCCATCGTGCTCAGCGTCAACAACACCGCCTCGCTGCAAGAATTGAGTCCCGCATGAACTACGAATTCACGAATCCCGACAAGATCATGGTTGGCACCCGAGGTGAAGTCGGTAATCGACTCTTCCTCCTGCAGTGCCGTCAAGACCACCGACTCGTCATCCTCAAGCTTGAAAAGATGCAGTTGGCCCAGTTGGCCCAGTGGGTGGGTCAGGTCGTCGAAACCCTCGGGCGTCCCGGCCACCTGCCCGACGACTTCACTCTCGAAGCCGAGTACGAGGTCGACTTTGCGGTAGGCGACATTGCGATGGCGGTCGATGAAGAACGCCAGCGCATCGACGTCACCTTCGAGGACGTGGAGGAGGAGCACTCCGCACTCATCTCGATGACCAAGGAGTGGGCGGGGGGACTCGCCATCGCCATTACTCGCTTGATAGAGGTTGGTCGCCCACCCTGCCCCCTCTGTGCTGGGCCCCTCGATCCCCGAGGTCACGACTGCCCACGTACCAACGGCCACCGACCACCGATTCGCTAGTCATGACGCTCGAGCGCGACGTTCAGCGCGAGATCTTGCTGCACGGGACTGTAACGGTCGAGGGCCGCATTGCCGCCTCGTCAAACCAGGCCCTGCTGGTCACCGTCGAACACGAGGGCATTAGCGCTCGGGCCTGCTACAAGGCCGAGGCCGGCGAGCGCCCCCTGTGGGACTTCGCCGATGGTCTCTGGCGCCGTGAGGTCGCCAGTTCCTCACTCGATGAACTCTTGGCCACGAATCTCGTCCCGACCACGGTGGCTCGAGAAGACGCGCCCTTCGGACGGGGATCACTGCAGTGGTGGATTGATGACGCTACCGAGGATCATTACTTCACGCTGCGCGACAACCCCGCCCTCGAGGAATGGTTCGGCGATCTCGCGCTCTTTGACGTCGTCGCCAATAACGCTGACCGCAAGGCCGGCCACGTCTTATTCGATGGCGAGCGCTGCTGGGCTATTGATAACGGGCTGACCTTTCACGAAGAGGACAAGTTGCGCACGGTGATCTGGGAGTTCGCCGGCCTGGCGCTGCCCGAGCGCTGGGAGGATCGTCTCGCCCCCTTAGCCGCGGGCGAGACCGGATCGCTCGGCCACTTCCTCGCGAGGGAGGAACTCGAAATGGTCATTGACCGCGCCGCCGATCTCCTAGCGCTGGGCCACTACCCCATTCCCGACGAAGACCGGGAATGGCCACCCTATCCCTGGCCCTTGATTTAACTAGACCCGTGCCCGCAGGGCCGCAATGAGTTGGGGCAGGATGGCCTTCGCGTCGCCCACGATACCGAAGTCAGCAATGGCGAAAATCGGTGCGTCCTTATCGGTGTTGATGGCCACGATGTGTTGGGCGCCCTTCATACCCACCAGGTGCTGGGTCGCGCCCGAAATTCCGCAGGCGATGTACAGGGTGGGCTTGACCGTCTTGCCGGTCTGACCCACTTGGTAGGCGTAGGGCACCCAGCCGGCGTCGACGATGGCGCGACTCGCGCCCGGGGCCGCGCCGAGCAATTGCGCCAACTCTTCAACGAGCGCGTACGCGGACGCTTCACCCAAACCCCGGCCACCGGATACGACGATGCTGGCGTCTTCGAGGGCGGGACCGCTTCGTTCGGTGATACTCGAATGCACAATGGAGGCGACGGCCACCGTTGAAGACACGGTGGGGGCCGGGATTACGGTTGCGGCACCCGCACCCCTGTCTTCAATGGCGAAGGACTTGGGGCGCACCACGATGATCGCCACGCCCGGACTGGTGACTCGAGCGCGGGCGTTCATGGTGCCGCCGAAGAGCGGGTGTTCGGTGACGAGGCCACCGTCCACGAGCAGTCCGGTCACGTTGGTCAACACTGGTCGGTCCATTCGAGCCGAAAGACGACCGGCGATGTCGCGGCCGTCATAACTCGCGGGAATCACGATGCCGTCAATGTCCTGGTCCGCTAGGAGGGCCGCCAGGGCGGCCGCAACGGGCGCCGCGGGAAGTTGATCGGCGAAGGAGCCGAGGTGCCAAAGAGTGCTGACCCCGTGTCGACCAAGTTCGGTCGCCACATCATGGTCGCCCCAGGTCACGGCGGTGACGTCACCATCGAGGCGCCGTGCCTCACTGACGAGTTCGAGGGAGGTGGTCGAAACTCCACTGCCCTTTGGTTCGCAAAGTACCCACAAGGTCGTCATGATCTACAGGACCTTGATCGAATCGAGGTAATCGACCAGCGCCGAAACGGCCTGACCGTCGTCAACAATGGTGGTGCCGGCCTGACGCGACGGGCTCGGCGTGACGCCCACCACTTCTTCGCCCCAGGCCTGGGCGAGGGCACTGAGCCCGAGATCATTGAGGCTGCGCACCTCAATAGTCTTGGACTTGGCGGCCATGATGCCCTTGAAGTTGGCGTAACGGGGCTCTACCGCACCAGCGGTCACGGTAACGACGGCGGGCAAGGGCGCTCGCACTTCATCGAAACCGTCCTCCGTTTGCCGATGAACCGTCACGGTCGAATCCGCGACCTGGACGGTGGTGGCGAAGGTGAGGGCCGGCAGACCCAGGAGTTCGGCGATCTGCGCGGGCACCGTACCGGTGTAGCCATCGGAGGACTCCGTGGCGGCGAGAACGAGGTCGGCGTTGAGCTCAGCCAAAACGCTGGCCAGAACTTTGGCGGTGGTGAGCGCGTCGGCCCCACGAAGTCCTTCGTCACTCACCACAATGGCGCTCGTCGCCCCCATGGCCAGGGCGCCACGGATGCCGGTCACGTCGCTGTCGCGGCCCATCGAGACCAGAGTTACCTGACCCTGGCCAGCCGATTCAACCAATTGCAGTGCCAATTCGACACCGTAGGCATCGGCCTCGTCGAGCAGAATCTTGGCCGTACGCTCGAGGTGGAAAGAAGCGTCCAGCCGGGGGGCAACGGAGGGATCGGGGATCTGTTTGACGCAAACGGCGACGTGCATTACACCAATCTAGAGGCAAAAAAGCCAGTAAATAACGAGAGAATCATCGATTCTACGAATCCTCTTAAAAAAATCCCTTGAAATACCAACGGTCAGCCTCTACCATTGAACTCCCTCCAATAAGCACATTGTGTGCTGCTTGGGGGCTCGCCACTAACGCTGAAGGACTCCCGCATGTCACTTATCTGGAACCGCACCCACGCCTGGGATGACGCCGACTGGCGTTCAGTCGCGGCCTGCCGTGACACCGAGCCCGAGCTTTTCTTTCCCGTGGGCACAACCGGCATGGCCACCGACCAGATTGAATCGGCCAAGCGCGTGTGCACCAACTGTGACGTTCGCAAGGCTTGCCTCGAATTCGCCCTGGCGACCAATCAGGAGTCGGGCGTTTGGGGTGGCACCACCGAAGACGAGCGCCGCAAGTTGCGCAAGCAGTGGCTCGCCGCGCGTCGTCGCGCCCAGGGCTAACTAGCGGTCAACGCGCGTCGGCACGCTGACGCGCACCTGGGTTCCCCCACCCTGCTCCAGGTCTACGGAGGTCATGGCGATGGTGCCTCGCAACTGAGCCCGGACCAGGTCTCGAACGATAGAGAGCCCCAGGCTGGTCGCCGCTTCGAGCGAGAAGCCTGGCGTCAGTCCGCGACCATTGTCGCGAATGACCGCGATGGCCTGCCCTTCGTCAATGGAGAGATTGAGCGTCACTACGCCCACGCGGTCTACTTCATCCACGCCGAAAGAGACGAAGGCGTGCTCGGCCGCGTTAGTGAGCAACTCGGTGAGCGCCAGGGCTAGGGGCGTCGCGAGGTCGGTCGGCAGTGTGCCGAACGATCCGTTCACCACGATTTCCATGGGGTGCAGCGCCAACCAGGTATCTTCAACCAGCGTCACCACTGAGGTAATGATCTCGTCAAAATCCACCTCTTCACCGGGTTCTCGCGAGAGAACTTCGTGCACCACGGCAATGGAGCGAACGCGCCGCTCGGCTTCCTGTAGGGCGATGCGGGTCTCCTCTTGTTCACTGCGACGACCCTGAAGTCGTAAGAGTGAGGAGATTGTTTGCAAGTTGTTCTTCACTCGGTGGTGCACTTCGCGAACGGCCGCTTCCTTATTTAACACCACGCGGTTCAGTTGGCGAACGTCCGAAATGTCGCGCACCAAAATCAACACGCCGGTCACCAGTCCGTGGTTGAACAAGGGAACGCAGTGAAAGGTGATGGCCACGTCCTTGGGCCCCTCGATCTCCTCGATGACCGGAATGCCGTACTCGAGAGCGCGGTCCACGACGCGAATTGGAAAACCCATCGCTTCGAAGGTTCGCCCTTCGGAGGAGGCGTAGAGACCGAGACGGTGCAGGGCGTTGGTGGCGTTCGGGGTGGTGAACTCAATCTGCCCCAGACCATTGATCAAAATTATGCCGTCACCGACGCGGGGCATACCCGGACCGGCCACGCTGTCTTCGCGGAAGGGAAAGGTGGCCTCGGACACCATGGTGCAGAGACGTTCAAAGATTGATAAGTAGACCTGCTCGTAGAGCGAGGCCGGTCCGCGCAGCTGGCCCTGGAGTCGCACCAACACGGCGATGACTCGGTCGTTGAAGCGCACTGGAATACACCAGGTCGGAATGCGACCCACCACGCCCTCGATGGCCACGTCCCCGACGACGAGTCGTGCTGACTCAAAGGAATGGCGGGCGCTCGACCATTCGGAGAAGGATTGGCGGGTGCCGAGTAAGTCGTCCGCCACCATGGTGGAACGGTTATTTGGTCGGACCTGGGCCAATACGAGAAAGTCCGACCCGGAGTCACGCTCGGGGACGAGCAGCACCATATCGGAGAAAGAAAGATCCGCTAAGAGCGACCAGGAGGCGGTCAGGCGCAGCAAGTGGTCGGTTGCCGCCTCGTCGAGGTCGGTCAACTCTTGAGCAATTTCGAGCAACGTGCTCAAGCGAACCTCCCTTAGCCGAATACCAAGGATGACACGCAGGGGGACGCTTATTCAAATCCCATTACTGCAGTACTCGCTAAAAGGCGAGACAAGGATGCACGAAAACATACCCGAGATCCATCCTTCGGTTCCTCTTGGTTCATTTGACGATCAGTGGGAACACCGGACTTGAACTGCACAATGTAGGACGAGGACTGGCTGCCGGTGGCCGCGGCCTCACCCCAACGAGCGGATGACGTGGTCACGGCCAACAGTGCAATAGTCACTACGACCAGGACCAGCTTGGGTACGACACCACGGCGGGTCATATGTTCCTCGATGATCTTCTCCGGCCGAGCAACGAGTGCACTCCGGAGTGGCCGGACGAGGACGCGCAAAGTCTAGGGGCATAATTCCTAACACTCAGATCCTTCCGACCCGGATATCCGAAGAATTTGGGAAAGCGAGCAGCAAGAATTTCGACGCAGTACCCCAATCACCTTTCGATCAATGCAGGGTTCGCCAGGCAACGCTTCCTCACGAGCCGGACGTGTCACCACGCCTAGTGGTGCACGGCGAGGAGGGGTTCAATGCATTCACGGCTACCAAAGATTAAATCCGCAAGCGGCGTCGACCTTGGCGAATTGAGTGACGAGTGCCGCGAAGTGGAACCAGAGCGAGGCGGCGTGGACGGTACCATTAAGCCCATGAATGAAGTCACCGACTACGGCGTCGCGCCTATTCCCGAAGGTGGTTTCGCAGCCATACCTGATGCCGTCGCCGCGAACGGCATCATCGTCAGCGCGCAAATCCCCTTGCGGGCGGACGGCACTATGGAAGACGGTGACACCGCGGCCCAAACCGCGGCCGTACTCGCGTGCTTGCAAACGACCCTCGCGACCTTGGGGCTGGGACTCGATCGAGTAATGCACGCGACGGTGTACTTGACCAATATGGAAGAGTGGTCTCAGATGAATGCTGTCTGGCAGTCGGTATTTCCCGACCGGTCTCCATCACGCGCCGCCATTGGCACCACGGCCCTCGCCCGACCAGGCATGCGCGTCGAGATGGTGGTTCTCATCGCTCAGAAGTGAAATTTCTCGTCGCAAAGTTACGCCACGCTGGCCACGTGCGTCGAGAGAGAATTGGCGTCAATCGCTAATTGAGCCTCACGGCAACAAGTGCGTGGTCACGAGGACCTTGCTCGCGCCCCACCTCTCGCTTCGGGTTAGGAAGCGAAGTGGCGAGTACCCGGTGGGTGCTAGGCGGTAGCAGTCGCTTTCTTCATGAGCACCAGCTCACCGGCCGGCGTCACACCCGAAGCATTGATCGTGACGATGGCCCTCCCGGTCACGAGAGCGACGAGTTCGAAGAATTCGTGATTCTGGCTATCGTAGGCCACCGTTTTAAACGCCTTGTTCGCCAGACCGAGAACCGTCAAGCCACCCAGGTAGGTCTGCAACTTGGTGAAGTTCGCGGTCGTGGCTGGCGTTCCGTACGACAAGAACACATTTGTCTTGGCGCCTACGTATTTGCACGTCAGCGTCTTCTCGCTAAAGCCGTAGTAGGTGTTGGAACCACTCATGCTCGTGGGACTCGCGACGCTCACCCCCAGGCTGGCCTTCACTACCGCGGGCGAAATGGCGCCACACTTTGGCGCAGCACTGGCCGGTGCTGCCGTCAAAGAAATCGGGCGAAAGCGCCGGCAATGAGGAGTCCCCCACAAATGAATCGGATACCCATGAGCACCCTGCCTCTCTCGATGGCGGCCACGCCACCTAGGGCGAATGTACCAGTAGCAAGCGAACTTGTCGAGTACGTTCTCACTTCCCTTGTTCCGAGGCACTTTGCTCCATCGTCGGGCGCAGCGCAAGGGAATAAGGGGCGACGGCGAGGCAGCCTCTACGGCCCAGCGTGATCGCTGCCACCCAGAAAACGAGAGAAACGACCAGAGAGACAGGGTCGCAGGGCTCGTACTTTATGGCGTCGACGAAAGGAAGTACGAAGGTCGCGAGCGATGAAGAAGCTCGTGTTGCCTTGGGGTGGCGAGGCGTCAAACTCGGGTGCAAGTTGAAGAAGTTGGTAGTTATTCAGCGCTTCGCTTCGACGAGGTCAGGACGAAAGGAAAGAACGAATGCCCCAGTTCATGGATTTTCACGAGGAACTCACGTTGCCCTTTGAGGTTATTCAGCAAATCACGCAAGAGGCGAACGACGGCGTGACTGACGAGTTCGGCGTTCGTCAGGTTGAGTTGTACTACACCACCGAAAGCGGACAGGTCTACTGCTTGCTGGAGGCACCGGACGCTGAAGCCGTTCGCAAACACCACGCCGCGATAGGCGTGCCTTGCGGAGACGTGCACCAAGTTACTGGCATTCGATAGTTCTCGCCATTGCGGACAGGTTCTCGACCGAGCGCGTTCTTCGCTGCGGCGCGGTGGGGACATTGATCAAAGCCAGCAGACACGGTCTGCGCCATGGCGGTCTCGGGCGCCCTGTCCACTTCGCCAAGCATCGCCGCCAAAACACTCGCGGCCCGACTCGAGTGACTTAGGACTCGACGCTCAGTGAGTGCAGTTCGCTGATGACCATGGTGACGAGTCGTTCCACGTCCTGGTCGGTTACGAGCGGATTCATAAAAGTGAACTTGAGGGCGGCGCGTCCCTTGATCTCGGTGCGCCCTAATACCATTTCACCTCGAAGCAGCAGGTTCTGCTGCACCCGTCGCAGATCATCCGCGCTGTGACCGGGGGCGTCGAAAACGCACATGGGGCCCGTGGGCCACGTGACGAGTTCGAGCTCGTCAGCCTTAGCAATGCCTCGCGCGGCCAACGCGCTCAGAGCAACCACACGATCGATCATTTCCGCGAAGGCCTCACGCCCCAAGGTGCGCAGCGTAATCACGATTTTGGCTGCGTCGAAGCGCCTCGAAGTGTCGAGCGAGCGGCCGACGAGGTTGATCATTCCTTCCACTTCGTCACCGCGATCAAGGTATTTCGACTTCACCCGCAGCAGGTCGAAACGATCGACGTCCTTCACCACGAGAGCGCTGGCGTTGAAGGGCTGAAACCAGAGTTTGTGAAAGTCAACGGTGACCGAATCAGCCCTAGCGATACCGTCCAGCATGGGGGCGAGCGTCCCAGAAAGCAGGTACGAGCCCGCCACCGCGGCGTCCACGTGAAACCACGCGCCGATCTCTTCCGCTCGCGAGGCGATGGCGTCGAGGGCATCAACGGCCCCGAGGTCGGTAGTCCCCGCAGTACCGACGAGGGCAATAATGCGCTGTCCCTGCGCCTGGACCTGCGCGATGGTGGCGTCGAGTTCCGCCAGGTCCATGACACCCCGCGGGTCAGTGGGCACGGTCACCACGGCGTCGCGGCCCAGTCCCAGTTGGGCGGTGGCGCGCTGCACGGAGAAGTGCGCTTGGTCCGAGCACAGAACGCGCCAGGTCTTCGCTTCGGGTGGCAGCCCCATCTGCAGAACGTCGACGCCAATCGTTGACGCCGCCCACGAACGCGCCAGGGTGATACCGAGCAGGTTCGAGGCCGTCCCACCCGAGGTCATCACTCCCGACCCCGAGGTCGGCATGCCCATGAGGTGGCTCAGCCATTTCATAAGATGCAACTCGACTTCGGTGGCCGCCGGTGACTGGTCCCAGCTATCCATCGACTGATTCATGAGAGCGACCGTCATTTCGGTGACGACGCTCGGCAAGAGGGCCGGTGGGTGCAGGTGGGCCACGCAACTGGGGTCGAAGGGAACCACCGAGTTCGCCCACACGCTCGAAGCAAACTCGTTCAAGACCTCACTGAGCGAGGATCCCTTTTCGGGACAAATCTCGTTCGCCCCAATGAGTTCGTGGAGTTGCGTCGGCGTCAAGGCGCTGCGCGGACCCGCGGGTCGACGCAGACTCGCCAGCGCCTCAGCCGAGGCCTGCTCGAGCCGCTCAATGCCGTGCGCATCGAGCTCGGCGAAGGATTCTCGCCACGTGCTCAACGCGCTGAGAGGGCCGGGGACTTCACGGGCAGCGTCGCGGCGAAGGCCTCGGACAAACGCTCCAGACCATCGTGGAGTTGCTCCGAGGTCGTCGTCATGGGCGCGAGGAGTTTGACCACCGTGTCACCCGCCCCACAGGTCTCGACAATGAGTTGCCGGTCAAATGCCGCCCGCGTGACCTGGTCGGCCAGTTGGGTGTCCTTGACGTTAAGACCACAGAGCAGACCATTACCGCGAACGTCAAAATCGAGCTCGGGGTAGCAATCAGCGATGGACTGCAGCGCGCTGCGCACGGTCAACCCCTTGGCCTTGGTGGCAGTCGCGAAGCTCTCATCACGCCAATACATTTCCATCATCCTCGCGGAGGTCGCGAAGGCCAGGTTGTTGCCTCGGAAGGTCCCCGAGAATTCACCGGCGTTCCAGGTATCGAGTGAACGGCGAATGAGGTTGAGCGCCATTGGTAGGCCCAGTCCGCTGATGGCCTTGGAAACACAAATGATGTCGGGGTCGAGCTTTGAGCCCTCGAAGGAGAAGAAGGAGCCCGTGCGCCCGACGCCGGCCTGGATTTCGTCGGCGATAACGATAACGCCGTACTCAGTGGCCTTTTGCCGTACGACGGCGAGGTACTCGGGATCGAAGGGACGCGCTCCGCCCTCGCCCTGGGTGGGTTCCAGAATGATGGCACCAATCTTTTCGCCCTTGACGCCCTGGCGCAACGCCGCGTCCAAGAGTTCCACGTCGCGCTCGGTCATGCGGTCGACGAAGGGCAGGGCCACGAAATCACCCACGTGGGCGACCACTTGACGGCCCGCCATCGAAGCCGAAATAGAGGCAGCGCGGTAGCTCATGCCGTGGTAACTGCCCTCGTAACCGATCACGGCTCGGTTTTCGCTGAGGCGCTGGGCGAGCTGCAGGGCTGCTTCGACGGCGGTCGCTCCCGTTGGCCCCACGGTCTGCACCACCATGTCCAGGCCACGGGGCTTAAGAATGAGTGCCTCGAGTGTTTCGAGGAAGGCACGCTTTTGCGTGGTAAAGGTGTCGAGACTGTGGAGCAGTTTTCCCGAGCGCAGGTGCTCAATCGCCACCTCGACCAGTTCGGGATTGTTGTGACCGTAGCCGAGAACACCGGCCCCCGCGAAGAAGTCCAAGTATTCCTTGCCGTCTTCGTCAGTTATAACCGACCCCTGCGAATACGAAAATATCGCCGGCCAACGCCGAGAGTAGTAGCGGACATTGGATTCGAATTGCTCGAAGGGGTTCATGGTTATTCCTTTTTGTGGTGGCCAGCGGCCGTTATCACTCTCTCAGTGCTCATTGGTTTTTAAAGCGAGGTACAGCCTACAACCTCGGGGGTCACCCCGGCCCTTGGTCCAAACATTTCTTCCTTGGTCGCGTTCGCACCCTCGCCCAGCGCCAACGAGTGAGCTTCGACACTCGCGGCAGCGCCGGAGCTTGACCAATCAGCTAAACGTACACTCGGGACCTTCTCTACTCTTCGTCGACGCGCATCACCATCTCCATCGAGGCGAGCGAATGATGTCAGCGCGGTAGCGGTCGTGACCTTCTACCCGAAGGTGAAGTCGTAGGCCCTGATGCCCGGACTAAAAGAGAGGCCGAGAATGCCGTCGTGCGCAGTCTGCTGATTGACCAGGGTGTAGAGAGTGGGGATACCCGACACCCGAGTCACCTTGAGGGGTAGTCCGTTGAGCGTTTCGGTCACGGTACCCTTCCCCCCGAGCACCAGGTACACGTCCTTGGCGAAGAAGTGAAGATTCAACTGCGCCTTGGCGTTCGCCAGAATGGACTGCGGACTGGGGGTCCAGCTTCCCCCCAGCGCGTACAAACCACTTTGCACGCTGGTGGGCAGCGTGAAATTCTGGGGCGCGCCGTCGTTCATCGTTCCGTTCTGCAGGTACTGCGAGCGATCCGTTCCGAGGTAACTCTCCGCACTGAGTTGCCCGGTGGGCGTGAGGTTGGGCAAGCGGGTCGGTGGTGGCAAGGTGATTGACGGGGAGGTCTGCTGCAGCAAGTCCCGGATGAAGCCTTCGTCGGCGCCGTAATTTCCCTCGCCGTAGCTGACGTGTCGCACGACCCCCTGGGCGTCGACCAGGTACTCGGCGGGCCAGTACTGGTTGCTGTAGGAGTTCCAGGTGCTGAGGTTGTCGTCCACGGCGACGGGGTACTTCACGCCCAGCGCCTGCGCGGCGGCTTGCACGTTACTCACGACGTGTTCGAAGGCGAACTCGGGTGCCTCCACACCGACGATCTCGAGACCATATTTGTGGTATCGCTGGTACCAAGCCTCAACGTGGGGCAAGGTGCGCTGACAATTAATGCACGAATTGGTCCAGAAGTCAATCAAGACCACCTTGCCCCGCAACTCTTGCATAGTCAGGGCCTGACCGGTGGGCGTATTGAGCCAGGCGGAAATACCACTGAACTCCGGAGCGTTTCCGCACAGACCCAGTTTCGCCATGGCGCCGGCGGCCGCTTGGTTCTCACAAGCAATCAGTGATCCCGTGTTGTGCTGGCCTTGCAATTGGCGTAGCTGGGAGGACGCAAAACTATTCCCCTCGATCAGGTGTTGCAGCGAAGTGGTGTAGCCAGGAATATCGCGCTGCAGGGTGGCCACCAGGTTGAAGGTGACGGCTAAGGCCATGGCGATGAGCAGGGCGCCCGCCACCGGTCGGAGTCGGCGCGTTCGGGTACTCAAGGAGCGATTGCGGGCGACGAGTCGGTCCCCGGCGAGGGCGATAGCGAGGAGGGGGGTCGCCACACCGAAGCCGAAGAAGAAGGCCAGCAAGACGCTGGCCACGCTGGCGTGGTGACGGGCGCCCAGCACCGAGACGGCCGCCAGAACGGGTCCGGCGCAGGGAACAAAGACCAGTCCTAAACCCAAACCCAGGACGAAACCGGACTTCGTGCCGGTGGGCGCGGTACCGGTGAGTCGAAGGAAGGGACGTTCGATGAACTCGCCCAGTTTCGGGAAGATGAGTCCCAGACCAAAGAGGAAGAGCAAGACGATACCGATGTTGCGCAACAAGTTCTGTGGCAAACCGAGGCTGCTCAAAATGATGGAGCCCAGGGCGGTGATCAGACTGAAACTCAATACGAGTCCGGCGACCACCGCGAGGGAGCGCCGTTGGCGCAGACGCTTGGCGTTAGCCTCGTCGACCACGGGGGCACTCCAGCCAACGAGTACCACGGGGAGAATCGGCAGAATGCAAGGGGAAACTCCGGCAATGACACCGGCGAAATATCCGATTATGAAAATGAGCATTTGGTAACTTTTGAACGTTCTCTCTGGGGTAAACAGGTCACCTTCTCGCCAAAGACGAGAAGGTGACCCGGGGGGACTAAATACTGAGACTAGACGCGGTGATAGTCGTGCCCTTAATAGTGCCGGTCACCGATACTTTGGCGCCGGGCTTGATACCGGTGGTCATACCCATCACGACGTGCACCTTAGAGATGTAGTCCTCGTTGTGTAGCGATGAGTTCCCACCATCAGCTTGAACGAGTCGGTCTGGCCGATCATGGCGCTGGCCTTAGCCACCGTCCCCTTCCGGGCGTGGGTGCACATCATTGAAGCGGCGTGCGCAGCCACCGGTAAAGGGAGGTTGCCGAGGGCGACGTAGTCCCTGCTGGGTTCAGTACAGGTCTCGAACCTATACGAAGAGGCGCTCACCCGCTTGACTGATCTCTACTTCGACTTCTTGGCTGACAACGAGTCCTAGCCGTCAAGGTGACGCTTGGTGGAAGGCGTCACTACGGCGTGCGCGATTGGTGACGACTGCGCAGCTCCGCTTCCACGTCCGCGACGTCGAGGCCCCGACTGCGCAGGGTTAAGAGCACGTGGAACCAGAGGTCGGCCGCTTCAGACACCAGTCGTTCATCAGACTCACTGAGGGCGGCCACCACTACCTCGACCGCCTCCTCCCCGACCTTGCGAGCGACGTAACTCGTCCCTCGGGCCAGGGAAGCTGCGACGTAGGAGTCGGGACGCTGTTCGGCGTCGCGCTCGAGGATTGTTCGCCACAGCCAGGGCGTGAAGCAACTGGTGGAACCATTGTGGCAGGCCGGTCCGTCGGGGCGAACCCGAATAAGCAACGCGTCTTCGTCACAGTCGGGACGAATGTCCACGACGCGCAAAAAGTTACCCGAGGTCTCCCCCTTGACCCACTGTTGCTGGCGAGAGCGCGAGTAGAAAGTGGCGAGGCCCGTCTCGCGGGTGGCGGCGAGCGCCTCTTCGTCCATCCAGCCCAGCATTAAAACTGCGTCAGTCGCGTCATCAACGATGATGGCGGCCATCAGGTCTTGCTTCATTGTTCCTCCGGAAGTGTTCGTAAGGGGATGCCGAGCGCGCGCAATTGGCGACGCAACTCCGGTAAGACGGCAGGGTCGTCGTGCAGGATTGAGGCCACCAGCGCCGCGTCGGTGACGCGAAGAGCGTCCGCCACGTCCTCGACGGTACCGGCGCCGCCGGAGGCAATGACTGGAATGGAAACGGCGTTTCGCACCAAGGACGTGAGCGCCAGGTCGTAGCCCGCGCGGCCGCCGTCGCGCTCGATGGAGGTTAGGAGAATTTCGCCCGCGCCCCGCTCGGCCGCCTCCACCGCCCAGGGCAGCGTCGCGCGCTCGGTGGCGACGCGCCCGCCGTGGGAGTAGACGACGTCACGGCCGGCGTCGATGGAAATCACTACGGCCTGGGAGCCGAAGCGATTGGCGATCTGGGTGATGAGGTCGGGGTTCTGAAGGGCGGCGGAGTTCACGCCCACTCGGTCGGCCCCTGCTTCAATAATGGCGGCGGCGTCGACGACACTGCGCACGCCCCCCACCGACGGTAAAGGGAATGGTCAGCACGTCGGCCACGCGCCCCACGAGGTCGAGCGTCGTTCCCGCATCGTCGGGTGTGGCGGAGATATCGAGGAAGACCAACTCGTCGGCTCCCCCGCGGTCGTAGGCGAGAGCCAGCTCGACGGGATCACCGACGTCTCGCAGCGACTGAAACTGGACGCCCTTGACCACGCGTCCGCCCGCCACGTCGAGACAGGGAATCAGACGCGGGAGAGGCATTGTTCCAGCCAGGCGAGACCCGCGGGGCCACTCTTTTCGGGGTGAAACTGCACACCGGTAAAGGACCCTTGCGCGACGGCCGCACAAACACCATCGGCCTCGGCGACGCTGGCCGCCGTGTACGCGGCGTAGGAGTGGGCGAAGTAGAAGGCCTCACCCCAGGGCTCGACGACCGACCAACCCAGTCGAGGGACGCGCCCTTCGTCCAATCGACGAACCTCTCCGGCGATGAGGCCAAGGCCGTCGACGCCGCCGTCTTCTTCGGAGTGTTCGAGAGCCAGTTGCATTCCCAGACAAATCCCGAGCAAGGATTGGCCCTGACGAACGCGCTCTCGAAGGGCGTGGTCGGCACCGGTGCGCCCTAAGTGCTCCATGGCCCGTCTCGCCGCCCCCACGCCGGGCAAGACGACGAACTCGGCCGAGGCAATGAGGGCGGGATCGTCACTGACGACGCTGCGTCTCCCGAGAGCGGCGAGCGCGGCGCGCACTGATCGCGTGTTTCCCGCTCCGTACTCCACGACGACCACCTCACTCACAGTGAACCCTTGGTGGACGCCACCTCGCCACCGGTGCGTTGCAGCGCTTGGCGCATCGCGCGCCCCACCGCCTTAAAGCACGCTTCGGCGACGTGGTGCGCATTCTCACCCTTGGCCGTCACGTGCAAAGTGATGCGCGCCGTTTGGGCCAGCGATTCCAGCGCGTGCGCGGCCATGCCGGGGTCGGGACTGATGTCCAAAGTGGCCTTGGCTCGGCCCGAAAGGTCCACTACCGCGTGGGCCAGTGCTTCGTCCATGGGGACGCGTGACTCTCCGTAACGCGCGAGTCCGACGCGCTTAGCGAGGGCCTCATCGAGGGCCTCTCCGAAGGTGCGGAAAACGTCTTCGACCAGGTGGTGATCACCCGTCTCGAGGTCGCCCACCCCTTCCATTCGCAGGTCCATACCACCGTGGAAGGCCAGTTGCTGCAACATGTGGTCGTAGAAACCCTCACCGGTGTTGACGTACACGCGGCCCTCGCCGGCCAGTCGAAGTCGACAGGTCAGTCGGGTTTCGGCGGTGGCGCGCTCGTGCCGCTGGTAGGCGGTGGGCATGGGTGTACCGAGCAGCTCACAACGCAGCGCGTCGAGCAGTCGGTCATTGTCGAGGTCGTCGCGAATCGAGATACGCAGTCCGGCCTGGTAGGCCCGGAGCACTATGCCGTAGGGCAAGAGTCGGTCCACGTAGGACTGGGCATTCTCCATGGGGATAAAGAGGAAATTCGTCCACGAGGGTCGGGGGTCCAGTCCGAGATCACCGAGGGCCGCCGCCACGCGCTCGCGCTCGGCCACCTGGGCGCTCACGTCTAAGGGCTGACGAATGGCCGCCAGGGCCAGGGCCGCCGACAGACTCGACACCGACAGGGGTGATTGACGCGAGTGAATCAGAGCGGTGGTTTCACGCGTCGCCAGGGCGTACCCCACGCGGGCGCCGGCCAGACCGTAGGCCTTAGAGAAGGTGCGCAAGACGACCGCCCCCTCGGCGACGTAGCAGGTTCCATCAATCCCCGCGTACTGGGCGTAGGCCTCGTCGAGAATGAGCTGGCCACGAATCGCGGTGGGGATCTCGGGCAGTTCCCCGGTGGGGTTATTTGGTCGACACACGAAAACGACGTCGGCCTTCGCCACGTCATCGGTCATCGTCGCCCCGGCCATGGCCGCCGCGTAGCGGTACATCGAATACGAGTCGCTGGGGACCGTCGCCACCGTCCCGCCACTCGCGAAGAGGGCGGTAAGGAGGACTATAAATTCGTCACTCCCCGCCCCCAGACTGACCTGCTCGAGCGCGACGCCGTGCTGATCGGCAATGGCCTGGCGTAGCGTCTCGTAACGA
Source organism: uncultured Actinomycetes bacterium (assembly GCA_903828785.1). Taxonomy (GTDB): domain Bacteria; phylum Actinomycetota; class Acidimicrobiia; order Acidimicrobiales; family RAAP-2; genus RAAP-2. The sequence continues at coordinate 9,200 of CAIKNP010000005.1, read as the reverse complement.
CCACGGTCATACTCGTTCACGTCCGCCAGCGCTCGAGCCACGGTGCCGGGTCGGGCGCTGGCCGGTGGCTGGGCCGGGGTGTTGCCGTCAAAACGTACGATGTCCTGGGGGCGAAGACCCAGACGCTCGGCCAGAACCTCGTTCGAAGGGGGCCACTGGTAGGTGGGAATGGTGGTGGGCTCACTCATCGTCGGGCCGTCGCCTTGTGCGCCGCCATGCCTTCGAGCTCCGCCAGGGCTTCGATGGTCGGTGCGAGTCGTTCGAGTCCTTCTTGGGTGACGCGCTGCACCGTCACGGTCTTCATGAAGGCCTCGAGCCCTACGCCGCCGGTCGAGCGCGACCAACCACCGGTAGGCAAGATGTGGTTGCCACCCGTGGCGTAGTCACCCGCGGGCACCGGAGCGTAGGGGCCCACGAAGACCGCCCCAGCGTTTCGAATCCGTGGCGCCAGCGATTCGGCGCGCTCACCCAGTAGCGCCACGTGCTCGGCGGCGTACTCTTCAATTTGAGCCAGCGCTGCTTCGAGGTCATTTCCCACCCGCACCACGAAGGAACGCGAGTCGGGACCGTGCTCCATCTGCGCGGCGAGTTCTTGCTGGACGATCCTTTCGTCGTAGCCCTCGTCGGCGGCGACCACGATCTCACTGGGTCCCGCCGGCAAGTCGATGGCTACGTCTTGGCTCACCAGTAGCTTGGCCGTATTCACGGCCGCCGAACCCGGACCGAGGATCTTGTCGACCGGGGCGATGGACTCGGTGCCGTAGGCCATGGCCGCGATCGCTTGCGCCCCACCGATGGCCCAGACTTCGTCGATGCCCAGCAGCAGCGCCGCGGCGGCTACCGCGCCGGCCCCCGAGGGTGGCGTACACACCACGATGCGTTCCACCCCGGCCACCTGGGCCGGAACGCCACCCATAATGAGCGACGAGACGAGGTTCTTGGGTACGTAGATGCCCACGGAACGCAGCGGGGTCCATCGGCGTTCGAGGGTGACGCCGGGCGTCACTTCGAGGGTTATGTCCGCCGGGCGCTGGGCGGCGTGCCAGGTACGAACATTCTCGGCGGCGGCGAGAATCGCGGCCACCGGAATGTCCCCGTAGGGCTGGGCGCGCTCGGGCCAATCGGACGTGGTGCCGTCAAACTTCTTGGACCACTCCGCCACGGCGACGTCACCGCGTTGGCGGACGTCTTCGATAATGGCGGCGATGCTGACGCGTAGGGAATCGGGGGAACTCAAGGCAACAACCTTTCAACGGGCATGGTGAGAATGGCGCTCGCGCCACGGGACTGCAATTTGGGTAAGAGAGACCAGACTTCGGCGGCGGGGACCAGCGCGTGCACGGCCACGACCCCGGGGGTGGCGAGCGCCATGACGGTAGGTGCGCCGGCTGAGGGCAACAGGGCCGTTACCGCGTCGAGGTTGCTCGTGGCCACGTTCATCATCAGGTAGCGACTCGCTCGAGCGCGGATGACCGAGCCAAGGAGGGTGGTCAAGGTCTCGCGCGACTCCATTGCCTTGTCGGTACGCTGTCCAACCAAGACCGCCTGGCTCTCAAAGAGAACGCCCAGGGAGCGCAGGCCGTTGGTGCGCAAGGTTGAACCGGTAGAAACTAAGTCAATAATGGCGTCGGCTAGACCCAGCTGCGGGGCAATTTCTACCGATCCCGCGACGCGTACGAGAGTGGCCTCGATACCACGATCGGCCAAAAGTTGGGCCGCGAGTCGGGGGTGCGAGGTGGCAATACGACGGCCATCGAGGTCCGCCAAACTCGTGGCCGGATCGTCACTCGCCACCGCCGCCTGCAGCGAACAGCGACCGAAGCCCAGTTCAAGTAGGACGTCTACTTCGAGATTGCGCTCCTCAACGAGGTCGAGACCAGTGATGCCGCAATCAACGACACCGTCCTGTACGTACTCAGGAACGTCCTCGGCGCGCACGAAGAGCAAGTCAATCGCCGCGTTGCGACACGTCGACTGCAGGACCCGTTCGCCGGGGGTGAGCGGCTCGCTGCCGGTCGCTTCGAGCAGTGACCACGAAGGTTCACGCAGTCGGCCCTTGGAGGGCATGGCCAGCGTTAAACGAGCCGTCATTGGTCAGTGCCCAAAATTGCTTGGTAGCCACCTTCGCCCGAACGCAACCAGTGAGCGACCCGAGTAACGGTGGCCGTGGAGGCCCCGGTCTGTCGCGCTATCTCCTGGTAGGAGAGTCCGTCACGAACCATGCGAGCCACTTCGAGTCGTTGGCCCATCGCCGACAACTCCGCCGAGGTGCACAAGTCGTGCAGGAAGGAAGTCATCAACTCTGGACTCGTGATGCCCACGAGGGCCTTTACGAGCTCCTGAAACTGCTGAGCGTTGCGTTCGTTGTTCATTTCAGTATGCTATCATGCTACTACGCTAATATGCAAATAATCCCCGCCCTCGACCTCCTCGGTACCGACGCCGTTCGCTTAGAACAAGGTGACTACGACCGCGTCCTCTTTCGTCAGGACGTGGACGAGTTTCTTGACCGACTCGTCGCTACGGCCCCTCCCTTGATTCACGTCGTTGATCTCGAAGCGGCGCGCTCGGGAACGCTTCGTTTGGACATGGCCGAGCGCTGCGTGGCGAGGGCCGGTGTCGTTCCGGTGCAGTTCTCGGGAGGCATTCGATCACTCGACGACGCCCGAGCCGTCCTAGGGACGGGAGTGTCTCGCGTCATTATGGGAACCGCCGCCTGGGAATCGCGCGACGCGCTGGCCACGTTGCAGTCGGCACTCGGCGATCAACTCGTCGTTGCCCTCGATGTTCGAGACGGCCGACTCGCGGTGCGGGGCTGGTTGACCGACACGGCCCTCACGGTCGCCGACGCCCTAGGCCTCTGTCAGAACGCCGGCGTGGCCCGACTACACGTGACGGCCATTGCGCGCGACGGAACGATGCGGGGGCCCGACTTCGCCCTCTACGCCGAGGTCTGCGCCAGTGGCATTCCCGTCATCGCCGCCGGAGGTGTTCGTGACGATGACGACATCGCTCAACTCGAAGCGCTGGGTTGCGAAGGGGCCGTCATGGGTCTGGCCTTACTGCGACGCCTCGGCATCAGCCTCGACGAGGTTTAGACCGCGTCGAGGGGAACGAGCCGGCGACGACGTTGCTCAAAACTCGCCAGTGTCGTAACGCCACGCTCGCGCAAGAGTGTCGCCAGTTGACTCACTCGAGCACCCACTCGTTCGTCGCGGTGCGCGTCACTCGCGGTCGTAAAGTCCACCCCGGCGGCCACGAATCGGTCGAGCAAACCAGCTGCGGGATACTGTTCCGCGACGGGTTTAAACCAACCCGCCGAGGAGCACTCCACGGCCACGCCAGCCGCAGCAGCGCTGCGGGCCATGTCTTCCCAGTAGTCCTCAACCCCTTCCGGGATGTGGCCAGCCACCTTGATGACGTCCGGATGTGCGACCACGTCCACGGCACCACTCGCGCACAGATCACCGAAGGCGCGCGTGTACTGGCCCCAGGCTTCGGGCAGCGAACGCCGGGACCACTGCGCCTGTTGGTCGGCGTTGTCGAGATCGTCGAACTGCCAGGTCCCCAACCAGTGCACCGAACCAATTAATACGTCGAAGGGGTACTGGGCTAAGAGTTCGCCGACCACGTCCATCTGGTCGCGGTAGTAGTCCACCTCCAGGCCAACTTTGACGGGAAGCCCGGATTCCTTGGCCGCGACCGCGAAGGCCACGTAGTCCTCCAAGGAATTACGGGCGTGAAAGTCAAAGTAGTCAGCCATCAAGGCGCTGGTGGGTTCGTGTCCTTGGCGCTCCCAAAAGGAGCCCACGGTGGCGCGAACGTCGCGAAAGCGAAAGGCGTGTTCGGTGAGTGCTAATTCGCTCACGCCCTGTTGAGCGGCTTGTTCACAGTAACGAGCAACTTGCTCGAGCCTCAACTCGACCGACGAGTCCTCGTGGGGCCAGAGGTGAACGTGGTAATCGAGCAAGAGTCGCTCTAAACGCCGAAACCGACGGAGCGCTCGACTTTCTTCGCCATTTCGACGTAGGCAATGCGAGCGGCGGGAATACCCACGGTACGGCCCTTACGATCGGTGAGCCACAGTACCTCGTCCTGCTTCACCGCGTTGGCGAACTGCGCCTGGACTGATTCGGCCGTGTCAGTGTCGGGCAGGTCGAGTTCGAGTTCTTTCATCGACTGCACAATGCCAATACGAATATCCATGTCAATCCTCCTGAGACTGATTCCCATGTTACGGCTTTACGGCAAGATAGAGACATGGGAAGTCTGGAGTCCAAACGCAACCGCGCCTGGGCGGCGACGATGGAGGGATTTGTCACTAGCGACATTGTCCGCGCGCACCGCAACTCGGTAGCCGCCATCGAACTCCCCGCTCCGCACTTTGACGAACCCCGGCTCGTCACCCGCGAGCAGCGCATTGACCAAGGGCTAGCGAGGGGCGCAACCCCCAGTCACGACGCCGGCAACCGGGTGCTGCCCGAAGAGTCCGATCCCTACCGCACCTGCTTCGAGAGGGACCGTGACCGAATTTTGCACTCCAACGCCTTCCGCCGGCTGTCGGGTAAAACCCAGGTCTTCGTCTTTCCCGATGATCACATGCGCACTCGCCTCACCCACGCCCTCGAGGTGTCCCAGGTCGCCGTCAGCGTGGCGAGGGGGGTTGGTCTGAACGAAGCGCTGACCGACGCCATCGCCTTGGGTCACGACTGTGGACACGGTCCCGGTGGCCACGCCAGCGAAGAGGCTCTCGACCCCTACGTGAGCGGTGGCTTCGACCACGCCACCTGGGGCGCCGACGTATCGCTGCGTCACCTCAATCTCTGCGTCGAAACCCTCGACGGCATTCGTAACCACTCGTGGTCGCGACCAGCCCCCGCCACCCCCGAGGGTGAAGTGGTGAGCTGGGCCGACCGCATTGCCTACGTCTGCCACGACTTCGAAGACGCCGTTTCGGCGGGTATTGTCACCCCCGATGACCTTCCCGCCCTGGTGCGCGATCGCTGTGGCGTCACCCGGAGCAAGCAATTGGGTACCTTCATCCGCGCCATGATCAGTACCATTCAAGAGACCGGCGTCATTGGCATGGACCCTAAAACCGCCGAAGCCCTCGCCGCCTTTCGCGCCTTCAACTACGCGACTATCTACACCCGAGAGGCTTCGGTAACCCAGGCCCAGCGCGTCGTGGGCATGCTTCGCGCGCTGGTGGAAAACTACGGGGCTCACCCCGATCTGCTCCCCTTCGAGGGGGATCACCGCGAGGACGTCAGCGACTCGGCGAGTGCCTTAGCGGCCTCCGTGGAGTACGTGGCTGGTATGACCGACCGCTTCGCCTGTCGCGCGGCCGTCAACCTGCTGGACTGGCCCATCGATCAGCTACCTAGCGGGATCGATCGCTAGGGACTCGCGACTGAATGTATTCATAGTCGCCCCAAGCCCGTAGCGCGCTTCCAATGGTATTTTTTAGAGGTGACCTCCCTCGCTGACGAGTACCCACACGTACCGCTTAGCGACGACGCAGCCCCGTCACCGTCTCGCCGACACAAGCTCCTCGACAGTCCCCTTCGCCCCTGGCCCTTTGCTTTGAACTGGGTGCTGGGCTTCGCCGTCGTCACGACTATCGGCCTCGTGCTGGGAGCGCACAGCTCCTGGTGGTACAACGCGGACCTCGTCCGTGGCCTGTTGCAGGGTTCGGTGATGGCACACGGCAATCCCCTCTTGCACCACTGGGCCTCGTCGGGCGACAGTTTCCTCACTATTGACTTGGTGTTTTTTGCGGTGGCGATCGCCCTCTTCGGTCAACACCTTTTTCTCCTGCACTTGGTGGCGTCGGGTTTGTGGGGCGCACTAGTAATGAGCATGGGCTACCTGGTTGGCTTCGGGGCCTCCACCCGAGCCCGTCGTCTGGGTTGGGCAATGCTCATAGCCATTGTGCTCCTACCCACCGAGTCGCTCCTCCCCTATCTTTCCCAGTCACTTCAGCACGTGGGCACTATTTTCTACGTGCTGGTGGTCTTCGCCCTGCTCATCCAGCCCCCTTCCAAGCTGCGCTGGGGTCTGGCCACCGCCCTACTCACCCTCACCCTCTACGGCGACCCCCTCTCCTTCTTCTATGGTGCGCTGCCGCTGGCGGTCATCGGAGCGCTTTTTGGAGGATGGTCACTACGCGAACGCGCTCGCTCCCCCTTCCTTCTTTCGGCCGTCGTGGCGAGCGTGCTGGGCTATCTCTGTTGGCACTTCAGTACGGCGTTGGGTGCGGTGCGTATGACGGGAACCTCGCCACTCGCCAACTGGAAAAGTCTCGCGCAAAGCGCGCACGAATTCTGGCCCACCAGCCTCAAACTTTTTGGCCTGAACGGGTACGAAAATACGACGGCCCTCACCCTGGGTCTCGGTTTCACGCGAGGCCTCATCTTCCTCATCGCCCTCGCGGGCATCGCCCTCACCAGCCTCGAGTTGCTGCGCGCACTTCCCCGACCGTCGCAGCCAGGCACCGGGATGCCCTCGGCCCGACTGCAGCTCAAGGGTCTCTTACTGGTCGGTCTAGTAGCCGACCTCACCACCTACTTTGGTCTCTACAACGAAAACCAGTCAACTCGCTACCTCACTTACGGCGTGGTGGTCACGGTGCTTTTAGGGGCGATGTGGCTCGGTGATCACTTGGACGATTTCTCCAAGGACTTCGCCAACATCATCGTCGTCGCCACGGCCCTGTGCGTGGTCTTAAGTAGCGCGAACGCCCTGCGCATAATTGAACAGCCCGTACCGGCGAACCCCTACAGCCAGGTCATTCGTTTTCTCGAGCAGCACCACCTGCAACGCGGTCTGGGTGACTACTGGTCCACCACCCCCATCACCGTGTACTCCGGTGGTCGCGTGGCGGTGCGGCCGGTTCTGGCGGAGCTCGCCGGTCCACTACGTCCCTACGTGTATCTCGCTGACGATCGCTGGTTCAACGAGGGCTATCAGTTCTTTATTTGTGCCCAGAACGAGCACCCCTACGATCTCGACTACTTCTACGGCTTCGTGCTCTGCAACAATCCGTCCTTCCCCTACGCCCCCGCCAAGGTGTACACCGTTGGCGACTTCCGGGTCGCCGTCTGGAAGTCGGGTAACTTCCACTTCGCCAAGGTGTGAAGACCAGTCCCACTTTGACCCTAAGCACCGCTGCTTTCGTGGGCTCGCGAGGTCACGCGAGGCGACCATTCTTCCCTCGCCCTTCGAAACTGCCTAGCGCTAGAGCAGTTTGAGCTCTTGGCGGTAGACCCGGGCCGGACCCTGGGCCGCAATGCGAGCCGCCAGCGCACGAAACGCGAGGGCCGATTCGCTCTCGGGGTGGGTCACGACAATGGGCAAGCCCTCATCGCCACCAACTCGCAAGGCGGATTCGAGTGGTACTTGGCCCAGCATGGTGACCCCGAGGTCAGCGGCGAGGGCCGCACCTCCCCCGCTTCCGAAGATTTCGTAACGGGTGCCGTCGTCACCGGTGAACCAGCTCATGTTCTCAATAACGCCGCGCACCGAAAGCTTGAGTTTTCGCGCGGCGTAGGCGGAACGCTGGGCGACGCGCTGGGCGGCCGCCTGCGGCGTCGTCACCACGTACATCTCAATACGGGGCAGGACTTCGGACAGCGTTAACGCGACGTCGCCGGTACCTGGCGGCATATCGATAAGCAAGAAGTCGGGCTCGTCCCACCAAGCCTCGGTAACCAGTTGCTCAATGGCCTTATGCAGCATGGGTCCGCGCCAAATAACCGGCTGCTCGTCGGGGACGAAGTAACCCATGGAGACGCAGCGTACGCCGTGTGCCAGAGTGGGGATGACGAGGTCGCCGAGCACTATGGGATCAGTGGCGGCCCCGAGCATCTTCGGTAACGAAAAGCCGTAGACGTCGGCGTCGAGGATGCCGACACTGTGCCCGGCTTGGGCCAGAGCGATGGCGACGTTGACCGTGACACTCGACTTACCAACGCCACCCTTACCCGAGGAGATGCCGAGCACTCGGGTCTTGGCGTGACGTTCGAGAAACTTGGGCTTTTCGTCTTCTCCCAACATAGATCCGCGCAGGTAGTTGCGTAGGCCCAGCCGTTCGTCATCATTCATGCCCCGAACCGTAATCGTGGCGTCGGGGGCTAGTCGTGCCAGCTCATTTTCTAAATACTCACGCTGGGGCCAGTTAAGGACGGGAAGCACCAAGGTCACCACGGCCCCGTCAGCACTCAGTCCATCGAGAAAACCAAGGTCACCCAGCGTACGCAACAGCTGTGGTTCGACCACGTTGGCCAAAGTTGAATACTCAATCGGGGGCATGCTTCTCAACTCTCAAGGGGACCTTGACAGGCTACCGGTTAAGTTGCGCTATCTGAGTTGAAGAAAGGATTCGACTACCCAAACTCTCCTGACCCCTCAACTGGTCCATCTCTTATGCCTAGAGAGCCCCAGAAAAACTGGGAATAGATTGACCAGGAAGAGGATGAGACACGCGCCAGAATGGACAGTTCGCAAACTAAGAGAAACCGATCGGCTTTTAGCGGAGAACACCGCGCTGGCCGAAGTGATGCATCGCTTGCAACCGACGGCACTCTTCCCAGCGCGAAGCTACGGGGGCATATGGACTGTTCGCTCCATGTATCGATCGGGAAATGACGTGGGTTCCCATCTGCCTAACTGATCTATTAAAGGAACGTTGTGTTGCTCGTGGCCCAAAGGCGCACAGTTAGACCGGGGACCTTTGGGAGGTGATCCCGCTCGCCGTTGCGCACTTGGTCAATACTGACAGATCAACCCGTCGACAGGAATTCCGCGAAGCGTTCTTCTAAGCGAACTGGGTCGGGGCGAGCCTCAGGATGGCGAGGAATAGCGATTTGCGAGCCGTGCATCTCTTGGAGTCCATACTTCAACATTGGGCCATCGACTTCTAGAAGCAGATCGGAGTTGATAACAACCTTGAAGTCTGGTCGTATGCCCATGAAGTTCCTGTCGTACGCGGCGTGATGGATCTTGCAGAGCGCGATCCCGTTTTGCACCACGGGATCGCCATGGGGCTTGGAGTCACTAATGATTGTCCTGACCCCCGCAAATCGGTCCACCTCCTATGAGTAATGACCCTCAGATAGAACTGGGGTTGGAGGTTGACCATGAAAAGAACCAGGCACACGCCCGAACAGATTGTGCGCAAGCTCAGAGAGGCCGATCGGTTG
>CAIKNP010000004.1 GCA_903828785.1 uncultured Actinomycetes bacterium | reverse complement strand
CTTCCAAGTCTGAGGCTTCAGAGTGCTCTCGGCAGATTATAAATATTTGGGCTCCTGGCGACCTTTGGTCTGACTGGATTGCTGGCTGTCAGCAGGGATACAGGGACGCTCAGTAATCGGGGTTGTCTGCCAGGAGGCGAGTCAGGCGAGCCACCTCAGCGTCGATGCTCTCCATTGACCATTGCTCGATAGTGACCTGGTGAGGCTGGTCGAGTCCGTAGAGCTTCGCTCGTCGCTCAGAGATGGTCAGAATTGCTCGGACGGCCTGAGCGTTACCCTCCATCGCCTTAGGCCAGAGGGCGAGCTGTAGAGCGTCGAGCCGTTCGCCTTCGAGTCGCCTGAGCTCATCGATTGAATCCATTGTTATTTCGGCCAGAGCCCGCTTCACACGACGCTGTGCGGTGCTGGCGTCAATACCCAGCCGATTCCCGATGTCACGGTAGGTGAAGCCCTGAGATCGCAATCTGAGTGTCTCGGCGGTGTTCCTCGCGTCAAGCTCGGTTCGTTCGAACCCAGAGGACGTACTCATCGTCATGGCAGCTCCATCATGTTGCAGTACCTGTGTTGCAGAAATTGTTGGATTTCCTTGTCGAAATCTGGCATAAATTATCCCGCACTCTTGTAGCGGCGATTCTCCATAATGAAGACCTCGGGAGTACTCAGCGGCTGACCTGAGGTGATGGCACGAGTGGGAAACAGAAGCTCGCCCATTCGAGTAATCGCCTGTGATTCAACACGTGTGGTCTTCCCATAGATGTCTAGTGTTATTGACATCGAAGAGTGCCCGAGCGCTTTTGACACTGCAGCAATATTTTTCGGGTCGTCATTAATCAACATGGTTGCAAAAGTGTGGCGCATGTCATGAATGCGAATCGGACGAATCCCGTTCTTCTGAAAGAACTTTCGGACCCTACTTGCCAATTTTGACTCGTCCAGAATCCCACCAACGGCGTTCGTGAACACATACTCAATGGTTCCGCGACCGTCTTCACGAACCGAAGTGCCCAGTTGCTGTTCAATCTGATGTCGACGAAGAACATCGATTACCGGAAGCGTTAATTGATTGACGCGCCGACTTTGCGCGGTCTTCGGTGGAGTCACGACTGTGCGAGCAATTTTTGATCCATCTTTCTGAATGATTGACTCACGATGAACACTTCGCTCAATCGACACCGTCCCTGCCGCGAAGTCAATATCGCTCCATTTGAGCCCGAGAGCCTCTCCTCGTCGCATACCGGTCGAAAGGACGAGAACCAGAAATAGCTCGATTGTTGTTCCCTCAGCGCACCTCAGCACATGCTGTGCCTCTTCTTGGCTCCAGGGCAACTTCACTTGTGTCGGCTCAAACTCACTTCGTTTTGCCTTCTCGGTTCTTCGCACGGGATTACTCAAAACGAGCCCATGACGCTCGGCAGCACTGAAGACCTTGCTCATGGCGATGCGAACATTATTGACAGTGCTCGCCGAACGAACCTTTCGCAATTGTTTCAAAAGAGACTCGATATCCCATGACTTGATGTCATCAAGTGCCCTCCCACCCAGGACTGGAAATACATGATTGCAAAGGTTTCGGTAGTACTGGTCGTGGGTTCGCGCCCTCACCTGATCTGATGGCGTTAGGAGTAACTCGGTCGCATAAGTTCGGAACGATGTCTTTGGGCCAGCCACTAACTGCTGTTGCTCTCGAAGTGCGATCAACTGTTTCTGCCAACTGCGCGCGTCCGACTTGGTGGCACAGTCCTTGGTCCGATAGAGCGTCGTACCCCTTGAACTCCTTCCGACCGGCACCTTTACTCGCCACTTCCCTGACGGAAGTTGCGTCACGCTCCCCAATCCTTTTGTCGACCGCTTCATGCGAGCACTCGCGCAAACTGCTGCGTCAATTGACGCTGCTCTTTTTCAAGCAAGGCCACGTAACGGTGCAGTGACTCTGCCGAGATTCGAGCTTTTGATGTTGGGTAAACAGCCACGAGGCGTCCCGAGCTAATCAGTTTGTACACCGTTCCACGCGAAAGTGACAGCAGGGAGGCGGCTTCGGGGACGCTGTAGAGAATCTTGTCTGTCGAAATTGTTCGTGTCATAGTCCTGAGGAGGTCGGGCATTCGGGAACGGAACGGCAGTAATGCGGCACAGCTGAACAGCACGGGCCAAAAACTCCCGGTTGACGCCCTCCTCAGGGTCTCTTCAGTTTCATGCAACAAATGTGTGGAGCACAAACGCAACTCAGCGAATTTCTCTAGCGGATGAAATGGCCCGAACATCCATTCCCGATCACCTTGACTTCCATGTTTCAATGAGAAAACAGAGTCATAGGTATTGCCATAAGTATTGTGATGGCAATCACACAACGAATAAGAAACCATATCCAGACCTCAATTACTAGGTCCTGTCTGAAGTTTCTAAATGGTGCGGCTGGAGGGATTCGAACCCCCGACCCTCGGTTCCGTAGACCGATGCTCTAATCCGCTGAGCTACAGCCGCATGACGCAGGAGAGCCATCCTAGCAGACGCACTCCGTAGACGAGTTTGGCCAATGTACAGGGTGTGCACGAACTGTCCGTCGATGCCCACCTCGCCTCACTTCACCCAGAGCCGGTGTACAGGTGGACTCCAAGAGAATGAATGATTCTCTAATGATTGGTTCGACGGCGTTTCAGTCCCGGAGGTGTCTCGTCGTATCAGTGGGGCCATCTCACGATCTGATTGTTACCCGTTCTGATTTATCAATGGTCGATCGTCGAGTAGTGCGTGCTTGACGAGTTGACTCTTTGGGGGAATCTCCTTCCCGCGAGCGCCATCGGCGCGCGAGGGGTAGGCTGACCGTGCGGCACCCCCCGCCACAACTTAAGGAATACTCCATGGTCGCTGCACTCGTTCTCGGTTCAGCGCTGCTGGCCCTCGCCTTCTTTCTTTCGCGCCAAGGCCTTCTTAAGGCGCCACTCATGTTGGCGGCAATTCTCGTAGCGTCGGTCAGTGTGGCCGCCCCCATGGCCAGCGCCGCCAAGGTCAAGCCGGTGAAGCAGATGACGCTGCGCCTCAAAGCGAGCAGCCACTCGGCCCACGCCGGCACCGGTATCCACGTTTCCACCACCGGTGGCTCGGGTTCGGGCCCGGTGCGTTTCACCACCACGGGCCTTGGTTGCAGCATCGGTCAGGCCTCCGGCATGCTGCGAGCGTCCATGCCCACCACCTGCGTGGTCAAGGCCACCAAGGGTGCTTCGCTGCGCTACCAGGCAACTGTCTCGGCGACTATGACCTTCACCTTCACCTCTATTCCGGTGTCGGGCCCCGACCAGCCCTCCTACAACACGCCCGACAAGGCCACCCTGGTCACGACGTCGTGGTCCTCAACGGGACTCAAGGGCAGTGGCCCGGTGAATGACACCGTCAACGGTTTCAACTGGTACATCGACGCCTACTACTCGCCCACCGACCACTGGTACTACGGCTATCTCTCACCCGGCGCCACCGTCACCTTGACTTGGATGGTCACCGGTTCATACGGTCAGCCTCTCGCCAACACCACCGTGACCCTGGAGACGCAGTTCGCCCCCGGCGCCAACAACGGTAAGGGTGACCTCGACGCCACCTTCACCTCACCGACCATGAACGCCGGCAACATCGTGACCACGACCGACGCCAAGGGCATGGCCACCTTCACTTTCACCAGCACCACGCTTGCGGCGCCGCCCGCGCCGGCTGGCTGGAACTCCTCAGCGATCTCGACTGCCCCGCTGTCGAACTCCGCTCCCTCCACCACGGTGGCGGACGTCGCGGCCGAAGTGCTCGAAGCCGGTAGTGGGTACGCGTGGACGCGCATGGTTCTGCAGGTGGCGGGTGACACCTTCAGCCACAACCCGGCGCTGCCCACCGTGAACCAAGCCACCGACCTCGTCGACCTCATCGTCGTAGGGACCGGCGCCTAGGCCCAGCCGGGTTTAGAGCACCTTCGACAAGAAGTTCTGGAGGCGCTCCGTCTTCGGGTGCACCAGAATGTCGCGAGGGTCGCCGGACTCTTCAATAACGCCCTGGTCGAGGAAGTAGGCCGAGGTCGCCACCTCGCGGGCGAAGCCCATTTCGTGGGTCACCACGACCATGGTCATCCCCGAGCGAGCGAGATCCTTCATGACCTCGAGCACTTCCCCCACGAGTTCGGGGTCGAGGGCAGAGGTGGGCTCGTCAAAGAGCATGAGCTTGGGGTCCATGGCCAGGGCGCGAGCAATGGCGACGCGTTGCTGCTGGCCACCGCTTAGTTGGCTGGGGTAGTGGTCGTCCTTGTCGACGAGTCCCACCCGGGCGAGCAGTTCGCGGGCCTTGGTCCGCGTGGCCTCCTCGTTGGCTCGCAGCACCTTGACCGGACCAATGGTGATGTTCTCGATGGCCGTGAGGTGCGGAAAGAGGTTGAAGCGCTGGAAGACCATGCCAATTTGCGCTCGGTCGGTGCAGAGTTCGCGCTCGCTGCGTTCGTAGAGTTTTCCGTTACGTAATTGGTAGCCCACCAATTCACCGTCGACGCGAAGTTGACCAGCGTCGTGCTTTTCGAGGTGGTTAATACAGCGCAGCAGGGTGGACTTGCCCGAACCCGAGGGACCGATAAGCACGGTGACCTCGCCCCGGGCGACGCTGAGGTCGACGCCCTTCAGCACGTGGTTGGCCCCGTAGGACTTGCGAACCCCTAGGGCCTCGACCATGGGCGTGGTCACCGCGACACCCTCGCTCGTCGTGGTGCCTGCCACGCGCGGCTCAGGTCCTGACGCAAGCGGGCAATGGGGGTGGGCGGCAGTTGGCGCAGAGCGCCCTTGGCGTAGTGGCGCTCCACGTAAAACTGACCAATGGACAACACCGTGGTAATCGTGATGTACCAGAGGCAGGCGGTGATCAACATGGGGACCACCTGGTAGGTCGTGGCCGCGATGTTCTCGGTTTGGTACATGATGTCGGGCAGACCAATGGCCACCGCGATAGCCGTGGTTTTCAACATGGAAATGACTTCGTTACCCGAGGGCGGAATGATCACCCGCATGGCCTGGGGCACGATGATGTAGCGCAGCGCTTGGCCGCGGGTCATACCCAGTGACTTGGCGGCCTCGAGCTGGCCCTCGTCAATAGCCAGGAGTCCACCGCGGGCGATCTCGGAAAAGTAGGCGGCTTCGTTGAGTCCGAAGGCGAAGATGGCGGCGCGCACCACGGTGAAGAGGGAGTTGGAATTGATCTGGTAGAAGATCCAGGCGTGGGAGAAGGGCACGCCCAGGGTGAAGTTCTGGTAGAGCACGGCGATGTTGAACCAGATCAGGAGTTGGACGTAGACCGGGGTGCCGCGGAAGAACCAGGTGTAGAGCCAGGCGATGCCTGACATCAGGCGATTGGTCGACATGCGCATGACGGCCAGAACCAGGCCCAGGGAGAAGCCAATGAGCATGGACATGGCGGTGACGAAGAGCGTCATCTGGACGCCTTGCAACACGAAGGTGTTGAACACGTAGGAAAAGACGATGTTCCAGCCGAAGCGCCACACGAAAACGGCGTGACAGACCTTTACCCCGTTGATCAGGTGACAGGTGGTGGCTCCCGAAGGAATCTTCGAGAACAGGGTGTGCACCAGCATGGCGACCAGCACCAGAGCGACCCCCGACGCCACCCAGCGAAGGGGGCGACGAAGGGGGACGACAGGCGGCTGATCAGTGGGCTGGTGCACTCGTCTCGATACCGCCTACGCGGTAGCGCCGTTAAGAACCATCTTGGCGGCGGTGAGGGCACCGGCCTGGACCCCGTAGGACGAAAGAATCGAACCGTAGGTGCCCTTGGCGACCAGCGTCTTCATGGCCGCGGCGATGGCCTTGGCCAGGGCCAGACCCTGCGCGGTCTTGGGCGTCGCGATGCCGTAAGGCGCCACGTTCACGGCGCTACCGGCCAGACGGAAAACCCCGTGCGAGGTCGACGCGATGTATCCAGCGATCTGGCTGTCGGCGAAACCGGCGACGACGCGGCCAGAGGAAACGGCGGTGTTGGCTTCGGTCTGGGTGGGGTAGTCCTTGACGTTGACCATCTTGCCGCCACTGCACATAACGGCCTTGGCGTCGGTCTGCTCAACCGTTCCGGTCTCGACGGCAACGCTCTCACCGCAGAAGGACTTGAGTCCCGTGAACTTCCACGTGGCCGAGGACTTGACGTACACACCCTCACCGGCCTGGAAGTAGTCCACGAAGTTGACTTGCTTCTCGCGCGCCTTGGTGTCGGTGAAGGAGGAGTTACCTACCAGGTACTTGCCCGACTGGATACCGGCGATGATGTTGTCGAAGGTGACGTTGTGTTCGACAATGTTCACCCCGAGGGTTTGGGCCACGGCCTTCATCAGGTTGACGTCGAAGCCGACCATGGTGTTGCCGCTCATTGACTCGTCGGGCGCGTAGGTCGCGTCGGTGGCGATCTGCCAGGTGACGTGACGCAGGGCCGCCGGCACGAGGGCGGCGTCAGCGGCGTTGTAGGTGGCG
>CAIKNP010000003.1 GCA_903828785.1 uncultured Actinomycetes bacterium | reverse complement strand
TCCGCCCTGGCGCTGATCGATCTCGTGAAGCAGGTCACGGGCACGAGCGACTGACTACGATAGGGGAGTGCGTCGCGTCCTTATCTTCATCGTGGTGGCGCTGGTCGTAGGTGCCCTCTACGGATACCACGTGGGCTCCACCGGAGTGTCGGTGAACGGCCAGGTGGTGAGCGCTCGTGCGCTGAACGACGAAATTGCCGCGGTGCACAACACCCCCGTTCTGCAGTGTTACCTCGGTGCCCTCGCCCAAAATGGTTTCCAATCGGGGGCCGGTGGGGCGACCGTATCGCAAGCGGCGACGTCAATCTGGGCCAATATGCGCATTGATGGTATGACCATTGCTTCGTACGTCCAAAATCAATTGCACTACCGTCCCACCGCGGCTGAACACTCGAGCGCCCAAAACGCCTTCGAGAGCGAACTGACTGTTCTCGCGGCGCAGTACTCCCTAAAGTGCCCAGGAACGGCGGCGCAGGCGGTCGCCGCAATGCCCGTCAATCTGCGACGCAGTGAGATTCTCGACCAAGCCGACTCCCTGTACTTGCTCAAGCAACTCAAGTCCACCGTTCCACTCACTCCCGCAGAGTTTGCGAAGTACTACCGCACCCACCTCAGTAGTTACCAGTCGGTCTGCGTCTCCATCGCCCTCGTTCCCGCGGCCAAGGTGCTCACCTTCGTGAAGGAAGAAAATGCCGGGGTCAGCGTGGCCGCTTTGGCCCGTAAGTATTCGAAAGATCCCAGCGCTAAAAAGGGTGGGGCCTACGGTTGCTACGGACCGACGAACCCTTCGTACGCCGTGGTGTCGGGTGACGTCAAGGGCGTGGCCCTCAACCACTGGACCAAGCCCATTTCGTATCAAAATGGCGCCTACGGTCTCTTCGTCGCGCCCACCAAGCGGACCACCGCATCCTTCGCGTCAGTGGAGTCCAGCATCGTAAAAACGCTCCAAAGTTCAAACGGAACGTCAGCGCAGAAGGTCGAGCAAACCTTGCTCTACTACGCGCGGGTCGTGACCGACTCCGCTCTGGGTACCTGGGTGGCGGCCAGTACTGGTTCGGGAGTCGCACATCCCACGCTCCCCCCAGCGACGGACGTATCGGCCGCATCGCTGCTGGCGGCGACGACGAGTCCGACCTATAAGTGACCGCGACCGTTCGCGTCGTTGGTCTCGGCCCCGGTGACGCGGGTCAGGTCACCCGAGCGACGTGGGAGCTACTTACCCACGCGCCACTGGTACGCCTGCGTACGCGGGTGCATCCAGCCGCCGCCAATCTGGACCTCGAGAGCTACGACGCCTGGTACGAAGCCTCGTCGTCCTTCGAAGTGCTCTACCAACGAATCGTCGATGACTTGGTGCGATTGGCGCAGTCGTCACCGAATGGTGAAGTGGTCTACGTCGTGCCGGGTTCACCGGTCGTGGCCGAGCAGACCGTCGTGTTATTGCGCGGTCGCAGTGACGTAGACGTGATCTGCGAGCCCGCCGTCTCAGTCATCGACGTCGCTTGCGCGGCGCTCGGCATTGACCCCATGGCGCAGGGGCTGCGCGTGGTCGACGCTCTCGAATCCACTGAAGCATTTCGCGGACCCGGTCCGCTCCTCATTTTGCAGACCTACGCGCCCGAGGTGCTCGCCACCGTCGCCGATCGATTGCCCCGCGCTTGCGAGGTGGTGATTCTTCACCACCTTGGCCTGGCGGACCAGCAGCTGATCGTGACGAGCTCGGACGAATTAACGAGCTTTGCAGCTGACCACCTAACCTCGCTCTACGTGGCGGGACTACGCGGAGCGGGTGAGGCCACGGAGGACCTGGTCAGCTTCATGCGACGCTTGCGCGCCGAATGTCCCTGGGACCAAGAACAGACGCACGAGTCTCTCACGCGGCACCTCGTGGAGGAGGCTTACGAGGCTCTCGATGCCTTGAGCGCCCTGGCGGCGATGGTGTCGGCGAATGAGGAAGACGAGCTCGTGGTGGCCCACGCCGAAGAAGAACTTGGCGACTTGTTGTTTCAAATTATTTTCCACTCGGAATTAGCAGACGAGGAAGGGCGTTTTACCTTCGCCACTGTTGCTGACGGGGTGCGGGACAAATTGACGGGACGGCACCCGCACATTTTCGGCGACGTCGTCGTGAACTCGGCCAGCGACGTTGAGGCGAATTGGGAAGTACTGAAGCAGCGCGAGAAGGGTCGCTCGAGCGTGCTCGATGGCGTGGCCTGGCACCTACCCGCCCTGGCGCTTTTCGCCAAGGTGCAGAAGAAGGCCGAGCGGCTGGGTCTCTCGGTCGAAAACGCCAGCGACGATCTCACCGCGGCCCTGGTGGCTCTGGCCCAGCGGGGTCTCGACGAGGACGTAGACCTCGAAGCGGCCCTGCGCGCCCACGTCCTCGCGGTGGCGCAGCGAATTCGCGCTATCGAAGAAACTGCCAAAACCCCGTGAGTTGGTCGGGGTATCCTAGAAGTATCCCATCCCCCCAAGGAGTACGCGATGAGCGCGATTGATCTGGTTGTAGGCCGAC
Organism: uncultured Actinomycetes bacterium; assembly: GCA_903828785.1. Taxonomy (GTDB): domain Bacteria; phylum Actinomycetota; class Acidimicrobiia; order Acidimicrobiales; family RAAP-2; genus RAAP-2. The sequence goes on along the minus strand of CAIKNP010000003.1, from coordinate 92,347 downwards.
AAATTCTGGACTCTCGCGGTAACCCCACCGTCGAAGCCGAGGTGCAACTGGTCTCGGGTGCCATCGGACGGGCGGCGTCGCCGTCGGGCGCCTCGACAGGCATGCACGAAGCGGTCGAATTGCGCGACGGTGGTAGTGAATGGATGGGCAAGGGCGTCACCAAGGCGGTCAACTTCGTTAACGGTGAGATTCACGTCGCGCTGGAAGGATACGAAGCCAGCGACCAGCGCGCCGTTGACGAGGCCATGATCGAACTCGACGGCACCGCCAACAAGAGTCGCCTGGGGGCGAACGCCATGCTGGCTGTTTCCCTCGCGGTCGCGAAAGCGGCCGCCATGGAGGCCGATCTGCCGCTGTATCAGTACATTGGCGGGGCCAACGCCCACGTCCTACCAGTGCCCATGCTGAACGTTATTAACGGCGGGGCGCACGCCAAGAATTCCATTGACTTCCAGGAGTTCATGGTTATGCCCATTGGTGCTTCGAGTTTCTCGGAGGCTCTTCGTTGGGGTACCGAGACCTACCACTCGCTTAAGGCCGTTCTCGCTAAGCGCAATCTAGCCACGGGAGTTGGCGACGAGGGTGGCTTCGCGCCCGATCTCGAGAACAACGAAGAGGCCGTGAAGATTCTGCTCGAGGCGATTGCCGCGACGGGTCGAGAGGCCGGAAGAGACGTGGCGATTGCCCTCGACCCCGCTACCTCGGAGATTTATCGTGAAGGTCGTTACCACTTGGCGGGGGAGGGGCGTTCATTGAATTCGGCCGAAATGGTCGAATACTGGGTTGACCTTTGTGATCGCTACCCCATAGTTTCGATTGAAGACGGCATGGCCGAGGAAGACTGGGATGGTTGGCAGCTGATGACTGAGAAGCTCGGCCGGCGCATTCAGCTGGTGGGTGACGACCTCTTCGTGACGAACTCCGCCATTTTGCAAAAGGGCATTGACCGCGGTGTGGCCAACTCGATTCTCGTGAAATTGAATCAAATCGGTACGCTGACCGAGACCCTCGACACGGTTCGCCTGGCCGAGCGTCACGCCTACCGACCCGTAATTTCTCACCGTTCCGGGGAAACCGAGGACGTCACTATCGCCGACCTCGCCGTGGCGACCAACGCTGGTCAGATAAAGACCGGCGCCCCAGCGCGTTCGGACCGTGTCGCGAAGTACAATCAGTTGTTGAGGTTGGAAGAGCACTTGGGGGATTCCGCTCGATTCCCCGGCGCTACAACATTGTCGGGAGCAGCGAGTGTCAATTACACACGGTAATTTCACCAAGGATCAGCGTTGGTTGTTTCCCGTGGCGTGTGCCGTGGCCATTTTCATTGTCGTCACCGTCGTCCCCTTTTCTAGTTTGTGGCGTCAGCAGAGTGAACTCAGCGCGAGTTCGCTGGCCATTGCCCAACTCAAACATGAGCAGAGTGTTCTGAACCAGCAAGCCAGGTCCGTGAACAGTCGGGCCGCGGAAATTGCCCTCGCCCGTGAGCAGTATCAGCTCGTGTTGCCGAACCAGACCTTGATACAAATTCTCCCCGGAGCGGTTGCCGGCTACATCAGTTCGAACTCGGGTGACCCAGGAAACCAGCCCCTGGTGAGCCCCATTAATGCCCCCAGCGTGGCCCTCTCCTCACCTAGTCCCACCCTGACGCACGCGAATACGGGATTTCTCGCCCGCTTCGTCCGCGTCCTTGAGTTCTGGCGTTGACCTTCAGGGACGCCTCGACCGCCGATATTGCGGTCATCGAAGCGATACTGGGGCGACCCCTCGGTGGTCGCTGCGCCGTCGTGGTGCGTCGTATCGACGGCCGGCCGGTGGTTATAGAAAACGAACCTCACCTGCGGGACGGAACCCCGATGCCCACCCTCTACTGGTTAATTGACCCCGAACTCAACGAAGCGGTAAGTCGTTTAGAGAGTGACGGCGGCGTTCATCGTTTCGAAACCTTGGTTGACGCGGAGTCCTTGGCCTCGACGCACGAGGCCTATAACCGGCGCCGTGTTGCCGCCACCGTGCAACACGAGGGTCCCCAGCCCAGTGGGGGCGTCGGCGGGACTCGAATGGGCTTGAAGTGCCTACACGCCCATCTCGCCAACGCCCTCGCCGGTAACGACGACCCCGTGGGGGCACTAGTGGCGGACACCATTGGCATTCCGGCCCTGCGAATTGAGTCCGTGCGTGACTAGCGTCGCCGCAGTTGACTGCGGAAGTAACTCAACGCGTCTTCTCATCGTGGACGCGCAGGGGCACGCCCTGCGTCGTGAGATGCGGATCACGCGTTTGAGCCAGGGAGTGGACGCGACGGGAGAACTCACCGATGCCGGGATGGAACGTTGTCTCGCCGTTCTGCGCGAGTATCGCGGACTCATGGACGCCCACCACGTGACCAGCGGCCTCGCCGTGGCGACTTCGGCGGTGCGTGACGCCTCCAACGGTGGTGACTTTCTGCGCGCTATTGCCGCCACGGTGGGTTTTCGCGCCGAGTGTTTAGATGGTGAGCGCGAAGCTATTTTTTCTCTGCGAGGGGCCACTCGCGAACTCGCCCCCGTGGCCACGCCCAGCATGATCGTCGACATTGGGGGCGGCTCGACTGAACTGGCCGCGGAGATTGACGGCGAACTCGTGGCCCACTCAATGCAGTTGGGCTGCGTGCGCGTCACCGAGCGAACCCTGGGATCGCGTCCGGTTACCCCGGAGCGGGCGCGTGCTACGGCATCCATGATTAGCGCTGAGCTCGACCGCGCCTTCAGCGAAGCACCCCGTCTGCTGGAGTTGGTCGGGCGTGTTCGGCTGGTGGGTCTGGCGGGAACGGTGGCGACCTTGGCCCAACTGGTCGCCGGGCGATCAGGTTACGACCGTGACGCGGTGCATCACCAGCACCTCACGCTCGACCAGGTGGCCTATTGGCGAGACGCCTTGGCGTTTCGCACCCCGGCCCAGCGCCTCGCTCTGCCCGGCATGGAGCCGGGCCGAGAAGACGTGCTCACCGCGGGCCTCTTTATTCTTAAAGCGGTGTGCGAACGCTTCAAGGTCACGTCATTCATTACGAGCGAAGACGACATTATGGACGGGGTCGCCGCGTCCCTACTCGCGAGTGACGAGATGTCTGCTACGAATGACACTGTGAAAAAGGCCAGTGAGTGAATAGCCGTTCAGCGTTCTCATCCATCAACCTTCATGGTCGGCGCATAGTCTTGCGTTCGCTGCAAGACAGTGACTATGAAGCCTGGGTCGAGGTTCGACAGCGATGCCGAGATTGGTTGGTTCGTTGGGAACCTCGCTCCGCCCACGCCAGCCATCTGCCCGAAGACCGTCGCAGCTTTTCGGGTCGCTGCGCCATACGCGAGCGCGAACGCCAGATTGGTTCAGCCTTCGGCTTTGGCATGTTCTACGAAGGGCGCTTCGTGGGCGAAATTACCCTCTCGTCTATCCAGCGTGGTCCCCTGCAATCAGCGTTTGTGGGCTACTGGATTGATGAGGCTGTCGCCGGGCGCGGTTTGATGCCCGAAGCCGTGGTGCTGGTTATGCAGTACGCTTTCGACTCCCTGCGGCTACACCGCATTGAGATAAATATCATTCCCCGCAACAGCGCTTCGCGACGTGTAGTTGAGAAACTCGGCCTGCGCTTCGAAGGCGTCGCTGAGCGCTATCTGGAAATTGATGGGGCGTGGGAGGATCACGCTCATTACGCCATGACGGCCGAGGAGTGGGCCGACCGAGCGCCCGAACTCGTGTCGTCGTGGCTCCTACCCCTCGCTGATTAAATCGCCTCGAGGGTCGCGCCGACGAAGCCCTCCGGCGACACCACCCCCACGGTCCCATCAAAGTCCTTCGCCATGGTCACGGCGTTTAGTCCGCCGTCTCGGGGAAAGACGATAATTGATCGACCGGGCCAGCGGGCGACTACCAAACCGCGCTGGCGCATGCTGATGGCCGACGCTCGCAGATCAGCGGCGGTGAGTTCCTGTTCGACCCGCACCGCGGCTGTCTGGTACGTGGTTCGAGGAATAGCTCGAAGATCGCGCAGGAGTTGAACACTGCCGCGACGACTCACCGTGGATCCCGAGACATCCTCCCAGGTCACCGTAGCGGGGAAGGGCGCTACCGCCAAGCGACGGGCGAGGTAGAAGAGCTCGGCGTCGTAGGCGAAGCCGTCAATCATGCCAAAGAGGCCGAGTAATCGCGCGAAGGGTAACTGAAAACCCTTGCAACCGCACTGGGTATCGCGGAGGCGGGTGTCGGTATAGTGCGCGACCACCTGGTGAAATACCACACCGGCGACGCTTCGAAACCACGAGTCGTAGCGAATGGAGCCACCGCTGGCCCTATTGCCGGGGACGAAGGCGTGGGTGCCGAGTGCGGCGTCAATTTCGGGCAAGTGGCGAGGATCAATGGCCATGTCGGCGTCCATCGTGAAAACGTGAGCACCGACGGCACTAGCCCAGCCCAGACGAACGGCCGCACCCTTGCCCAGATTGGTGGGCTGGCTAACGACTTTGAGGTGGGGCAGATGGCCGTAGATCTGGGCGATGGTGGCCATCGTGGCGTCGGTGGACCCGTCGTCCACGAAGACCACTTCGGTACTGTCGGGCCCCCACTGCGTTAATACCGGCGCTAGACGATCGAAACCGGGAGAAAGTCTCGCGACTTCGTTAAAAGCGGGGATGACGATTGAGCGGGTGACGGACACGAGTTAGGGACGAGCCGCCCCGATGAGGCCGAAGGTGAAAATTGGTTCGAGGGCAATGTTGGTTCCGGTGCGGGCGGCGGCGATGATGGTACTCGTACCCCAGGGCCCCGAGCCCGCGTACATGACCACGTGGTCGACCGAGTGATCGCCGTCGAGGTTGTAGTAGTAGATCAGGTCGCCGGGTTCGAGGTTGTGGATAGAAACGTGGGGGAGGGCGTCCCACTGCGCTTGGGTGGTCCGAGGAATTGAAACGCCCGCTCTCGACCAGGCCCACTGCACGAGTCCCGAGCAGTCGAAGCCGACGCCGGGTGTTTCGCCGCCCCAGACGTAGGGCACTCCGGTCTGCGAGACGGCCGCTCGCAAAGCGGCTGCTCCCTGCGCGGAACCGCCTCCACCGGGATTTATCACCGGAGGCGTATTAATGCGGATAGCTTCGAGGACTTTGTTGGCGGCCGCCTGACCACCAATTTCGGAGGCCGCGTTGACCGCCTGCTCTTCGGCGGCCACGTTGCGCACGCGCGCCGCCGCCGCACCTTGCTCAACTTGGTAGGCGATAAAGGCCGTTATTTGCGAGGAGAGCTGGGCCTTGAGCTTATTGAGGGTGTGTTGAGTGGCATTTTGCAGGGCGATGTTCTGCGACAGAAGCGACCGCATGTGCGCAGTCTGCTGAGCAGCTAAGCCACGCTGGACGGCCACTTGATTGATGGTCTGGTCGAGGGAATGTTGCTGATCAAGCAGTTGTAGACGCACTTGATTAAGGTCACCGACTACCAATTTGGAAAAAATGCCTCGGGCATCGCTCACGGTGAGCTGCTGATTAAACAAGGCCTCAATCTGAGCGGCGGACGCGCCATCGACGAAGGAATGCACCACGTCAACCACCATGACCGCCTTGGTCTTGGCGATTTGGGCCTGCTTCGCCTTGATCTTTGCTTGGAGTTCGTGAATGTTGCGCGACAACTGGTCGAGTTGCCCCTGAGCAGCGTCGTAGGCGTTCGCGGTGATGTCACCCTGCGTGACCTCGAGGTTCAACTGGTAGGAAATGGCCGCCATTTCAGCCTTGGTCTGCTGAATCGTTTGGGCCCCCGCGCCAACGGGGACCAGGGCCGCGCCAGCGAGAAAGCCACTCAGCGCCAACACGCGAAGGAGCGAGGGGCGAACCATGCTTCAAGCCTAGTGAGCCCACTGACGCATTTGGTCGTTGCTGCGGTCGTGATGCGTTAGCGTGTTCAGACCACACCGACGAGGGGGCGTAGCCCAATTGGCAGAGGCAGGGCGCTTAAACCGCCTCCAGTGAGGGTTCGAGTCCCTCCGCCCCTACTCGGTGGGGTGGGCCAACGCATTTCTACTAACCTAGAACCCGTGGCTAAGAGCGCAACTGGAAAATTGGTAAGTAAGGTCGGCGCCTCGGGCGGCGGTAAGGCCTATAAGAAGAGTCGACCGATTAACTACTACGGCATCCTCGTGGTTATCGTCGTGCTCGGACTGTCCTCAGTGGTGCTGGCGCGCTACGACTATCAGAATCCAACGGCCGCCCCCGCCGGCACGCCGCCGGCTATTGGCACCACCTGGTTCGCTGCTTCCACCTTCGACATCTGCGGATCAAATTCCTCTCTTCTCATTTCCAACCCCGTTTCCAAGGGTGGCTTCAGCATCCTTTCGAACGGCGTCATCCGCATTAGCCCCGTTTCCGACGCGGACGCTGGCAACCACGCCACGGTGAGTCAGTTCGCGAACGAGTACCCCGGGTTCATCGCGAGTTCCTCCGAACTCGCCATTCCGGTGACCAACGGCAAGGCGACGGCCGCTACCACCTTCCACAACGGCGAATTGTGCCCGAAGAAGTCGGCGTATCCGAACAAGCCGGCCGTGATTGAGTACGCCTACTGGAGCAACTTCGGTCAGAAGACCCCGACCATCGTGACCGACCCCGCGAAAATTAAGTTCTCGAACCTGATGGAACTGACCATGGCCGTGCTACCAAAGGGTGCCGTTCCGGCGCGTCCGTCCACGGCTGCGATTGCGGCGATGGTGAAACTCAACACGGCGACGTCAGCGACCACTACGACCACCACCTTGCCCGGTACGACCAGTACTGTTCCCGTGACCAGTACCACCGTCGTGAATGTCACTACCACGACGGTGAAGAGCACCACCACCACAGTCGCTCAGGGATAGCAGTGAAGTCGATCATTTTGGTCGGCGGCGAGGGGGCGCGGTTACGGCCGCTGACCTACGAGATGCCCAAGCAGATGCTGCCCCTGCTGGGTGTGCCCATGATTGAGCGCGTGGTGAGCTTTTTAGCCAGTCACGGCGTGACGTCGGTGGTCCTCAGCCTGGGCTACCTACCAGATCGCTTTATTGCGGCGTATCCTGGCGGTCGCATTAGCGGGATCCCAGTGACCTACGTGACCGAGTCCGAGCCGCTCGACACCGCCGGAGCCATTCGCTACGCCGCCACCGAAGCCGGTGTCGACGACACCTTCGTCATTGTGAATGGTGACATCCTCACCAATCTTGATTTGACCAAACTGGTGGCCTTCCACCGCGAGCGAGGGGCCGAGGCCACCATCGCCCTACACCCCGTCGACGACCCGTCTCGCTATGGCGTGGTGGCGACCGACGAAAGGGGCAGGGTCGAGTCCTTCGTCGAGAAGCCAACGAAGGATCTCGCTCCGAGCAATTTGATCAATGCGGGCGTGTACGTCTTTGAGCCCTCGGTGCTTCAGCACATTGCTCCGCAGGGCCGAGTGAGTGTGGAGCGCCACACCTTCCCACTCCTCGCTGAGGCGGGCACCCTCTACGCCATGGCTGATGATGAGTACTGGCTCGACACCGGAACGCCACTGACCTACCTGCAGTCCAGCGTGGACCTCTTGAGCGATCCCCGTTCGCCCGGCGTTGACCAAGGCAACTGGATTCACCCTGACGCCAGCGTTCACCCTTCCGCCACCATCCAGCACTCGGCGATTGACAAGGGCTGCCAGGTCAGTGCGGACGTGGTGATTACGCGCTCGATTCTCTTGCCGGGGGTCACGGTAGGTGCGGGTGCTCGATTGCACCAGTCACTCGTGGGTTCGGCCGCCAGTATTGGCGAGGGAGCCCGCCTGGATCCCGTCTGCGTCGTCGGCGCACATTATTCCGTTGAACCTGGAACGCACTTCGAGGGTGACGCTCGTCTCAGTGTGATTTAGCGAAAGAGGTCGCCGTTAGGCCTGCGCACGACGTGTTCGCCCACGGACCCTTCACCGAAGTGTTCGCGAGGCACACCGCGGGCAATCGCGAAAGGGGTGTTCGCGGCTTTGGCTAACACCAGGTTTGCTGCGCCGGCGAGCTCATCGACGATGGCCACTTCGGTCACCTCGAGGGTACGCCCACTGGCGTCCACGCTGCCTCGAAGGTCCAAAATTGGCACCAGACCAGCGCATCCTATGGCGACGTCCGTGACGCCGTTGCGCCAGGTTCGACCAAAGGTGTCGGTGACCAGGACCGCAAGGTCAATCGCCAAGCGACGGCCTATCTCGGCGCGGAAACGTCGCGCGCTGCGATCGGGATCGAGGGGCAGCAATACCGCGGTGCCCGCGGGAGTATTCGAATGATCGATGCCCGCGTTCGCGTTGATGAAACCATGCGGTGTTTCGGTAATGCGCAGGGGTCCACGGCGTCGAAGAATGCGAGTCGATTCCTGAGCAATCAACGATTCACGGGCCTCGTCACTGCCGTCGAAAGCCACCACTCGGCCCTCCGACTTCGAGACCACCTTGGAGGTCACGAAAACCACGTCGAAGGGACGCAACTCATCGCCTTGCTGCTCGAGGGCCTTGAGAAAGAGCGTCACTAAATCGTCGCCGGCCTTGACTTCGCCAACACCGTGCACCGCAAAAAGCTCTAAGCGACTCACGCCAGTACCGCTCGCACCAAGGCCGCCGCGTGGCTTGCGTCAGACATAATCGTGGTGGTCACCCGAACCGCACAGCCGGTAGCGGCGACTCGATCGGCCAGATCCGCATCGACTTCGTCAATCACGAGGGTGCCGATGAGGCCCTCGTAGTACTGGGCCACCCCCACGCAGCTGACCTCGTAGCCGAGTTCACCCAAGAGCCGATCCGCCGGCCCCTTCAGTGCGGCCCCGGCGATGATGGGCGAGACCGCCACCACGTCCTGGCGCCGCCGCTGCAGTTCCTCGCGCAGCCCCGCGATGGCCAACATCGGGCCAATGGAGATTAGGGGGTTCGAAGGAGCGATAATGATGCGCTCGGCGGTGCTCAGCGCTCGTTGGGTCTGGGTCGTCAAAGTAGCCGATTCGGCACCGGCAAAATGCACCGCCCTCACCGCGACCTGGTGGTGGTGACGGACGAAGTATTCCTGAAAGCTGAGGGGGCCTATTTCGCTGTCGAAGGTCGTCGCCACCGGATCATCGCTCACCGGCCACAAAGCGATGTCGAGACCGAGTCGTTGCGCGAGTTCACCCGTGACGGCGGTCTTCGTGGCTCCTTCCGCTAAACGCTGGCTTCGATAGAGGTGGGTTGCCAAATCAAGGTCGCCGAGTCCAAACCAGTTGGCACCACCCAGGTGGCCGAGTTGTTCCATCACCCGCCATGATTCGCCCTGGAGCCCCCATCCGAGCACTTCGTTGTTTCGCCCAGTCAAGGTGTACGTAATGGTGTCGAGGTCGGGACAGATAGTGAGACCGTGCAGTACCAGGTCATCGCCCACGTTGACGATGGCGCTCAGATCCTCGGCTGGGATGTGGGTGCGGAGGGCCCGTAACATTCGGGCCGCGCCGACGCCGCCACTCAAAACTGTGATCACGGGGCAAATCCTAGATGGTCTAACTAGAATTAACACGTGAACACTGCGTCGCTGACGGCGGGGTGGCCCGGCCACCCGTCGTTCATGGTGGCCCGAGCCACCACCGACTCCTACGAGCCCCTCCTGCGCTACGGCGAGCTCAGCGAGGTTCGCTCCTGGGCTTCGGTGTCAAAACTGGTGGCGGGACTTGGCGTCGTGCGGTCAATTGATCAGGGCCAGCACTTCTTGGATGACGCGGCCGGTCCCGAAGGATCAACGCTGGCCCACCTCCTCTCGCACGCCAGTGGGCTGGGCTTTGAAGCAGGGGATAGAGTGGTCCCCGTCGGCACCAGACGGGTGTATTCGAACCTGGGCATCGATTTGGCAGTGGCGGCGGTCACGAATGATCCCCCGACCTATTTGGGCGAGAGCGTTCTCACCGCGCTGAACCTGGGCTGTTCATGGCGGAACCCGCGACCCAGTCACGGCTTGGCCGGTAGCGTCCTCGACTTGGCGACGCTGGCCCAAGAATTCTTAGTGCCCACGCTCCTCACGCCCGCGATGCATCGCACAATGTTGACTCCCTTTTTGGGGGAGCTTGATGGCATTACTCCGCCCTTTGGGCGTCAGACGCCGAACTGGTGGGGCCTGGGTCCCGAACTTAAGGGGAGCAAAGAACACTGGATGGGTCACTGGCCCAGCGCTTCTTTTGGCCATTTTGGCCAGAGTGGTGCCCTGCTTCTCTGTGACCCGACGACCATGATCTTTGTCGTTGCCACCAGTAGCGAACCCTTTGGGAAGTGGGCCGTGGACCTATGGCCCCGATGGGTTGACCTCGTTCGTGCCGAGGTTCTCGCGTGAGCGTCTTGCGGGTGGCCCTCGATCTGGACGGTTCCCTCGAGGCCCTTACCAATTCGATGTCCGAGCTCGCCACCGCCCTCGCCGAGCGGCCTGACCTTGAGCTCCTTCCCTTTCGCTCTCGTTCTTCATCGAGTGACGGCGCCGTACCCTTGCGCGGCCGGTGGCTGTGGGCACCGCTTTGGCGCAGAGGAATGGGCCCATCGGTGCAACGCCAACTCGCGGGGGCCGACGTGGTTCACGTTGCGGGGCTGGTAACGCCGCCCACGGGCGACGTACCCCTCATAATTTCAGTCGACGATTTGCGTCCCTTTCGCGAAGACGCTCGAAGCAGATTTCGTGGACACCAACTTCAGCGATGCGCGGCGCGTGGCGCTCGCATCGTGACGTCGAGTAGGACGGCGGCCCACGAAGTACAAGAAGTGCTTGGACTCGATCGCGCGCAAGTCAGTGTGGTTCGTCCGCCGGTTGCCGCGTTGACGCCGACCAACGACGGAGGCAGCCTGGTCGTGTACGTCGTTGGTCAAATTGAACGATTTTTCTCCCTCGCTCCACTCTTCGGCGACTTCGCCAATGACGTGGGGGCTGATTTGCTGGTTATCGGTAGTTCGGCCCTCGCGGCGCGGTTGCGCATCAGCGGACTGCGTGCGACGTTTGTCCATCGTTCGAACGCCAGCGAAGCTATTGCCCAGGCGAGGGTCGTCGCCCTGATGAGTGATGGTGCCCGATTTCCCGCTTTCGCGATCGCCGCGCTCGGCGCCGGTGTGCCCACCGTGGCCCGAGGCAGTGAAATTAACCGGGAGCTCTTAGGTGGGGCCGCAGCCATAGTTGACGAAGACGAGGAATTCCTACCTCAGCTCACGGCACTTTGGTACGACGACTCTCGCCGAGCAATCGCCCGCGCCGCGGGCCGCGCCCGGGCGCAAGATTTTTCCCCGCGGACGGTGGCTTCGGTCTACGCCACCCTCTACGCTGACGTGGCGAAGGGGTTTCGATGAGTCGAAAAATCGTTGTCAGCGTCGACCAGCTCGCCCGCCCCCAACCTGGTGGCATCGCTTCCTACGTTCGAGGTCTCCTACGGGGTCTACGTGAACTTGATGGGCCCGACGAAATCGTGGCGCTGGGGCCCCTAGGGGCGCTGCGTCACAGTGGGCACGATGGTGCAACAGCCGTGGTTCCTTTCTCCGAATCCCTTACGCCTCGCTTGTGGCGCTGGGCTGCCTTGGGCGTGCCGAGAAACGCTGACATCGTGCACGCCACCTCAATGGCGGGTCCGTTTGGGGGTGCACGCGTCCTCCAAACAGCGGCTCTCCACGACTTGCTGTGGCGTGACGAAGCCTCCGCGACGACCAGGCGCGGAGCGCGCTTCCACGAACAACGATTGCGCCTGCTCTTGCGACGTACCGATATTCGCCTCTTGACGTCGTCACCCTTACTACCGGCTCGGCTCATCGAACTCGGGGTGTCACCCGAACGCATTTTTCCTATTCGTCTCGGAGTGGACGACGGGGGTGTCCAGCCGGCATCACCCGAAACGGTTCGCGACCTCCTGCTTCGATTTGGTATCACCGGCCCCTTCACTCTGCACGCGGGGACCCGAGAGCCACGAAAAAACACCCATTCCCTCGTGGAGGCCCATCGTCTGGCCCGCCGCCACCGGCCCGAACTGGGTCCGCTGGTCTTCGTGGGTCCTCCGGGCTGGGGCGAAGTGACCACCGGTGACGCAGTGGTCCTCGGCTCCGTGCCGCGCGACGCGCTTCTGGGCTTGTACCGAGACGCCAGCGTCGTGGCCTACGTGCCGCGGGCGGAGGGCTTCGGGTTGCCACCAGTGGAAGCGCTACGAGCTGGCACCCGCGTCGTGGCCTCGGCGAATTGCCCCAGCGTCGTGAGTAATCCCGAAGTCGTCCACGTCGACCCGCTCGATATTGACGCGATTGCCGCGGGACTCCAGCACGCCCTCGACCAATCAACGGACGACGCCGCCAAAGTGCGTCGCCGCGCTAGCGTCGCCGACCTGACGTGGCGCAACAGCGCCCTCGACCACTTGGCGGCGTGGCAATGAGAGTGACGCTTGACGTCTCGGCGGTGCCGGCGCACATAGCCGGGGCTGGTCGTTACACCACCGTTCTGAGTGAACGATTGCCCGGAGAGCTTGAGCTGACCTTGGCGTCACGTCGCGACGACGGCGCCCGCTGGTCGAAGCTCTCGAGCGCTCGGGTGATGCCCATTGTGCCGAATAATCGTATTGCCCGTCTGGCCTACGAAAGGTGGGGCTTGCGATCGAGTTCGGTCTATCGAGCCTCCGAGGTGTGGCACGGTCCGCATTACACCATGCCCCACGGGGGGACCACCCCCAGCGTCGTTACCATTCACGACCTAACGTTTTTTACTAATCCCGAGTGGCACGAAGCGACCAAGGTGGCCTTTTTCCGACGGGCCATTCGCTACGCCGCCGAACACGCGGACGTGTTGGTGAGCGTGAGTACGTTCACCGCAAACGTGTTACGGGAGCTCGTCCCGAGCAGTGCGCCCATTGTGGTGGCACCCCACGGCGTCGATACGCAACGATTTAACGCTCACGACGACGGCGACGAGCAGCAGCTGCGCGCGGCCAATCTGCCTAGTGACCGGCCCTTCGTGCTCTTCGTCGGAACCGTTGAACCACGCAAGGGTCTTGAAGTCCTCCTGGCCTCCTTCGTCGAAGTGGGCGCCAGCGACGCGGAGGTGGAGCTCTGGCTCGCCGGCCAAGCGGGCTGGGGGACAGGTGCTATCGAGCAACTCATCGAAGAGCACCCCTGGGTCTCACGTATACGCCGCCTCGGCTACGTGGACGAGGGCGTCTTGGTGGCGCTCTATAGGAGAGCTCGTGCCGTCGCCTACCCCTCACGAGGTGAAGGTTTTGGACTTCCCGTTTTGGAGGCCCTGGCCTGCGGGGCTCCCGTTGTCACTTCGGCCGGAACGGTTCTCGAAGAGGTCGCTGGTGATGCCGCTTTGCTAACGCCCGTGGGTGACGTCGTCGCCCTAGGAGAGGCTCTCCAAACGCTCGTCGCCCTCAGCGACGGACAACGGCAGGTCTGGGCCCAGCGAGCAATCGCCCAGGCCGCCACCTTCACCTGGGAGCGATCGATCACCCAGCACCTCGAGGCCTATCATCTCGCGGCGGGTCGCTAAGGTGCGCGTCTTTCTCACCGGGGCCAGCGGTTTTGTTGGTCCCCACCTCCGTGCCCACTGTCTGGCCAGTGGCGACGAAGACGTGACTCCCGACCACCGCGTCGACGTCACTGATCTCCCCGCGATTTCCGCCGCGCTCGATCAATCATCGCCCGACGTGATCTACCACCTAGCGGCCTACGCCAGCGTGGCGGCGTCGTGGCACGACGCGACGAGTTGCACCCGAGTAAATGTCGTGGGAACGAGCAACGTGCTCGAAGCAGCGCGTTCGACCGTCCCTCACGCCCGGGTGGTGGTCATCTCCTCCTCCGAGGTATACGGCCAGGTCGCCCCCGAACGTTTGCCCATTGACGAGCACTTTGCGCTCGCCCCCACGAATCCTTACGCGACGTCGAAGGTCGAAGCCGAACACGTGGCGCACGAGGCCGTGCGACAGCACGGACAGTGGGTCGTTACGCTGCGCCCCTTTAGTCACATCGGACCCGGCCAAGAACCACGCTACGTCGTGCCCGCTCTGGCCCAGCGACTATTGCGGGCGCGCGAGATGGGCGTCGCGTCAATTACGGTGGGCAATCTCGCGGTTCGGCGCGACTTTTGCGACGTGCGTGACGTGGTGCGGGCCTATCGTCTCGCCGCCCAGTTCGCCACCTCGGGCAATGTCTACAACGTGGCCTCGGGTCAAGACGTGGCGCTGGCGGGCTTGGCCGATGAGCTGCGCCAACGATTACACCCCAATTGCGAATTCGAGATCGACCCCGCCCTCTTACGGCCCAGCGACGTGACCGCCGTGCGGGGCTCGTTTGAGAAGCTCCACGAGGCCACTGGGTGGGAGCCTCGACTGAGTCTGGTGACGACCCTTGATGACATCATTGCCGAGTTACGCCTTCGTTAGAAAAGTGAGGATTGCGAGCTTCGTGACGGCGTTGCCGTCCGCGGAGCCGCCTTCCCAACTAGCCTTTAGGAACTGATGGATACCCGCGCCCCGGCCGTAGTGGCCGTTGTTGTTACCACTGGTTCGGCCCCCGGCCTCGAGGCGACGTTGGCCTCGTTGACGGCCCAGAGCTATGAGGAACTGAGCCTGCTCGTTTTGGCGAACGGGGAGGCCGAAAACGTGCAAGCGCGGGTTGCGAGCGTCGCCCCCACCGCCTTCGTGAAGATCCTCGAGGAGAATAGGGGTTACGCCGCCGCCTGTAATGAGGGATCCCTGATGGTGGAAGGGTCGGCCTTTTTTCTCTTCTGTCACGACGACGTACGTTTGGATTCTGACGTTGTTCAACTCATGGTCGAGGCAGCGTTTCGAACGAACGCCGGCGTGGTCACCCCCAAAATGGTGGCCTACGACGACGCGATGGCGCTGCAACACGTGGGTCAGACCTGCGACCGATTCGGCGTCGTGCGTGAGCGAGTCGAACCGGGGGAGATCGATCACGGTCAACAAGACCTGGAGCGCGACGTCTTCGTCGCACCCGGTGGCGTCACGCTCATTCGCTCGGACCTCTTCGTGACCTTGCGGGGCTACGACCCGCTTATTCCTATCATGGGCGAAGACCTCGATTTCTGCTGGCGAGCCCAGTCGGCTGGTGCGCGCATCCTGGTAGCGCCTCAGGCGCGGGTGGCGCACCGTGAGACGGTGGCAAAAAATGGACGGCCCGTCACCGCGCTTTCGACGCGAGGAGTCTCGAGGCAGACCCTCCAGCGTCGGCACCAGCTCTTGGTGGTGGCCACCGGATGGGGTCGAGGGCGCACCTTCACCACGCTCTTGTTCCTCTTCGTTATGGACGGCATGGAACTACTCCTCGGGGCCATTGGTGGCGACCTGGAGCGCGCGAGCGCCATTATTGGCTCGTGGTGGTGGCTCTTTGGCAACCGCCGCCGTATTCTCGAACGACGAGCTCGGCGTCGTGACGTGCTCGTACTCTCTGACGACGAGCTTCACCGCCTCCAAGTGGGAGGGGCGAGTCGCTTGCAGCGATTCGTCGTCGTGCTGATGCGCGAAGGTTTCGACCGGGCACGCGGCGTGTTGCCCCACGCTCCACAGGTCGTCGAAGCGGGTGACGAACACGACCGAGGAGTTGGATTTGCCGCCGCCTTTGCCGAGGAGGAAGAGTGCGACGAAGGTATGGGCACGCTGGAGGGGCCCTCGTCGCGGCCGGCCAGAATACTCACGAGTTTCCGCTCCCAGCTCGGCCTGCTGGTGGCCGTCGCACTCTTGTGGTGTTTGGGCTCACGCAATCTCGTCGCCATGCACCTGCCCCTTATTGGTCGACTAGCGCCCCTGGACTCCTGGTGGACAACGTGGCGGCACTTCTTTGCTTCGTGGTCACCGAACGGCGTAGGTACGGGTGACCCGGGCATGCCCGGCTACGGACTGCTCGGCTTCGCCGGCACCTTCGTCTTTGGCCGCATGGGAATCTTGCCGCGAATGGCCCTGATTTTCGCCGTCCCCCTCGGGGCGCTGGGTATGTCGCGACTCTTGAAGAATCGAGTGTCGAACCGGGCTCGAGTCGTAGGCGTCATCGCCTACCTGGCGCTGCCCACCGGATTCAATATGATCGCCCAGGGTCGCGTCGATGTTCTGGTGGTGGTCAGTGGCCTGCCCTTCGTCTTGCGTCGACTCTTTGACCTACTCGCCGTTCCGGGTTTTCGCTCAAGTCCCTACCCCGAGCCGGTGCCTTTTGGTCACCGCGGCTGGCGGGTTACCGAAGCCGGTCAGCGAATGAGTCTGATTATGGGGCTCGCGACGATGAGCGCCTTCGCCCCGGCGACACTGGTCCTGGCCGCCATAATCATTCTGGGCGTCACCCTCTCGCGCTGGATCGCTCCCGACGGCTCCTCCGGGGTGCCACCTTGGCGTCTCCTCGGCTCGCTCTTGTTCAACGTGGCAATTTTCCTTTTGCCGATGACCTACGACACTTTCGTCGCGGGTCGACAGGGTTTCTCGCTCTTTGGGATCGCTCGTGGTGCTTCCTCGCTTCCGTCGTGGAGTCACCTGCTGCGCGCCTGCGACGGATTGTTCGGGGCCGGATGGTGGGGCTGGTTGCTGCCGGCGGTCTCGCTTATTGCACTGTTTATAGCCCGACGCGAACGATGGAATCTGGTGGCGACGACCTCGACTATCGCGGTGCTCACCCTTCTCGTCATCACCACGACGGGGCATCATTGGACGGGGTCTTTCAGCCCCGATCTTGACGTTCTGCTCTGCCTCTACGGCGCCATGGTGGCGGTTGGGGCGGCCGTGGCGGTGAGCGCCATTGAGCTCGACCTCTACGACGTGGGCTTCGGCTGGCGGCAGCTATCGGCCGCCGTGGCGGTGCTGGCCCTGCTGCTCGCCAGCATCCCCTTGGTGGTCGCCACTGGTTCGGGACGCTTTGATTTGCCCACCACCAGCGTCGCGGAAAGTCTCGGGCCTCTTCACCCCGGGGGCAATGGTGGTTACCGCATTCTGTGGCTCGGGGACCCCAGCATCTTGCCGGTTCCTGGTTGGCTGGTCGCGCCCGGACTCGAAGCAGCCACCACAATGAATGGTCTGCCCGGGGGCAATGAACTCTTCACGCCACCGGGGGCGGGAACATCTTCGGTCATCATCAATGCCCTCCAGCTGGCCCTGCGCGGTCAAACGGTTTCCCTGGGAGAACTGCTCGCCCCGGCCGGGATTTCGGCCGTGGTTGTTCTCAATACGTCTACGCCACAAGTCAGTGGCCCACCCACCGCCATCGTTCGCCCCGTGGCCACTTCGGTAACTACCGCCCTCGACCAGCAGACTGGTCTGGCCCTGCAACTCACCACCCCGAGCGTCTCGGTGTACACCAACGCCAACTACAGCGGTATCTTCAGGCAGGTCAACCCCAGCAGTGGTGTCCCCGTTCCCGTCTTTAGCGACTTCAGCGCGAGCGGTCCGCTGACGCCTCACTGGACGAAGGTGCAGGCGGGCCTCGCCCCGGCGAGCGCCTTCGCCCTCGACGTAGGAGGACAGCCCACGGGTCGCAAGGTGGAAAGTGGCTGGTCGCCAACGTTCACGGTTCCGAGCACTACCACGAAGTGGTCGGGTCACATTTCCCTTCACCAGTTTCCCCTTAACGGACTGCTGGCCCTCTTCACGCTGGGGATGTGGCTTATCATCTGGCTGGGCTTTGGTTGGATCCATCGTCTGGAGTGGCTCTTTACCGGCCGCCGACGTCTGCCCGAGGAGTTGTCGTGAACCGCCGCATCCTTATGACGGCAGTCGTCCTGGTGGGAGTAGCCACGACCATTGTGCTTAATCAGTGGGTGGCCCCCTCGATCGAACAGACCCTGACATCCTCGCAACCCACGACGCAATCGAGTGCGCTCTATTGCACTGGACTTACCAGCGCGAAGGGCGGGGCCTTCGGTGAAGTGGTCTTCGTCAACACCAGCGATAGCGCGCGTACGCTCAGCACGACCGTCGCTGCGCTGGGCGCGCATGGCGCAACGGTGACGAGCACGATGACAATTTCGCCCTACGCACAAAGCGTGCTCGTGCCGACGCGGGTTCTCGCCGGTGTCGCCTACGCGGTAGCGGCGACGGTGTCGGGTGGCGGTGTCTACGCCCAAGAAGTCATTGGAAAGAATCACGCCGAAGCGCCCTGCCAGTCGAGCGGCGTCACGCAGTGGTTCGCCTCGGGGCTCTCGACCGCGGTGGGATCATCCGCTCGCTTGACTATGTTCAATCCCACCGCGACCAACGCCGTGTTTGGCGTGAAGACCTACTCTTCGAGTGGCTTTGCGCAGCCGGCCCCCCTCCAGGGAATTAGTGTGCCGCCTCACGGGCTCGTCCAAGTGGACCTCGGCCACCAACTGGTCAACCAAGCGCAGATTGGGGCCGAGGTTGACGTCCTCCGTGGCTCCTTAGTAGTCGCCGCCGATCAACTGGTGGGATCGATGGCTTCGATCAACACGGGATCGACGACGCTCGCGACCTCCGGCGCTCTACCCCTCGTTCCGACCAATCAGAACACCAACGCGACCGTCGTCTTTTCGAATCCTTCGTCGCAACCGGCGCAGGTGACCCTTGACGTAGCGCTCGGTCATTTCACCATTCCGACGCAAACCATCGATGTCGCTTCGTTTAGTTCCACCACCTTCGTGGTGACGCCCAACAACGTCATTCCCGCCGCGGGTGAGGCGCACGTGTCGTTCACGTCGACGCAAGCAATTTTCACGGCCTTACGTTCGGGTGGACCAAAGGGCCCGTACCTGAGTCCGACGCCGATGGTGGGCGCCGCTTGGACGCTGTCGGACACGACGGGGCGTGGTTTTGGGGCCGCCACCGTCACCAATACCAGCACCAGAGCAACGCTGGTTAGCGTCGCCGTCAACGCACTGGGGCATTCTCCGACGACGAGCACGTTGCGCCTGGGCGCTGGCCAGACCGCGTCACTGATCAGCTTCACGGGCTCGAAGAACAAGTTGGCGCATTCGACAGTCCAAGTGCGAGCCAACTCCGCGGTGCTGGTGCTGGCCGCTTGCGCCATCACTACTCCCCGCGGCATTGAACCGCAGTCGGTACTAAACGGCGGGTAGGAGCGGGGGATCCCAGTTCGTGGTGGGGGGCGTCGCTTCCTTCGCCGCAGTGCCACTACTCAGGTTGAGTGACGACACGGTGCGAGTGCCCGCCGGGTGAACGGGCTCGCCGTGGGCTTCGTCAATGAGGCGGGCCGCCTCTTCACCATCAATGGTTTCGCGGTCCAGCAGCGAGCGAGTCAGCGCTTCGAGACCGGCCCGGTGCAGGGTCAGGACTTCGATGGCCCGCGACTCTTGTTCGCGCAGGATGCGCTCAACTTCGTCATCAATGATTTGCGAGGTGTGATCGGAGTAGTCACGCGTGTGCATCAAGTCCTCACCTAAGAAGACTTGATTATTGGAACCCCAGGCCATCGGACCAATCTCTTTGGACATTCCCCACTCGCGCACCATGCGTCGGGCCAAGTCGGTGTTGCGCTGAAGGTCGTCGGCGGCACCGGTGGAGAGGTCACCGTAGACGAGCAGCTCGGCGACGCGGCCACCCATGCGCATGCAGAGTGAATCCTCCAAGTGAGCGCGCGACATAATGTGACGGTCCTCCTCGGGCAAGGTCATCGTGACTCCCAGCGCCATGCCACGGGGAATAATGGTGATCTTGTGCAGCGGGTCAGTCTTGGGTAAGACGTACGCCAGGAGGGCGTGACCGCTTTCGTGGAAGGCAATGCGTTCGCGCTCGTCATCCTGCAGCACCATGGAATCTCGCTGCTGGCCCATCATGACGCGGTCACGGGCGGATTCGAAGTCCTCCATACCAATGGTCACGGCGTGACGGCGCACGGCGTGCAACGCCGCCTCGTTCACCAAGTTGGCCAAGTCGGCACCGCTGAACCCGGGGGTACCCCGAGCGACCATGGAAAGATCCGTCGTCGTGTCGAGAGGCTTGTCCTTGGAGTGGACTTGCAGAATGGGCAAACGCTCGTCGAGGTCGGGGAGCGGAACCACGATTTGGCGGTCGAAGCGGCCCGGTCGCAAGAGTGCGGGGTCCAGTACGTCGGGTCGGTTGGTGGCCGCGAACAAGACGACGCCCTCGGAGGGATCGAAGCCGTCCATTTCGCTGAGCATTTGGTTCAGCGTCTGTTCGCGCTCGTCGTGTCCGCCTCCGACACCGGCCCCACGCTTACGTCCGATGGAGTCAATTTCGTCGATGAAGACGATGGCGGGTGCTTGCGTGCGAGCGGTGGCGAAAAGGTCCCGCACCCGGCTGGCGCCTACGCCAACGAACATCTCCATGAAGTCTGAGCCGGAGACGGAGAAGAAGGGAACGCCGGCTTCACCAGCGACGGCGCGCGCCAACATGGTTTTTCCAGTGCCCGGGGGGCCGACGAGGAGAATTCCCTTAGGGATGCGGGCCCCGATCGCGGTGTAGCGTCCCGGCATTTTGAGAAAGTCGACGACTTCACTGATCTCTTGCTTGACCCCGTCGTACCCGGCGACGTCGGCAAAGGTGGTTTGAGGTCGATCTTTATTGAACTGTTTGGCCTTCGACCTCCCCACGGACATCATGCCGTTCATCTGTCCCTTGGCCTGGCGGTTCATAAACCAGAAGAGACCCACGAAGAGCAATATCCAGATGAGGTAGGGCAACAACATCGTCACCAGACCCGAGGGGTTTTGGAAGGTCACCTGGACGCCCGCCTGACGCAGGGAGTCGACCTCCGTGGACAATACGGGGAGTGGGCCGGTGGTCTGGTAGTTCGTGGTGTCGGTCAGCTGACCAGTGATGAGACCGGTGCTGTTGTTAATCGCCGCTGAAAGAACCTGTTGGTTCGCAACTTTTTGCACCAAGGTCGAGTAGGAAATGACCTCAACCTTCTTGTTATTGAAGATGGAGGGGATAATCAGTGCGCCAACGACGAAGGCAGCAATGAGAATCCACAAGATACGCCGTCGCGCGCCGGGCGTTGGCGCCCCTCCCTTGGTGGGGAGAAATTTCTTAAGGCCAGTTTTGTCAGGATTTTCAGATGTCACCGCTCCAGACTAGAGGTCGCGGGTGACAGGCGGAACTCGCAGAGGGTAGGCACCTTGTTAGCGTGTAGGAGGTGACGAACCTCCCTTCCACTGAGCAAGCGCGGGCTGGCGCCATTTTGAGCGCCGCCGCCTTGGGTTTTGGCCTTGGTGAAGTACTGGCCCTGGTATTGGTGACCGCGGTGGCGGCCGGTTTGGGGGCGCTCAACGGGGTTTCGGGACTGACTTCGACAGTGCCGCACACCTGGTGGGCCAATGCGCTGGGTCTTTTCGGGCTTTGGATTGGCATGATCGGCGCCGTTCATTGGGCAGCCCACCAAGGCTCGATGCCCTGGCCTTCGGACGCTTGGCGGTGGCGCAGCTGGCGAGACGCTGGTTTCGTGCTGGTGGGTGTGGCCAGCCAGTTCCTCGTTGATCTGGCCTACCGGCCCTGGCATCTTCACACGCTCAACGCCCCGGTGCAGCGACTGTTCGGATCGACCAATGCGCTGGAATTTACGCTGCTCGCCCTCGCAACGGGCTTGGTGGCCCCCGTCGTGGAAGAATGCTTCTTCCGAGCCACCGTCTTTCGGGCCCTCCACGGCGTCACCATGAAAGCCCTGCCTCGTGGCGGCACCGCCGTCGCCATTGCTATTTCAGCGCTCCTGTTCGCATTGGCGCACGGAGAGCTCGTGCAGATCCCCGGACTGTTCATGATCGGGGTGGTTCTGGCGGTGGTGTACGCGCGCGTCCAACGCGTTCTGCCCTGCGTCCTGGTTCACGTGGGTTTCAATTTGACGACGGTGGGCGTGCTCTTCTCGCAACGCTTCGGTCACTGATGGAAAAGACGCCCCGCTGGATTCTGTTGGG
Source organism: uncultured Actinomycetes bacterium (assembly GCA_903828785.1). Classification (GTDB taxonomy): domain Bacteria; phylum Actinomycetota; class Acidimicrobiia; order Acidimicrobiales; family RAAP-2; genus RAAP-2. The sequence continues at coordinate 70,485 of CAIKNP010000003.1, read as the reverse complement.
TGACCTCCTCGCCATCGCGGCGGTGGCCGTTGTCGTCCTCTGGTCGATGCATCCGTCCCTGCTCCTTTCGTCGTCGCTGCTCACGGGTGGTGACACCGGTTCTCACGTAGGCGCGGCGGCGTACCTGCGCACCCAGGGACTCGGGCATCTCACCCCTTGGTTTCCGGGTTGGTTCGACGGCATGCCGCTCTACACCTACTACTTCGTCCTGCCTGACGCCCTGGCCGTCGTGGCGAGTTATCTCATCCCCTTCGCCGTGAGTTTCAAAGTAATGACGGTTGCCGGCTCGCTGCTCATGCCGCTCACCGCCTATCTAATGGCACGTCTGCTGCGGGCACCACGACCCATACCCGTGGCTCTAGCCATGGCCACCTTGCCCTTCCTCTTCGATGCGAGTTTCACGATTGACGGGGGCAATCTCTTTTCCACTTTGGCCGGGGAGTACGCCTTCTCGCTCTCGCTGGCCCTCTCCCTGCTCGCCTTAGGACTCTTCGCCCGGGGTATGCGAACTGGCCGGGGCTACTGGATGGCGGCGATCTGTCTGAGTGCCACACTGCTGTCCCACGTCCTGCCCTGGCTCTTCACCCTCGTGATGATCGCGGTGGTGATGCTCTTTGAACTGGCGGCACGTCGTGGTTGGCGCGATCGTCGCGACGCCCTGGTCGCCGGCGACGTCGCCCGACCCCTTCGCTTTGTTGTCGGTGCGGGACTGCTCTCGGCGGGACTGGTCGCGTGGTGGCTCTTGCCCTTTGTCAATCTCCAGTCATTCACCAACTCCATGGGTTACGTGAACGACGATGTCTCGTCACTGCACAGCATCTTTAGTCAGCTGGGCTGGTACACCAGCACGGGTTCGGCGGGCGCAGATCGCTGGGTGCTCGTGTTGGCCCTGGCGGGTTTCGTCACGGCCTGGTGGTCACGGCAAGTGCTAGGAATGATGCTGGCGACCTGGTGCGGTCTTTCCTTCGCGGCCTACGTGCTTGATCCTCAGAGTGTGATTTGGAACGAGCGGCTCGTCCCCTTCTGGTACCTAGGGACCCATCTGCTCGCGGGCTGGTTTATCGGTTACCTGGTGTGGCGCAGCCTGGAGCGGGGACGGCGGCAACGCAAGGCGCGAGTGGATGAGGCCTTCGACGCTGATCCGCTCGGCGATGAAGAGGCGAGAAGTAGCGAGCACGAATTAGCCGAGGCCCACGAGTGGCTCGAACGCGAAGACTGGCGCACCGTACTCAACGCCACTCTCGTGGTGGTGGCGCTGGGTTTGGCGTCGACCCTGCCCGGCCTTGTTCCGCAATCGAGTTCATTTTTGCATCTAAACACCAGTGGTAATCAGGTGACCGACTGGGCCGCCTTTAATTACGCCGGCTACCAGGGCCAGAGCGCGTGGCCCGAGTACCACAATCTGATGGACACCATGAAGGTGGTTGGCGAAAAGCACGGTTGCGGTCAGTCAATGTGGGAGTACAATGCGGACGAGCAACGCTTCGGCACGCCCATGGCGCTGATGTTGTTGCCGTACTGGACGAACAATTGTGTGGGTTCCATGGAGGGACTCTTCTTCGAGTCCTCGGCGACGACGCCGTATCACTTCCTGGACCAAGCGGAATTGAGCGTCGCACCCAGTGAGCCCCAGGTGGGCTTGACCTACGGCCTAACCAACGTTGCGCTCGGCGTGCGCCATCTGGAACTTCTGGGCGTCAAGTATTTCATTGCGTATTCGCCGGCCATCATCAAGCAAGCGAATGCTGATCACGATTTGCAGCTCATCGCGGCCACCCGGGCGTGGCCCGCCCCCGGCGTGCACTGGCGAATTTATCTGGTCCGGCACTCCAATGAAGTCGTGGGTCTCTCGCACTATCCCGTAGTCCTGGCCAATGCAGCCAGTCGGCAGGCCTGGCTCGCCGTGAACCAAGTGTGGTGGCTCACGGCGTCGGATTGGTCCCAGTACATCGCGATGAATGGTCCGGCGAACTGGCCCCGCGCGACGAAACAACCAAGCAGGCCTCGCGGGCCATCTTTGCCCAGCGTCCACGTGAGCCATCTCGTCCAATCGACCCAGTCGCTATCGTTCACCGTGAGTCGCACCGGGGTGCCCGTCCTCGTCAAAATTTCCTACTTCCCACGCTGGCACGTCACGGGGGCCACTGGGCCGTACCGGGTCAGTCCCAACGTGATGGTGGTGGTGCCCACCAGCACTCACGTGACCTTGACCTACGGCGCTACGGGACTGCAGACCCTGGGCGATGTGCTCACCGAAATAACGGTGCTCGCCGGCGTGACCTTCGTGGCCCTTCGCTGGAAGAAGCGACGAAGGGTGCAGCACTAGGCTGAATCGTATGAATACTGCGGACATCTTTAAGGCCTACGACATTCGAGGTATCTACCCTGACCAGCTCGATGAATCGGTAGCGCGCGCCATCGGTTCGGCCTTCGCTAGTTTTGCCAACGCCCCTCAAGTCGCCATCGCCCGAGACATGCGCCCCTCGGGAGTCGCTCTGGTGGAAGCCTTCGCTTTGGGCGTTCGATCGGTGGGCGTCGAAGTAATCGACCTCGGATTGGCCTCAACGGATTTCCTTTACTACGCCGCCGGGCACCTCAACGCCCCCGGCGCCATGTTTACCGCCTCCCATAATCCGGCCCAGTACAACGGCATAAAACTCTGTCTCGCGGGGGCGACTCCTATAGGGGCGGAGTCGGGTCTGCTCGAAATAGAGGAGATGACCAAGGAATATCTCGCGACGCCGGCCGCGGGAGATGTAGCCCCGATGAAGGAGATGACCTTGATGGCGCAATGGGTGGCGCACGTACACTCCTTCGTCGACCTGGCCGCCCTACGTCCCTTGCGGATTGTGGCCGACACGGCCAATGGCATGGGCGGGTTGGTGGTTCCCGAGGTGTTCGCGCAGTTGCCTTTCGAGGTCGAGATCATGTACCCCGAACTTGATGGCACCTTTCCTAATCACCCGGCCGACCCGCTTAATCCCGAAAACATCAAAGACCTTCAGCGTCGGGTTCGTGAAGTGGGTGCCGACATCGGCCTGGCCTTCGACGGCGACGCCGATCGGGTCTTTCTGATTGATGAGCGCGGTGAGCCCATCAGTGGTTCGACAACTACCTCGATGGTGGCGGCCTCGATGCTGGACAAACACCCCGGCGCAAGCATTCTCTACAACGTAATTTGTTCCAAGGCGGTCCCGGCGATCATCGCCGAGCACGGCGGGGTAGGCGTCAGGACGCGAGTGGGTCACAGTTACATCAAGTCAATGATGGCCGAAACGAACGCAATTTTCGGTGGCGAGCACTCGGGTCACTATTACTACCGTGATAACTACCGAGCCGACTCGGGCATCATTACGGCCCTGCTGGTTCTCGAGCTCCTGTGTCGCGCCCAGGTGCCACTTTCTGACATGGTGGCCCCCTTTAATCGCTACAGCGTCTCGGGGGAAATTAATACGCGAGTGACAAGTCCCGCGGCTTCGGTGGCGCGCATGGTGACCCAATTAAGTGAAACAGGGGCCACCATTGACTTGCTCGATGGGCTCACGGCGGACTTCGGCGATTGGTGGTTCAATCTTCGTCCCTCCAACACCGAGCCCTTGTTGCGACTGAACGTGGAGGCCGCCAACGAAGAGGAAGTTGCCCGTCACGTGAAGGAAATTCTCGCGATGGTAGCGGAGGGAGAGGAATGAGTCTCGACTCGTGGCTCCTCGGGATTCTTCGCGATCCCATTGATCGCGGGCCCTTGTGGTACGTGGAGGGTGAGGACCTCCTGCTGAATCCTCGAAGCAGCCAGGTCTACGCCGTGGTTGACGACATTGCGGTCATGATGCCCGAAGAGGCCCGGGTGGTTGACGCTGCGGAGAAGGCTCGCTTGCTGGCCGCTCCCGGCCGAATGACGGGCGACGATTAACGAAGGTTTTCGAGGATGAGGGCCATTCCTTGGCCTCCGCCGACGCACATCGTTTCGAGGCCGTAACGTCCCCCGGATGTCGCGAGCGAATTCATCATCGTGGTAGCGATGCGAGCACCCGTCATGCCGAAAGGGTGACCGAGCGCAATGGCACCGCCACGGGGGTTTAGCCGCTCCATGTCCAGCCCCAACTGCTGAGCGCTGGGCAGGACCTGAGCGGCGAAGGCCTCATTTATTTCGACGGTATCCATGTCGTCAATACCGAGCCCGGCGCGCTGCAGCGCTCGCCGAGAAGCCTCGACGGGTCCCAGTCCCATGATTTCGGGGTCGAGTGCGCTCACTGCCGTCGACAGAATGCGTGCCAAGGGGGTGATGCCCAGTTGACGGGCGAGGTCTTCATTCATGACAATCACCGCGGCGGCGCCGTCGTTCAGGGGGCAAGCGTTTCCGGCCGTCACCCGTCCGTTGGGCCGAAAAACCGGTCGAAGTTGTTCGAGTGCCTCGAGCGTGGAACTGGCTCGAGGTCCGTCGTCGCGAGTAATGATGTGACCATCGGGGGTTAGGACGGGAACAATTTCTCGATCAAAGAATCCATTGTTTTGGTGCTCCACGGCGAGCTCTTGGCTGCGCTGGGCAAACTCGTCCATAGCGGCCCTCGTCACCCCAGTGAGTTCGGCGACGTTCTCAGCCGTCTGACCCATGTCAATGTAAATGTCGGGGAGCCCGACGGGGGAGGTCCAGTCACCTTGATCACCAGCGGCTCGAGCGGCGCTGCGTCGGCGAGCCTCATCAAAGCGAGAATTTTTGGCCACCTCGACGTCAGCCATTCCCGCGCCGTAACGCGAAATGCTTTCGACGCCCGCCGCAATGAAGACGTCACCCTCACCGGCGCGAATAGCGTGCGACGCCATGCGAATACTTTGCAGTGAAGAAGCGCAGTAGCGGTTTACGGTGACGCCCGGCAGGTGGGGAAGATCGGCCAGGAGCGCGCTGACGCGAGCCAGGTTGAAGCCACTCTCGCCGGCGGGGGAGCCGCAGCCAACGATGAGATCCTCGACCAAGCGGGGATCGAGGGTGTCGACGCGTTGCAAAACGGCAGTGATTACCTGGGCCAGCAAATCATCGGGTCGCAGGCTGGCCAGCGAGCCCTTGAAAGCTCGTCCAATGGGACTGCGCCCGGCGGCGACAATGACGGCGTTGGGCACTTTCGTCAACCCAGCGTCAAGGGACCCGCGTTGCCGAATCCTTGGCGAATACCTTGGCCCGCCCGCCGCCTCAGTTGCTCCGGATCGAAGAGCATCCAGTACGCGTTGCGGGCGTGATCGCGCGATCGATTTTCAAAGACGGAAGCGAGCACTTTAGGGTCGTCAGATTCGTCCTCGTGAACGAAGACTTCGAGAATGGGCGTCGAGGTCAACAACTGCGCCATCATGATTCCCTGCGCGGCTTCGTGGGCACACTGCTTGTCAATAGGGGCTGAGCCGGGCATGCCGAGCGCCACGACGATGGAGCACCCCTCTCGTTCAATGAGATTTTTGGCTGCGACGGCCAGATCCTTAAATCCGGGCACCGTCTGAGCAATGATTTTGAACGTTTTGTCGAATCCGGGAAGGGACATAAGTTCGTCGCAAGCCGCCTGTCCCATGTCGTAGCGGGCAAACATGGTGTCAACAACCCCGATGCGCACCACCGCCCTGCGGTTCTTTGTCTTTTTATCCTTGTGCGCCATTGGTCCTCCTCGGTCTTGCCATTCTAGGGACAGGAGGCAGGAGTGGTCCTTAGTGGGTGCCGCCCGCGCCGGAATACGTGGCGACGGGCGCCATCAGTCACTACCGGCAACGTCGATGGTGGTTCCGTAGAGCCGCAGCCGCTCGGGAAAATAGGGGTCTTGGAAAGATCCCAAGATGTCCCATCGACGAAGAAATGCATTCCGATCGGCCAGGGGATCGAGTCGACCGCGGCTCGAGCTCACCTGGTGTTCGAATTGGACGTCGGGAAGGTAGACCACGTAGGCCCCTTCGTTCTGAACGCGCAGACAGAAGTCGACGTCGTTCATGACGACCGCGAGCCCCTCATCCATACCACCCACCGATTCCCAGCGATCACGGCGAACCATCATCACCGCCCCAGTCACCGCGGAAACATTGCGACGAGCCAGGACGTAGCGGTCGTTAGCGAACCAGTTGGTGCCCCAACGCAGGTGCTGAGGGTAGGGGGCGATAATCACGCCATCGTGATCGTGGACGCCGTTATTCGTCTGCAAGCACCCCACGGCCCCCACGTCCGCCAGGAGGGCCACGCCGACCATCCGTTCCAGCCAGTCGGGCGTTACCACGGTCGTATCGTTATTAATCATCACGACCAAGCCTGCTTCGGTGGCCGCCACACCGCGATTCATGATGGCTGCGTAGTTGAAGGGCCCGGGGCAGGCCAGCACGTGGTGGCGGGTGCTGGCGAAGTAGTCCAGGGTGGCGGGTTCCACTGAATCATTGTCGAGGATGGTGATGCGGTACGCGGGGTAAGTGGAGAGGCGCTCGATGCTTTCGATGCACCGACCCACTAAATCAACGCGATCCCGCGTCGGGATGATGATGTCGACCATTGGCCAATCATCTCGTTCAATGTTCCACGAAACGAGTCCCGGACGAGCACCCGCCTCAACCCTGGTCGTGACACCCCGTCGGGCCAGCGCTTCGGCCACGACTCGTTGTTGGTCACTGCTCTCTTGCAGCGCGCCCGAAGCGACTCCGAGCAGGAGGGGGACGTGCACAAAGCGGACCTTTGCTTCGCACAATTGCAGCATCAAGTCCCACTCCCACGCGTCCCCGGCCTCCACCCGAAGTCCCACTGCGAGATCGGTGATTATTCCTCGGCGCACAAGAGTGGGACGCGTGACCAGGTTTTCACTGAGCAGGCTGTGTGGACCGAGCGCGGCGGAGCCCAGCTGGGGCCAAGGGTCGTCATCCAAATCTCCAAAAATGACGTCGCCGTCCTCGCGTCGACGCCACAGCTCGGTCACACTGCTGGCCAAGAGGGCCTGCGTGTTATCGCTGATAAGAATCCATTCGTAGTTGCTCGCCAGGGCCAGGCGCATCGCGGCGAGTGCCCCCGATGGAGAGTGGGGATCTACCGCGACAAGTGCGTAATCATGGTCCCCGAGCTCGACGGCATCCACCCGAAGCGCTAAGCGAGATCGATGAGCCAGGAAGCTATCAGCGTGAGCAGTCGAGGAACGGGGAGGGCGCAGGCGATCACGCAGGCCCTGAGCCCACTGTCGGCGGCGTGTCTCGTGTCCGAATACCAGCGCCAGTAAGCGTCCTCCGGGTTGGGAGGAGTGCCGCTGAACCTCATCGTGGAATGATCGCCAGCGCGCGGCGAGAATGTCGTCGCTGCTTTGCTCGCCGCTGTTGTCAAAACGCGTAAACAGAGACACGGCGACCTTTCCGGGTTGAAGTCAATGATTGATGCTGTTGCAATGTACTCGGGACTTTCGAGATATTCCCCACCCGCTATTCAATAACGTCTAGGGTATTCCACGTTGCTATACAAATCGCAGTAGAAGGTGATATCAAAATAAAGGAGGTTGTCGTGACTGACACCATCGACCAAAATTCGAGTGCCCCCGAGCACGCTCTTCGTTCTGGGGTTCTTGGGCTCTTTGACTCGTCAATCATGGCTATCGCCGGCTCCGCTCCGGCCTACTCCATCGCGGCCACTACGGTGGCCCTGTTTGGAGCCGTGGCCTACGGTGGTCCCGCCGCCCTCCTCTATTGCGGTTTCTTCATGTTCGGCATTGTCTTTGCCTTCCGCTACCTGTCTCGTGACTCTTCCCACGCGGGGGCCACCTTCTCGTGGGTTCGCCGCGCCCTTCACCCCATTCTGGGCTACCTTTCGGGCTGGTCGGTCGTCGTATCTGCACTGATTTTCATGGTTATCGCCACCTTTCCCGCTGGTTCCAGTGTTCTGGGCCTCTTTTCCAACTCCTGGGCGTCGAACAAGGGACTCATCACACTCTTTGGGGCCCTCTTCTTCCTCTTGATGGTCGCGGCGGTGGCCGCCGGTGTCACCGTTACGGTGACCGTGCAGATCATCATGTCGTGCATTGAGGTGTTCTTCCTCGTGCTCTTTGCCCTGATGGCGATCTTCCACGCCCACCACGTCACCGCGTTCTCCTGGCACTGGTTTGCCCCTTCGATTTTCCACTCGAGTGGTGGTTTCAGTGGCTTCGTTTCAGGAGCGCTCTTGGCCGCCTTCTACTTCTGGGGCTGGGACGTGACCGCTAACTTGAACGAGGAAACCAAGTCGGCCAAGCACACCTCGGGCATGGGGGGCATTCTGGGCACCCTCGTCGTCTTTAGCCTCTTTGAACTCTTCACGGTGGCCTCGAACATGGTGTTGACCCACGCTCAACTCGCCGACGGCAATAACGCGGCCGACATTCTGGCCGTGCTCGGCCAGACGGTGTGGCACGGGACTGGCGGCAAGTTGATCGTGGTCGCTGTCTTGCTGTCGACGGTAGCCACCCTCGAAACGACCCTCATCCAAGTCACTCGAACCCTCTTCGCCATGGGCCGGGATAGGACGCTGCCCGCCGGTTTGGGCCGGGTGCACGCCGAACGTAAGACTCCGCTGGTGGCCACCATTTTCGTGACGGTGGTCTCGCTCGCGCTCTTCGTAGGTTCGCAATACATCGGCAGCGTCGCCAACATCTTGAGTGATGGCTACAACGCCATTGGCTTACAGATTTGCTTCTACTACTGCATGGCTGGACTCTCGGTGGTTATTTTGTACCGCCGACAGCTCTTTACCTCGGTGGCTAATTTCTTCCTCATTGGCCTGTGGCCCCTGCTGGGCGCCCTCTTCATGGGATTTATCTTCCTCAAGGTCATCCCGAACTTGAATGGGACGACGCTGTGGGTCGGCCTCGGTTCCATGGGGCTTGGTTTCATCCCCATGGCCTACTACTGGTTCGTGGTACGTTCCAAGTACTTCGTCAATCCGACGGGCGAAGATCGTCACGCGATGATGCTCGAATTGGAAGAGAATCTGTAACAGAGCTCTTCCGCAGCGTTGCTCTGGCGAAGGGTTAAAGGGGCTTGAGTGACGAAGTTTGAAGAAGAAATACGATCGCAAGCGGCGATTCTTGAAGCACGCATGTCGATGGGCCAGTTACAGGCCTCCGAGGCGGCGGACGCCCTTCGACACTGCACCTATCTCGTCGTTGCCGCTCGAGGCTCGTCTGACAACGCCGCACTATTTTTGCAGTACTTTGCTGGCCAGCAACTAGGGCGCGTGGTAACGCTGGCAACGTCATCGTTATACGAAAGTGAACGGGCCATGGACCTTACGGGGGCGGGAGTTATTGGTATCTCGCAGTCGGGGCGATCGCCGGGTATTGCTCGAGTGCTCGAGGTAGCGCAGGCGCAAGGACGCCCGACGGTGGGTATTACGAACGACAATGCGTCGCCCTTGGCTCAGGCCAGTCAAGTGACTATCGCCTTGGGTACTGGTCCCGAGGTTGCGGTGGCCTCCACGAAAACCTTCACCGCCTCGTGGTGCGCCTTGGTCCAGCTGGTCAGCGCACTGGGCGACGAGCCGCTCGACGGAATTGCCGAGATACCCCAAATGGTTGAAGAAGTGACTCAATGGGCTCTGGATGGTGACCTCGGGATTGAGCGCTTTGGCGAAGCGGCCGCGCTCACTGTGGTTGGGCGAGGAGTGGGCTTTGCGGTGGCGTGCGAGATTGCGCTCAAGATTCGTGAAGTCTCGGGGCTGCGCGCAGAATCCTACGCGGTATCTGACTACCTGCACGGCCCGGTCGGCGCTGACGGCGAACGATGCGTCCTACTCGTGGTGGTTACCGACGAACTTGGCGACGAGGTTCTCGCCGCCACCGTTCGCGACAGCCAAGCGGCGGGGATGCTCTGCGTATTCCTACGTCCAGCCTCCCGGACCCTTAGCGGAGCCGATGCCGAAATTGTGTTGCCCTTTAGTGGTCCAAACTGGCTGGTGGGTCTCGGGCAAGTCATCATTGGCCAGGTACTGGCCTTGCGCATAGGTGAGTACCGTGGACGACCCATTGATACATCACCCCGACTGCGCAAAGTTACACTTTCGGCTTGAGCAAGGCTCTGCGTTTGTGAGCCCCGCTCGGCCGGGATATCGAATGTTCGTACCGAACAGTGTTTTTGTGCGAAGCACACGCTCACCTCGAGAAATCTTGCTACCGTAGGTTGCACTGCAGTGTCAAGTTCCACAATCTGGGGGCGCGGAGCCCCCTGGGGAGGAGTTGTTGTGATTAAAAAATTCAAGTTGGGGATGATCACCACCGCGTTCGCGTTCGTGGCGAGTACCTGCGTCATTGTGGCGCCGGGGGTGCTCGTAAGCGGAGTGGCTAGTGCTGCGCCGTCGCAAATTGCCCTGAACCTAGCGAACGAGCAAGGGAACCTGTGGGGTTGCGCGTTTAATCCCTTCAACCCCACGGACTCGGCGTTCTCTATTGGTCCCGTTTACGAAACGCTGGACTTTGTCGACGCGCTGAATAACGCCAAGGTGACCCCGTGGCTGGCTTCGTCGTACGTGTGGAGCAACGCTAACAAGACGGTGACCTTCACTATTCGCAGTGGCGCGATGTGGACCGACGGGACGCCTCTTACGGCGGCTGACGTGTACTACACCCTGAACCTGCTGAAGACGCACTCGGCCCTCGACGTCAATGCCTTGTGGTCGGTCTTGTCCAGTGTCTCAAGCTCGGGTAACAAAGTGACGGTGAACTTCAAGACTTCCGCCGTGCCCTACTTCTACTATTTGGCTGGCTTGACGCCCATTGTGCCTAAGCACCTCTGGACCAAGGTCGCCAACCCCGTTACCTACACCGACACCGCACCCATTGGTTCGGGTGGCTACGTGATGAACCACTGCACGCCGCAGAACATCAAGTACACCGCCAACAAGAACTACTGGCAGAAGGGGATGGCGCAGGTCCAAGTGGTTAACTACCCGGCCTTCCTTTCCAACAACACCTGCAACGAGTACCTCGCGCAAGGCCTGGGTCAGTGGGGCTCGCAGTTCATCCCTTCGATTAAGACGCAGTACGTGAACAAGGCCAAGGGCAACAACTACTGGTTCCCCGCCATCGCGAACGTGTCAATCTTCCCGAATCTGACGGTCCCCGGTTTGGACGACCCCAAGGTTCGTTTGGCGATGAGTTACGCCCTGAACCGCTCGGCGATTTCGACCATTGGCGAGTACGGTTACGAAGCACCGTCGAATCAGACCGGTATCGTGACGCCAACGTATTCGAAGTGGCTGTCCGCCTCGGTGTCCTCGTCACTAGGTAAGTCCTACGACGTGGCTAAGACGGCCTCCATCTTGACCGCTGACGGCTACGCCAAGGTCAACGGCGTTTGGACCAAGGATGGCAAGCAGTTGGCCTTCTCGTTGATGACCAATGGTGGTTACTCCGACTGGGTGGCCTCGGCGCAGGTAATGACGCAGCAGCTGAACGCTGCTGGATTCAAGATCACCTTGAATCTGCCCGCGTCGACGACCTTCTACAACGACATCTACACCGGTAATTACCAGCTGGCGTACAACTCGGAGACCGGTGGACCATCGCCCTACTACGAGTTCCGCCAGGCTCTCTACTCGAAGAACTCGGCCGCCATCGGCACCGATGCATCCTCGAACTGGGAGCGTTACAACAACCCCGCGGTGGACAGCTTGTTGAACAATTACGCAGCCACCACTTCGACCGCTACGCAGCACACGATTATCAACCAGCTGGAGTCCATCATGGCCACCACTGCGCCGATCATCCCCGTGCTCCAGAGCGCCGAATGGTTCGAATTCAACGCTACGCACTTCGGCAACTTCCCATCGCCCTCGAACCCCTACGCTCAGCCCGCGCTCTACGCGGAGCCTGACTGGGGATACGTGGTTGACCAGTTGAAGCCCAAGGCCTAAGTGGTACGTCGGTAGTTACGGCAGGGTCGGGGGATGAAGTTTCTAGTTAGGCGTGTCGGTTTTCTGCTCATTACCTTGTGGGTAGCCGTCACGGTTAACTTCTTCATCCCTCGGCTTATGCCGGGCAACCCCGCGGAGGCCATGATGGCCACTTTCCGCGGCCACGTTAATCCCGCGGCGATTCACGCGCTGGAAGTGGCTTTTGGCATCAACACCAAAGAGTCACTCCTTGCTTCCTACGGGCAGTATCTGGTCAATGTGCTGCACGGCAATCTCGGGATCTCGACGAGTAATTTCCCGCTGCCGGTGACTACCGTCATCGCCAAGGGCTTGCCGTGGTCCCTCGGACTCGTTGGTCTGTCGACCATTCTCGGATTCCTCATTGGTACCTCGCTGGGGGCGATCGCCGCTTGGCGCCGAGGGGGATGGCTCGATAACGTGCTGCCACCTATGTTTATTGTAATTTCCGCCTTCCCCTACTTCTGGGTGGGCCTCTTGTCGATTTGGTTCTTCGCTCTCACGCTGAACTGGTTCCCCTTCGTCGGACCGTACACCTCAACAACCATTCCCACTTTTACCTGGCCCTTCATCCTGGATGTTCTCAAGCACGCGGTCTTACCCTCGTTCACCATTTTGATTACGTCAATTGGCGGTTGGATTTTGACCATGCGTAACAACATGATCACGGTCGTCGCCGAGGATTACGTCAAGATGGCCCGCGCCAAAGGCCTTAAGCCCTCGCGCATCCTTTGGCAGTACGCCGGCCGTAATGCCCTGCTCCCTAATCTCACCGGATTCGCCATGTCATTGGGTTTTGTCATTTCGGGTGCGATTTTGGTGGAATACGTCTATAACTACCCCGGCGTTGGCTTTATGTTGCTGAACGCTGTTTCCGCCCAGGACTTCCCGCTGATGCAGGCTCTCTTCCTCCTCATCACCGTCGCGGTGCTCCTGGCTATTTTTGTCTCAGACGTGGCCACCGCGCTCCTGGATCCTCGGACGCGTAACAGCCGATGACCATTCTTCGTCGAGCGCTGGGGGTGTTGGGGGCGAGCTGGCGTTTCCTGCGTCGTGACAAGAAGGCCATGGGGGGCGCAATTATTCTCTTTATCCTCCTGCTGATTTCGGCCTTTCCCTCCTGGTTCATTTTGGATGACCCCCAAGCCGAAATTTTCACTCCCGCGATGGGGCTCTCCTGGGCGCACCCCCTCGGGACCACGTCCTTTGGTCAAGACGTCTTTTCGCAACTTATGGCGGGAACCCGAGAGTCCATGATGGTCGCGATGCTGGTCGGTCTCTTCAGCACCGTTATCTCCGTGGTAATTGGAATTTCGGCGGCGTACATCGGCGGCATTTTTGACGACGCCCTGTCCCTCTTCACCGATGTGGTCCTGGTCATACCTACCTTCCCCCTCATCATCGTGATTACCGCCTACCTGAAGGGTGCCACCTTCTGGCTTATGGTCGCCGTACTGGTGATCACTGGCTGGTCCTACGGCGCTCGGCAGTTGCGGGTGCAGGCGCTCTCCTTGCGCAATCGTGATTACCTCCTGGCCGCCCGGGCTCGAGGTGAATCGGCGTGGTACGTCATCAGTGTCGAATTGATTCCTCCGATGACGTCACTCATAGTGGCGAACTTTCTGGGGGCGGCCCTGTACGCGGTGCTCGCCGAGTCAGGCTTGCAGTTCATTGGTCTGGGCAACATCAACTCCGAGTCCTGGGGCACCATGCTCTACTGGGCCCAAAACAACGAGGCACTCTATTCCGGTCTGCCCCTGTGGGCGCTCGCCCCTGGCATCGCCATTGCGGTCTTGGGCAGTGCCCTCGCTCTCTTGAACTACGCCTTCGACGAAATCGCCAACCCGGCGCTCCGGCCCGTGAGTCGGCGGCGCGCGTCCAAGGTGGTGCCATCGTGAGCCAAGCGATTCTCCAAGTTCGCGACTTGCGCGTGGAGTACGAGACAGCCAGCGGCCCGGCGCACGCCGTCGAGTTCGTTTCCTTCGACCTCCACCCCGGGGAATTTTTGGCCATCGTGGGAGAGTCCGGTTGTGGCAAGTCCACCCTGCTCTTCTCGATCGCCCAACTCTTGACCTACCCCGCATCGACGGTGGGTGGGCAGGTGCTCTTCGAGGGTCGCGATCTCTCGAGCATGGGGGCCGAAGAGCTTCGTCAACTTCGTTGGCGCGACATCTCGGTCGTTATGCAGAGCGCGATGAACGCACTCAATCCGACCATTTCTATTGGGGCACAGCTGGCGGACACTTGTCGTGCCCATACCGACTGGGACGACCGCAAGATTGCTGAGCGCTCCGCCGAGGTTCTGGCCATGGTATCCATCGACGCCGCGCACCTCAATAGTTTTCCCTTCCAGCTTTCGGGCGGCATGCGCCAGCGCGCGATGATTGCCATGGCCCTGATTCTCAATCCCAAGCTGGTCATCATGGACGAGCCGACCTCGGCCCTCGACGTGGTGGCCCAGCGCTCATTGATGCGCCAAGTAGAAGACCTTCGCCGCGAGCTCGGCTTCGCCGTTCTCTTCGTGACGCACGACATGAGTGTCGTCTCACACTTCTCCGACCGACTGGCGGTGATGTACGCGGGGGAAATTGTCGAACTAGGAAAGACCCGTGACGTCTTCGACCGGCCTCGCCACCCCTACGCCAACGGCTTAATGGACGCCTTTCCTTCTCTCGTGGGTGAGCCGCGTGAACTGGTAGGTATTGCGGGGAATCCTCCCTCCCTGGTGAATCCTCCAGTGGGCTGCCTCTTCGCCGCTCGTTGTCCGCACGCCACCGAACGCTGTCACACCACCCGCCCCGAACTGTTGCCGGTTGATGGCCACCTCGTTCGTTGCCATTTGGTCGCGAGTGGGGAGTTGTGATGAACGACGAAATTCTTCGCGTCGAAAACCTCTCGCGCCATTTCCGCGTGGGGGGCTTTCGCCACGGCGGGACGCTCCACGCCACTGACGAGGTGAGTTTTGTGGTCGCCCGAGGCGAGATTGTGGCCCTGGTGGGCGAGTCTGGTTCGGGCAAGTCAACTATTGCGCGAGTGCTGGCTGGTCTCTATCCGCCAAGCAGCGGCAGTATTACCTTCGAGGGAAAGCTGCTGGGGAAAAAGTCCAGCCGGGCCGTTCGCGGCAAAATGCCTATGGTTTTTCAGGATCCCTTCGGGTCGATTAATCCCGTCTTGCGGGTTGGTCATAGCTTGGCTCGATCGCTCAAACTACACCGTCCCGAGTTGGACAAGGACGCGCGTGAGGCGGAAGCCATCACTCTCGTTGAGCGAGTGGGGCTCTTGCCCGGAGCTGAGGTGTTGCGGCGCTACCCCCACGAGCTCTCGGGTGGGCAACGCCAGCGTCTTGGTTTCGCTCAGGCTTTGGCTTCGAGGCCCAGTCTGATTCTCGCCGACGAGCCGGTTTCCATGCTCGACGTCTCCATTCGAATTGGCCTGCTCAACGTGATGAGAGAGTTGCGCAGCAGTGAAGGCGTTTCCCTTCTGTACATCACGCACGACTTGGCTTCGGCACGGTACGTGGCGGACCGAATGATTGTGCTCTACGCCGGACGAGTGGTCGAGCAGGGTCTGACCCAGGAGGTCATTGCGTCACCGCAACATCCCTACACCCGCCTCCTGATGGCGACCGCCCCCGATCCCCGTCTACCCCTGCCCGCGGACACCGACGTGGCTGATCTTGGTGAGCCACCGAAAGTAATTAACCCCGGACCGGGCTGCCGTTTCGCTCCTCGTTGTCCCTTGGCCATGGACGTGTGCCGCAGCCAGACCCCGACCCCCGTTTTCCTGTCCGCCACCCAGAGCGTTTCGTGTTTCGCCGTTGAGAAAGAGTCCCATGTTTCCTGAATTATTACCCCAGCCACGATTTGTCTCTGGTGATTCGGGCGCGGGGGTGGTGTTGCAATCGCCCCTGCACGTCCACGCCCCCGCCGCCTTGGCCGACACCGTGGCCGTCTTTGCCAGCGATCTGGCCAACGCCGTTGGCTGGGATGTGCGCTCCAGTGACGAGCAGTCGGCGATCATCGTGGTGCGGGTGGATGAGTCCATGCCCGCCGAGGGTTTCGCCCTCCGCGTTGATGGTCGGGTGGACATCACGGTCGCCACGGCGACTGGACTCTCCTACGCTCTCACCGCCTTACGCCAGCTCGGTCCGGTTGAGCTCTTTGGCGAGACCTTGTCGCCTTGTCCCGAGTGGCGTTTACCCGGTATTGACCTCGTTGACGAACCACGTTTCGAGTGGCGAGGCTGCCACTTTGACGTGTCACGTCACTTTTTTGATGTCGCGACCGTCTGTCGCATGATCGATCTCATTGCCATGCACCGTTTAAACCGTTTACACCTTCATCTCAACGACGACCAGGGCTGGCGAGTGGAAATTCCGGCGTGGCCCCGACTCACCACCGTGGGGGCCTACCGTTCCGGTTCGCCGGTGGGGCACGAGGACGAAAAGGTGCAAGACAACGTGCCTCACGGAGGTTTTTACACGGCGGCTGATATCGCATCCATCAACGCTCACGCCGCGAAGCGCCACGTTCAGATCATGCCCGAGATCGACTTACCGGGTCACGCTCAAGCGGTGCTCGCGGCCTACCCCGAATTTGGCAACGGCGACGAACCCTTGGCGGTGTGGACGCACTGGGGCATTTCGCACAATGTCCTCAACGTCGAGCCCGCCACCTTGGACTTCGCCGAAGAAGTTGTCCGCTACGTCGCGAGCCTGTTCCCCGGTAGCCCCGTGCACATCGGCGGTGACGAGTGTCCCAGCGATGAATGGGCGGCGAGTCCCTCCGCCTTGGCCATCATGGAGGCCAATGGTTTCGACACACCCGGTGAGTTGCAAGGGCTCTACACCGAGCGCCTGGGGGCGGCCCTGCAAGCGGACGGTCACGAAGTGGTGGCCTGGGACGAAGTGCTTGACGCCGACGTGCTCGAGGGAACCATCATTGCGGCCTGGCGTAACGCGAGCAAGGGAGTCCGAGCGGCTCGCCGAGGTCTCGACACGATCATGTGTCCAGAACAATTTCTCTATCTCGACGTCCTCAATAGCGACGAGCCCGACGAGCCCGTCGCCATTTCGCCGCTGCCCCGGGTGACGACCTGGGAAAAGGTGTACGGATTCCAAGTGATTCCCGACGAGCTCGAGCCATCCCTACACCACCACGTGCGTGGTTCACAGGTGCAAATTTGGACGGAATACATCGCGACGCGCGATCACCTCGATTACATGACCTTTCCCCGACTCAGCGCCTTCGCGGAGGTGGTGTGGGGGAGTGCGACGGCGGTCGAGGATTTTCGACCTCGCTTAGAGCGACACCTCGAGCGCCTCGCCGCCCGAGGCGTGCGCTTTCGACCGCTGGACTAGAGACTCGTGTCCACCACGCTCGATCAGATGGAGCACTTCCTCGGCGCACCCGAAGCGTCGGTGGTGGCGAGGGTTCGCGAGACGACGTCCACCTCCCTCGACGACGAATTGGGCATTCTCGACATACCGCTGGACGCGCGAAACGAAATTCTGTCGCACTGGAGCACCTTTCTCACTGAAGAGGCCTGGGTGAGGCGACTCGCTCAACTGGTGACCATGGTGGAACGTGACCGCGGGAACAACCTTGCGCTTCTCCCGATCTGGGACGACTTGGACGACCATGGGACGAGCGGCCGCTTGCTGTACTACTACGTCTTCGCTATGGCGGCCCCGGGTCTGCGTAGGATGCTTCGCGACCAGGGGGCACCCGACGACCTGGTTAGTGAAACCTGTAGCCTGCTCGCCCGTCACGGCGAGATTCATCGTCAGAAGTGGGGGTCGGTCGGCGTGGACGCCGGTTGGTGGCTACTGCCGGTATTGCGAGGGGAGATAGTCCAGGTGGGCAGTTTGGAGTTTCACCGCACCCCGCTGGGTCACGGCATCCTGGCCTGTGAACCCTGGTACGACGAAGCCCAGCAACAAGAACTGGGCGAAGGTTTCCGTTACGGGGACGAGTCCCTGGGTCTACACATTCCGGCCTTCATTGACCTTTCACCCGAGGCCGTCGACGAGACCTTCGCGCGGGCCCGTCGCGTACTGGGGGTACTGTGGCCCTGCTCGCAGAGCCGATTAATGACCCTGGAATCGTGGATGATGGATGACCGCTTAGCCGCCGCTCTCGGACCCGAGAGCCGCATTGTCCAGTTCCAGCAGCGGTTCACATTTTTGCCCACCTGGCACGACGACCGTGACAACGTGCTCGAGTTCGTCTTTCGCCAGCCTCTGGTCCCCTTTGAAGAACTGCGACCGCAATCGCGACTCCAGTCATTCATTCTCGAAACCCTCAAAAAGGGTGACTGGCACAGCCGTCTGGGGTGGATCCATTTCGACGGACCAGAACCACGCCGCGCGAGCTAGGGCTCAGTGAGTGCGGCGTTGCGGGTCGTGGCCCTTACGTCCAACCACCAGGTGAATTGAAAAAATCGTGTGCGAAAGTAACATAAGATGCTCAGGTGGATTCTAAGGCGAGAAAACTCGACATTACCGAGCAATTGCGACAGGACGGCGAGGTGACCATCGTCGAGTTGGCGAAACAATTTGCCACGTCCGAAATGACGATTCGTCGAGACCTCGATTATCTCGAAGAGCGTGGTGTCGCTCGTCGCACGCGAGGCGGCGCAATTTCGGTGCAGAGTCGTTCCTTCGAACCACCTATTCTTCAGCGGTCCTCGCACCATTCTCGGGAAAAAGTGGCCATTGGTCGAGCCGCCGCCGCCCTGGTACGAGAAAACGAGACTGTCTTTGTTGATGGTGGATCGACCACGCACGAAATGGCTCGCGCGCTCTCGCCAGAGCTGCCGATTACGGTAATTACGCCCTCGCTCCTCATTGCGATGGAATTAGCGAATAAACCAGCAATTCGAACGATAGTTACCGGTGGCGTCGTCCGTCTGGGTGAAATGAGTTTGATAGGCGCGCACGCCGAAAGTGTGTTTGACACACTGAACTGCGATTCCGTGTACCTCGGCGTGGCCGGCGTTACCGAAACCAAGGGTCTTTGTGAGTACAACTTGGACGACGCGGAAGTGAAGCGCGCCGCGGTGGCCAGTGGCCGTCGCGTGGTGGTTTTGGCCGATGAGTCCAAGATTGGACGGGTGGCCGTCGTCACCTTCGCCCCTATTCGCGACGTGGACGTGCTGGTCACCAACGCGTCGCTCAGCCACCCCGTGGTGCGAGCGATTCGTGAATTTGATGTGGAAATTGTTCACGCCACCGTCGAGGAGGAAAAGTAGTGTCCCGATTTGCCCAACTCTTCCCTGGAGTAGCCAAGCCGCTAATCGCTATGGCCCACGTCCCCCCGCTGCCCGGCACGCCCTTATTTGATACCGCCGCTGGTGTGCCGGGGCTGGTTGATCACGTCAAACGTGATACCGAGCTCCTGCTCGAAGGAGGCTTTGACGCCATTTTGTTCTGCAATGAGGGTGATCGGCCCTACGTTCTCAACGCCGGTCTCGAGGCCTCGGCGGTGATGACCCGCGTCGTTAACGAGTGCCGCCCCAGCGATCGCCCCTTTGGGGTTGACTACCTTTGGGACGCCCAGTGCGCCTTGGCTATTGCCGTTGCTTCGGGGGCGTCATTCATGCGTGAGGTGATTAACGGTTACTGGGAATCCGACATGGGGCCGTGGACGCCCGACGCCGCGAAGTTGCTGCGCGACCGCCGAAATTTCGGCCGCGACGACCTGGCGATATTCGCCAACATCACCCCGGAGTTTGCCTCACCCATCGGCAAACGCACGCCGGCGCAAATGGCGAAGTCGACGGTGGTCTCTAGTCTGGCCGACGTCATTTTGGTATCGGGCCCGATGGCGGGATCCGAGCCCGACGTCGCCACGGTCGCCGAGGTGCGCGCCGCGCTCGACCCCGAGGTACCCGTGCTCTTGAATACCGGTGCGAAGTCCGGGACCATCGCGAAGTACCTCCAGTACGCCGATGGTTGCATTGTGGGCTCGGACCTCAAGCGCGACGGCTATACCTGGAACGAAGTGGACCCCGAGCGGGTTAAGCGTTTCGTGGACGCCGCTCGAAGCGCCTAAATCGTGACCGTACTGGCGGGGCTCGACCTCGGTTCGTCGGGCGTCAAGGCGGTGTTGGTCGATCCTGAAAAGGGTATCGTGGCCTCCGCTTCTTACGCGGTGGACCTCTACTCCGACAGTCCCGGCTGGGCGGAAGCCGATCCCGAACAGTGGTGGCGGGGCGTGGCCAGCACGATTCGCGCCTTGCGTGATCAGTGCCCGGGCCCCATCGCCGCGGTGGCGGTGTCGGGTATGGTGCCGGCGGTCGTTATTTGTGACGCGCAGGGTCGAGCGCTGCGGCGAGCCCTGCTGCAAAATGACGCTCGGGCGACGAAGGAAATTGCGTCCTTGCGAGTGGCCCTCGCCGACGTCGATCTCCTGGGGCTCACGGGTTCGGTACTCTCCCAGCAGTCGGTGGCGCCCACCGCCCTCTGGCTAGCGACGAACGAACCCGAATTGTGGGCACGTACACACTTCGTCATGGGCAGTTACGACTGGTTGGCGATGCGTCTGGGCGCCCGACCCCACGTGGAACAGAATTGGGCTATAGAAAGCGGCCTCTACTCGCTGCACCTCAATCCGCTCGCTGCCGTCGTCGACGCCACCGGTATCACCTGGCCCGAACTGCTCCCGGTCGAGCGGCCGGGTACGCCGCTGGGGCTGGTATCGGCGCAGGCCGCCCAAGAGACGGGGCTAGACGCGGGAACGCTCATCGTGGTCGGCGGCGCTGATCACGTGCTCAGTGCCTACGGGGCGGGATTGGTCGAAGGCGGCGACGCCCTGGTCAAGCTCGGGGGAGCGGGGGACATCCTGGCCGTTAGCGACCAACTCTTCACCGACGAGCGCCTGTATCTCGACGCGCACCCGATTGAGGGCCAGTGGCTGCCGAACGGTTGCATGGCGACCAGCGGTTCGATTTTGCGCTGGGAGCAAGACCTCTTGGGTGGGGCAGACTTAGCGAGTTTGGATGACGAAGCCCAGCACTCGGCGCCCGGTGATCTGCTGGCCCTCCCATACTTTTTGGGGGAGAAGACCCCCCTGCACGACCCCAATCTTCGCGGGGCGGTGCTCGGACTACACCTGGGAAGTAGTCGGGGAAACCTGCATCGAGCGTTCCTCGAGGCCATCGCCTACGGCTTTCGCTCCCACACCGACGTGTTCGCCCAACGCGGAGTTACGCTGACCAGTATCCGCGTAACCAACGGAGGCTCGAAGTCGCGCCTATGGCGTGAAATTCTTGCTTCGGTGTTGCAACGTGACCTGGTGTCGATCATTAATCATCCGGGGGCCTCGTTTGGCGCGGCGGTGTTGGCCGGTCTGGGGAGCGGCCTCATCGATGACTGGGCGTACGTTCGTGGTGCCCTGGAGGCGGGCGAAATTATTTCGCCCAACCCCCAACACCTCGCGGTCTACGAAGAGCGTTACCAACAGTTTCTGCAACTGAGCGAAGTCACCACCAGCCTAAGTCACAGTCTCGCAAGGAGTCAGCTATGAATACCCTTCCCGTCGTTGGCATCACCGGAGCCGGTTCCGGAATAGGTGCGGCCATCGCCACCGAGCTCAGTCGTCGTGGTTTTCACGTCGTGGTTACTGACGTCAATCTCGACAGTGCCGAGCGTTTGGCGGCGAGTCTCCCCAGCGCCGACGCGCGGGCCCTCGACGTCACCAGCCCCGAGCAGGTGGAGGAAGTTGTCGGAGCGATCGTGAGCCATCACGGTCGCTTGGACGCGTGGGTCTCCAACGCGGGGGTGTCGAAAATGCAGCGCTTCGTCGACATCAGCCCCGCCGATCTCAAGTGGAATTTTGAGATCAACACCTTCGGTGTCTTCTACTGCGGTCAGTCGGCGGCGCGCGCCATGATGCGACTCGGCACTGGGGGCGCGATCGTCAACACCGCATCTATGGCCGCGAAGCAAGGCCGGGCCCCGTTTCTTGCCGACTACGTCGCCTCCAAGTTTGCCGTCTTGGGCCTCACCCAGGCCATGGCCCTGGAACTAGCCCCTCATAAGATTCGTGTGAACTCGGTTTGTCCCGGATTCGTCGCGACACCGATGATGGACCGCGAACAAACCTGGGAAGCCGAACTTCGCGGTGTAACGGTCGAAGACGTACGACAGGGGTGGGTGAACGACACCCCGCTGGGCCGACTGGAAACACCCGAAGACGTCGCCAAAGTCGTGGCCTTCTTGCTTTCTGACGACGCCGCCTTCGTGACCGGAGAGGCAATCTCGGTTAACGGTGGTGCCTTCATGGACTAGGGCGAAGACTGAGCCGGGAGATCAGCACTCGCTTCTTCGTTCTGGATTTCTCTCGTCGCGTACCCGCCGGCCTTTCAATCGGCCGCCAAAGGAATGCGTTACGCCGCCGGACCGAGCGCCACCACTGCCGACGTCTCGCGGGCGACCCTGCCTACGATTGCCCCGTGGATCTCGAACTGCGACAGAAGACCATGGTTATCACCGGTGGTACGGACGGTCTGGGCTTGGCCCTGGCCACTCGGCTGATTGCCGAAGGTGCTCAAGTCGCCGTCTGTGGACGCAGCCGCGATCGCCTGGACCGAGCGCAGGAACTCTTGAGGGACCGAGCCCTCGTGATGCGAGCCGACGTCACACGCGCCGGCGACTGCGAGTCCTTCGTCAGTGCCACTCTCGAACGATTTGGTGGGATCGATGGCCTGGTCAACAATGCGGGACGGGCGGCCGCGGCGTCAATACGTGATTCGGACGATGAGCAGTGGCGCGAGGACTACGAACTCAAGGTGGTAGCGGCCGTGCGCATGTGTCGCTTAGCGCTACCCGCCCTGATCGTCCGCCAGGGGGCCATCGTTAACGTACTGGCGATAATGGCTCGAGAGCCGCACGCGGGTTCTATGCCCACGGGGGCCTCCCGGGCCGCGGGCTTAGCCATGACGAAAGCCTTAGCCACTGAAGTTGGCGCGCAGGGGGTGCGGGTCAACGCCCTCCTCATTGGTCTTATTGCGTCGGGCCAGTGGGCGCGTCGGGCGGAGGCCGCTGGCATCTCCGAGCAGAACTTTTACGACAACCACCCCCAACGTTCGGCTATTGCCCTTGGCCGTTTTGGTCGTCGAGAGGAATTTGCCGACCTGGCCGCGTTCTTGCTCTCGCCACGGGCGAGTTACCTGACTGGCGTCGGTATCGCCCTCGATGGGGGACTTTCTCCAGTCATCTAATTGACGCGCTGTCATTCCCGCTAGGGTGACCATTGGAGGCTTGCCATGACCACAATGCCCGCAATTTTTATTGGCCACGGAAGTCCGATGAACGCCATCGAGACCAATCAGTGGACGAGCGCCTGGAGTGAATACGCCCTTTCCATCCCTCGGCCACGGGCCATTGTGGCCATTTCGGCCCACTGGTTTATTGGGGAAACCGCCGTCACTTCAATGACGCACCCCCGGGTGATTCACGACTTTTGGGGTTTTCCTGAGGAGCTCTCGAACTTTCAATACAATGCGCCGGGTTCACCGGAACTTGGTCGGCAACTCGCGGAACTGGCGCAGCCGACCGTCACTCGTCTGGACGACGAAACGTGGGGCATCGACCATGGCACCTGGTCGGTGCTCGCGCACATGTATCCCGAGGCTGACGTTCCCGTCGTGCAACTGGCTATTGATGCCACCAAGCCAATTGACTACCACGTCGAGCTCGGGAGCCGTCTTGTTCCGCTGATGAATGACGAGGTTCTCGTGGTGGCGTCCGGCAACGTGGTTCACAATTTACGAGCGCTTGCCTGGGGGAGTGACCAGGGCTATAACTGGGCGCAGCGCTTTGACCGCGACGCCCACGAGATCATGATCAGTCGCCCCGACCAGTTGGGTTTGCTCGACGAGTCAGATGACTACCACTTGGCGGTTCCCACCCCCGATCACTTCTTGCCCTTGGCCTACCTGGCCGGAATGGCGGCCGCCAGCGGGGCCCGTGTTTCGACTATTGCCGAAGGCTGCGCCATGGGCTCTCTCTCGATGACCGCCTACGCCGCCACCCTCTAGGACTTACTCCTCGTTGCCGGCGACTTGGGCAATTTCCTCGTGAATGGGGGTCATGTCGAGATTGACTGCCTGGGTCACGAGGTCGCGCAGCGCCCCCTCGGGTAGCGCACCGGCCTGGGAGAAAATAACGACCTGCTCGCGGATGACCATCAGGGTGGGGATTGATTGAATGGCGAAGGAGGCGGCGAGCGCCTGCTGGTCCTCGGTATCGATTTTGCCAAAGACGGCGTTAGGAAACTCCTCCGAAATTGTCTCGAAGACGGGTCCAAAACTGCGGCACGGACCGCACCACTCGGCCCAAAAATCGAGCAGCACGAGGTCGTTCGCTTCAATAAGCGTTTCGAGGTTTTCGGCGGTAACGGCGACGGTGGGCATGGCCACATCCTTTCGAGGACGCACCCGAGGTGGACGAATCCGCATCCAGATTAGGCGAAGGCCGCCCTTGATTCGACCCACGAAAGCGAGAAGCGCATCCGTCAACGATTCCTTGGTAGATGGGTGACAACCAAGGGCCCTGGTGAGCAGATTGCCCGCAGCGAAGGCGTGGTTCACGACGCGCCGGTCGCTCGTGATGGCTCGAGTGGTAGGGCGGGAAATATCGCCCGACCCCTCTGCCGCACTCGTCCCCCCCTTTTTTTTGGGACAAGGTAGCGGGTCAATGATTAAGAGGCAAAGTTTCGTCGAGGACGCGGGTAACTGGCTGCCGGCGTCGGCGGCGTGTTGAACCGCGTGCATGCACTGCTGCTCGTCGTATCTCTGGCGGCATGGCTGATTCGCCACGAGCCACGCCACGCGGACGCGGTCACTAGTGACTGAGGGGTGGGGCGTCGACGGGCCGTCGACTGACTTCAATCCAGTGAGCCACCGTGGCGAACAGGGTGGTTGGGTCAATGGGTTTGGTGGCGAAGTCGTTCATTCCCGCCTTCAGGCACTGATCACGAAATTCCACTTGGGCGTTGGCGGTGAGGGCGATGATGACGAGGTGATCGAATCGGTGATCACTGCGAATGCGCCGGGTGGCCGTCAACCCATCCATAACCGGCATTTGCATGTCCATCAATACGAGGTCGAAGGGTTCCTCGCAAGGTATGCAGCGGTCAGTGCCCGTCAGTCGCACTAACTGCGTGTGTCGAGTTCATTCGTCGTTACGACCCCTCGATACCAGTGGAAACTCTCTTTGGGAATGCGACGACCACTGTCGTAGTCCACCCAGACAATTCCGAAGCGACGTGAGTAACCGTAGGCCCACTCAAAGTTGTCGAGAAGACTCCACAGGAAGTAGCCCCGCAAGTCCACCCCGTCGGCAATAGCGTCGAGGCAGGCGCTGAGGTGCTGGTGAACGTAGGTGACTCGTTCCGGGTCAAGGACCCGACCGCTGCTGTCAACGTAGTCGTGGAACGCCGCACCATTCTCGGTGATGTACAGAGGGACTGCGGTGTACTCATTCTTGAGTCGCACTAGGAGCTCACGCAAAGCAGTAGCGTCAATTTCCCAGCCCATCGCCGTTTGGGGGCGACCCGGCGTCTCAGCGCCAATGGCGAGTAGGTAGTCCTTGTCGGTACTGGTACGGGCCGGACCCAGATTAAATCCCGCCTCGCGAGCCTGCTGCTCTCGGCCCGCGCCAAAGACGGTGCCTGGGGTGTAGAAATTAATACCGAGGAAGTCAATGGGCGCCGAGATCAGCGCGAGGTCGCCTTCGCGCATCGCATCAAAGCCGTTGGTGTCGGCATAAATCTCAAGCATGTCTTCTGGGTAGCTGCCACGAAATAAGGGGTCGAGGAAAAGACGGTTGGTGTTTCCGTCCGCCCGCCAGGCAGCGGCCCGGTCGTCGGGATGACTCGTGCCGGGGCGATGAACGCCAAGGTTGAGGGTGAGGCCGATCTCGACGTCAGGACGAAGACTGCGCGCCGCTTCCACACCCAGTCCGTGTGCCAAGAGCAAATTGTGCGTGGCGCGGACGGCGTCTCCAATGTCGGTGCGCCCCGGTGCGTGGATGCCGTAGCCGTATCCCAGCCAGGCGCTGCACCAGGGCTCGTTGAAGGTGGTCCATTTTTCAATTCCGTCGAGTTCCTCCAGGACGGTCGCGGCGTAGTCCGCGAAGCGAAGGGCCGTTTCACGGTTCGCCCAGCCACCCTGGTCCTCGAGCGCCTGGGGCAAGTCCCAGTGGTACATGGTCGGCAAGGGCGTAATATTTCGATCTCGCAGCCCGTCAATCAATCGCTGGTAAAAGTCGAGACCCTTTTGATTCGCGGGACCGGAAACCTCGGGGTGAATGCGCGGCCACGCGATCGAGAAGCGATAGGCACCGACACCGAGGTCGGCCAGAATGTCGAGGTCCTCACTCCACCGGTGGTAGTGGTCGCAGGCCATTTCACCGGTGTCGCCGTTAGTCACCTTGCCGGGCGTCGCGCTGAAGGTGTCCCAAATCGACGGCGTACGTCCGTCCTCGGTGATGGCTCCTTCGATTTGGTACGAAGCCGTTGCCGTTCCCCAGAGGAAGCTCTTGGGGAAAGATCGAGATGGGACCGGAGGAATTGACATGGATACCTTTCGCGGCTGCGGGGAGCCTTTGACAACTTTAATTGGAAACGTACGAGCAATGCAGTGCACCAATGTGGGTAACGCCCCTTGGATCCATCCGTGCCGAGCAGCGATGTCACGACCAAAACCCGCCTAGAAAAGAAAGAGAGACCTGATCGACGCCGACGCGTCGAGATTCCACTCCGATGGAGATAAAGCAAACACCCCTGCTGGCGAAGCAGCAGGGGTGTTTGCCTGTCCTTCAGGCTGGGCCTAAAGGACGCGTACTACCTTCATTCCTTACGTGAGCATCGGTCCCAAGATGAAGTCGACCCGGTCCGTCGCCAGGTTGATCGAGGGGTTCGGCGTTCCCGAGGTGTACACGTCAGTGTTCACTTCGAGCAACATGTCGCAGTAGTGGAAGGTCGCCTCGTCCGCCTCGGCCGCAGCGGTGGCTGGCGTTTTGCTTGAGCGCACTCCGGAAATTGCGTTCGTGTTGGTGTTCACCAGCGTGAACGAAACGTTGCCGTCTTCGTCGGTGGTACCCGTAATCGATCCCTGACCACTTCCGCCACCGTTGGAGCAGGAGTTCAGGCCTGCGTTCGACGCATCCCACGTGACTCCACAACCCGACGAGTAGTCCAAGTTGCTGTACAGGGTGACGTTGGCGCCCACGAGCTTTTTGCCGTCGGAGCCGTTCACGTGCCAGTTCAAGGTTACGGTCGCACCCTCGTTGAGGTAGTTCATGTACCAGTGGTCGCTTGGGAAGTAGTAAGCGTTGATGAAGTAGGAGTCACCGTTGACGGTGTCATCAATCTGGCTTCCCGTTTGACCAGTGACACTGGTCAGCGTGGCCACGTCCGGGGTGGCATATGTTGGGTTTTCGCCCGTGTTTCCACCACCGCCGGTGGCGGCCGAGAAGGTGAAGACCGCAGGTGCCGACGTAGCACTCAGGAAGGATGCCGAGGCCGCCTTCGTGGCAATCACGGTGCACGCACCAGCGGACGTATCGCTCAGTGAAGCACCGTTCAGGCTGCAACCAGTGCCGGTGACGGTGTAGGTAACGGCGCCATTACCGGATCCACCGCTCGTGAAGAGAGCGACGGGAGTACCAATGGTTCCGGTCAAGGGGCTGTTACCGATCAGCAAGGCGGCCTGTGGGCCGGCGGTGAAGGTGAAGGTGACGGCGGGCGAGGTGATGGCGGGGTACATGCCACTTCCGGCCTTGGTTGCGGTCACGGGACAAGTGCCCACCGCGAAGGCGTTGAGTGCCCCAGATTCGGCATTGATCGAGCAGGTAGCCCCGGTGGTCGCAAACGTCACGGCACCAGTTCCGGTTCCACCCTTGGCAGTCACCGTGATTGGAATGCCCACTTCACCGGTCAACTTCTTGTTCGAGATTGTTAGCGCGGCCTGGCTTGCGGTGAAGAATACGAAACGGTGCGTAGCCTTCGCTTCGGGTACGAGCCTGGACTGGTGCTTGATTGCGGTAACGAAGCAAGTGGCGTTTACAGGCGAAGTCAAGGCGCCCGTCTTGGCGTTAATTTTGCAAACGGTTCCGCCGACAGTAAAAATTACTGCACCATTTCCCGAACCACCCGACGTCTTGACCATGACGATTGCACCATCTTTGGCGGTCGACACCGTATTAGTGATTTTGAAAGGTGTGGCAGCGGTGGCGGAAAGGCTGGAAGACAGCCCGAGACCGGCCAAAAGAGCAACGCTCAGTGACACGGTGGCCACAGAAGAGAGCGAGCTCCGGTAGTGAACCACCAAAGAAGCAGCAATCGCGACTATCGCAATCGCTACCACTGTTGTTAGGTCGAGTGACATTCTGAACTCCCTTTGTATGAATAAGGTGACGGTAGCCGTCGGTGAAGTTTTACCCTGCTCGTCAATGATAACGCACGGTGTTAGTTGTGTGTGAGAGGACTTCCGCTTTGTTCAAATGGTGGCGAAGTGCGCAAATCGTAACTCCTGCCACCAGGAAGCAGAGATGCGTTCACCGTGTCGAGCCGGCAATTGCCGGGCGGCTGGAAGGCGTGTGGCCATCGACAATGAGATGACCAGTGATCATGTAGCGGCAAAATTGCTACGGGTGAGGGAAGAATTTGCGACCGAAATCCGTTGTTCATGGCGGTTTAGGTACTGGGCAGAGGCAGATTCTGGGTGTTCGCTGGCGACGTTCTCCTTGATGGACTCGGTTTTCGGCAAAATGCCGTATTCGGGCATGGAAGTTTCGTGAGGTCAATCGTGCAGTGGTGTGCATTTTGCTCTAGAGTTAACAAATATGAAAACCAAAATCCAATTTGTCCTAGCAGTGGCAGTTGTGGCGGCGTTTAGTACCGTCGTCTCCGCCGGTGCATCCCCAAAGACATTGAAGGGAACTGCCTGCCCGGTTCTGGGTTTGACCGTTAACTACAAGGGTCTCAAGTACACCTGCGTAAAGGTGAGCGTCGTCGTCAAGAAAAAGACGGTGAAGAAATTGGAATGGAACGCTGGAGTGAAAATCGTTCCCGTCACTACGACGACCGCTGTAGGCACGGCACCATTGCCTACCCAGAATTTTGACAATACGCCCGCCGGCGCTTTGCTCTGGCAAGAGTCGTTCACTGCCGCCGCCGGCACCTCACCAGACCAGAATGTTTGGACTCCCGTCACGGGATTCGGTACCTACGGCACTGGCGAGATTGAAAACAACACCAGTCTGCCCTCAAACGTTTCAACGGACGGCAACGGCAATCTCGTGATTACCGCTACCTGCGTGGCTACCACGAGTCCTGGCTGCACCGCGACGAATCAGCCCATGGGCCAGACGTGGACGAGTGCACGTATTTGGACTTCCGGCAAGGCCACCTTCCAGTACGGCCAACTCGAAGCACGTATCTGGATGCCTACTGGTTCGTACAACTGGCCGGCCTTTTGGATGATGGGTCAGGAATACACCTCGGGAGCTCCTCAGACCGGTTGGCCATACTGTGGTGAACTCGACATTGCCGAGGGACTCCAGAATGACACGCAGGACCAAGCGACCATTCACTCGAACGAGACTGGATCAAGTGCGGACTGGGCACAAGGTGGCGGACTTACGCAGATTGCCCCAATCTCTACCGCGCAAATGACCAGTGGCTACAACAACTACGGCATCGTTTGGGCCCCGAACACCATCACCTTCATTCTGAATGGTAAGGCCTGGGCTCGCGACACCTACAACCCGAAGACCATGGACGTTACTCAGACCATTATCGTCAGCGGTAAGCAGCAGTCAGCTACCTTTGGTCCCGGTACCGCAATCACCTCAATTGGTGGCAACTGGCCATTCAACAACCCCTTCTTCATCATCCTGAACGACGCTATCGGTGGAATTGTTTCACCGGTTGCTCCGAATGGAACGTCATCGACCATGAAGATTCAGTGGGTGCACTACTACAAGAACGGTAACTACGGTACGACGACAGCGTCTTCGAACTAAGGATCTCGCCCGGAGAACGTTCCGCGGCGCGTAACCGAAAGAATCCCCTTCTCGGAAGTGTTTACTTCCGAGAAGGGGATTCTTCTTTGACACGGACGCCCCTGGCGGTCCCGGTGACCCCCGCTTTTGACGAGTCAATGCTTGGCCACCTCCTGTGCTTCTTCGACAGCACCATTGCCTAGGTACATCGGCCACCCACGATCTTTCGCCGGGGTTCAGATGGCGTGGCGGTCGTCGCGTTCCCATGACGGAGAGTGAAACAAGTGAAGCGCAACTCGCACGACTCATACGAACGACTCGATACAAAGCGTTCCGCTAGCATGAAATTCGCATGCCATCGACCAACTCATTCTTGCCACACAGGCCCTGACCCCGAGGGGGAATTTCAGGCCTGTTAGTAGGGAGAATGAATGTCGGACACGAACAAGAGCGCACCTTCACACGTGCAAATGATGGTCAACCCAGCCCGTTGTGCGGTCCCAATACATTGTTGTGAACATGGGGCCTGCCAGCTGCCACCCCTCGCCAAGAATATCTGGAACTCCACAACCTGCCATTGGGAAGGCAGCGAGTACTTCTGGAACGTGGTCTTCCGTGGTTGCGGCTGCGAATTGTGCTCGGCGCAGTTTCTTCGGCACAAGACTCGTCGCGCCTCACGCCGCCGCCGCCGTCACGTCTTGCTGCGTCGTCTGGCCCTGGCGGATGCTGATTCGGAAGCCTTTGAGGCCCTCGAGCTACGAATCTCGGCCAACGGTCTTCGTGGAGGACGGTTCAGCTAGGACCTGAAGTGCCAACCACTGCGGGCTAATCTCCGTTGAATCGCAGTGGGGGCTGGTGGCGCGCTTCCTTGCGGGCGCTTACCTCTGCAACTACCGAGCGGCCGACGAAACGACCAGCGAAAGCCTTAGCAATTTGCGCCGGGAGTGTTGTAGACGGCACCGTCGGGGCAGATGGCTCCCGTGAAGTTCGCCGTCGACAGACCAGCCACGCTGAGGAGCCGCGAACCGGTCAGATCCACTCGCGTGAAGTTGGCGTTCGTGAAGTTCGCCCCCTCAAAATCGGCGTGGGCAAAATTACCGCCCGTGGCGTTCGCCCCGGTAAAATCCACCGTCTCGAGGTTAGAACTGGCCAGCGTGGCACCGGTGAGGTCGGACCCCGCCAAGGAGGTACCTACGAGGGCCGAACCTGCCATGTAAATTCCCTTCAAGTTCAAATTACTCAGAGCGAGTCCCTTGAGTTGAGCGCCGCCAATGCTGGCACCCGGGCCAACGAGGTAGGCCACAGTGTTGCCTTCAAAGCTGCCGTCAATCAACTGCCAATTGGCGGGGAGACTGCTGGGCTGTCCGACCTCGTACGAGGAGATAACGCCCTTCATAATCGACCCGGCGAACATGGTGCCAGCGATCGTGGCGTAGGACAGCGAGGCGTTCGTAAGGTTGGCCCCCGTTAAATTCGCGTTGGTGAGATTGGCACCGTAAAAACTGACGCCATTAAGGTTGGCGCCAGTCAAATTTGCCGCGCGAAGATTGGCGCTCGCGAGGTTCGCCCCATTGAGATTGGCCTTAGGACCTAGTAGATAGCCCTGCGACAGGATCCAGCCACTCGGCAAGCTGGCGGGGCGACCTTTGATGTTGCCCGACAACGCTCCCGGGAGTCGGGCGGTTCCCATCCGGGCTTTGGTGAGGTTGGCTCCAGTGAAGTTCGCTTTGGTGAAGTTGGCGCCGGCGAAGTTTCCCGAAATCACCTTGGTCCCGCGGGGGCAAAGGTGGGGGAGGACGCTGATCTTGGAAACTGACGTGCCGGCCCGGCAGGCGTAGTACTTTGACCCCATTGGACTCGTCGCGCCTGATGGGAGTACCACCAGCGTAAGCCCTAGTGATGCGGTCGCAATTACGGCGAGTGACGTGCGAATCGTTGCGTTCATGGTGTACCTCGCTGGATCAACTCTTCATGGATGGACGTAAGCATATTTCGCTCCCCTGCCCCGAGAGTAGTCGAGCGGAATCCGCAGGGCCCTCGGGGAGGGGGAGTACTTAGTTGGTGGTCTTGGTTAAACGGGTCAAGACGAAGCCCACGCTGTTACCACCGGGCCCCGGGTAGGCGTACTGGTTACTCGGCGTCACCCAACCGGTAAAGCGAGCGGTGGAGTAGACGTCCCAGTCCGGACCGTAGAGAATTGGAGCGGCGGGAACATCACTGGTCATAATCGCCGACAACTTATTGGCCTGGGCTTGGAACTGCGGGGTACCGAGTTGCGTCGCCGCCATCGCTACCAGAATCTGCTGGGCGGCGGGGTTGGCGTACTCGCCGTAGTTCGTCGATCCGCCGGTGTTGGCGGGGTCGCCCAGCCAGTTCTCGAACTGCGAGTAGGGGTTGGTGCCACCCGCACCCCAGTGAATCATGGCGTCAAAGTTATGGGTGAAAATATTGGTGTTCCATTGACCAGTTGTGACACCAATGGTGTTCACGTTGATGTGCACACCCTGCAAGGAAGCAGAAATGAGCTGCTCGTCTTCGGCGTAGTCGGAATACCCAGTGGGGTCTTGAATGGAGAAGCTGCATTCGGTACCCTGCTGAAGCTGGGTGGCCTTTTGAGCCGCCGCGCCAGTGACCTGCCAGTAACTACTCGAGTCCAGCGTGTAGCCCTTCGAAAGCAGGAACTTCGAGACTTGCTTGAGCGTCCAGCCGTTCAGCGGCAGGTTGTTCTTGTACTTACCCTGGTAGGCCAGCTGCGAAGGAGTCATACCGCTCGATGACGTGGCTGGCTTGGCGAAGCCGGTCTCACCAATCGAGGCCAACTGATTGCGGTCCATGGCCATGGAGATGGCGTACCGGAAATTCGCGTCGTGGAGACAACTGCGCTGACCGCTGGGAGCCGAGAGGCTGGTGTTGAACCACAGCGTCACCGTTGAGCCCGCGGGGTAGTAGAAGTGGTTGTGCTTGGGGTCGCGACCCACGAAGGTGGTCTGGATCTGGGGAATGTCATTTCCGGCCCAGTCGAGCTGGTGAGAGACGAGAGCTTCGGTCGCGGCCTGGTTGGAAGCAAAATAGGGGATGTTGACCCCCGTCACGTAGGGCTTCTTGGTGAGGTTCCAGTGGGGGCTCGCCGTGTACTTGAGCAGCTGACCACTGTAGCCAGTGGGCAAGTAGGGCCCACTGCCGATCACGTCGGTGTTCATCAACTGCTGGTTTCCGCTGGTGATGATGCTGTTAGCCGGAATTCCCGGATCGCCGGTGACGGGGAAAATCATGACACCGCCGAGTGCTTCTCGGTTAGAGAACTGGGGCGTGGTGTAGGTGAGGGTCACCGTCGTGGCGGTGTAGGTCGCGGGCGCCGCGAGGGTGGGAACACCGAACACGTTAAGACTGCCGTTGGTGCTCATGGCGTTGAACTCGTTGGCCACGTCCTGAGCGGTCAGCTTGACGCCATTGCTCCACACGGCCTTGGGATTCATCGTGAAAGTCACTTTTTGGCCCGTGGAATTGAAGACTTCCTTGGTGGCCAGCCAGGGGTACCAAACACCCGGCTTCAGCGAGTTGTATTGAATGAGGGGTTCGAAGGAGAGGCCGTTCGTAGCCATCTGCGTACTTGTCGATTGGCTGTCGGCGGGGTTGAAGTTGTTCGTGAAGGTGACACCAACGTTGGTTTCTTCAGTAAGAACGGTGGGGTTGGAGACGGCGCCACTTTGGAGGCCGTTCGTACTGACCAGTCCGATCGTCAATGTGGCGATTGCCACGCCACTGCTCAGAAACTTCTTTTTCATGTCACCCTTTTCTGTCGTCAATCTGGAATCAGATTGCTGTCTCAATGAGCGCGAGTCTCTCCCCTCAGAGAATCGACGCCCAACGGTACCAAAGACCCAACCGTCGAACGTTGCCGTCTTTTCACTATAGGCGAGAAAAGTGTTAGGACTTGACGCTAATTGACACGGCGCTGCGCTGGGCGTCGGTGGCGCTTAGCCAGCAACGAGAGGAGTGGCCGGGGGCTACTTCGGTCACGGGAGGCTGATTTCCACGACAAATATCCATCGCCTCGGGACAGCGAGGACTGAATCGGCATCCTTCGTAGTTGAACCCGAGGGACGCCGCGTCGGGTGCGGTGGACGCGTGGCGGCTCTCGAGATTCTCAGGATCGGGCACTGAGCGCACCAGCAGCTGGGTGTAGGGGTGGACGGGGGCATCGATGATAGAAGTATCGGTGGCCCGCTCCACAATCTGCCCGGCGTACATGACCACGGTTTCGTCGGCGATGTACCGGGCCGAGGCGATGTCGTGGGTGATGTACATCATGGCGAGATTGCGTTTGTCGCAGAGTTCTCGCAAGAGGTTGAGCACGCCCAGGCGAACGGATACGTCGAGCATGGAAATCGGCTCATCGGCCAAAAGAATCTTGGGGTTAACGGCCAGTCCCCGTGCAATGTTGATGCGTTGCAACTGGCCACCGGACAGTTCGTGGGGGTAGCGATCAAGGTACTGCTGGGGTGGGGTCAGCGACACGCTTTCGAGCACTTCGTGCGCCCTCGCGAGTACCTGGTCCTTCGGAGTCCCGTGAATGCGTAGGGGACGCTCGATAGCGTGCATTATGCCGCGCACGGGATTGATTGCGGCGAAGGGGTCTTGCAAGACGAGCTGTACCTCGCGCGTGTAGGCCAAGCTGCGTTGCGACTTTAGATCCACGAGTTCGCCGTTGAGAAAGAGCTCACCGCTGGTTGGGGCAATAATGCGCGACAGCATGCGGGACAAGACGGACTTCCCGGAACCACTTTCGCCTACGACGGCGACCACGTAGCCGGCCCGCAAGGCGATATTGATGTCGTCAACCGCGCGAACAAGACGCTTCTTGGCGAAGAAGCCCCCCTCGCCCCGAACGCTGAAGTGGCGAGTGAGAGCCTTGGCTTCAAGCAGAATCTGACCCTTGGGGACATCGCTCATTGGGCCTCCACTCCACGAACGTGCTTCCTAGCCAACTCGACGGGAACACTGTGCGAATGGCTGGGATCGTGGAGCCAGCAGGCCGCCAATCGACCCGTCTCATCAACGGGCACCAGCGGTGGCTTGGACGAATGACAAATGTCCATGGCGTAGGCGCAGCGCGGGCTGAAGCTGCAGCCCGCGGGAAGCGACTTGAGATCGGGCGGTGTACCGGGAATACCACTCAACTCCTTGCGCTCTCCGTGGAGCGGGGGGAAGGAGTTCATTAATCCGAGCGTGTACGGGTGACGCGGAGCGTGGTAGAGATCCGTCGCTGCCGCGCGTTCCACGATGTGCCCAGCGTACATAACCATTATTTCGTCGGCCAGCTCCACGAGGAGCGAGAGGTCGTGGGTGATGAAAATCATGGCGAAGCCGAGTTGGCGACGCAATTCGTAGAGTTCCGAAACAATTTCTCGTTGCGTTACGACATCGAGCGCAGTGGTCGGCTCGTCCATAATCACTAGTTCCGGGCGCAGTGCGAGCGCCATGGCAATCATGATGCGCTGGCGCTGCCCTCCCGAAAGCTCGTGCGGGAAGCGGTCGAGGCGGTCGGCGTCGAGTCCCACCATGGCCAAGAGTTCAATGGCGCGCTCGTGTCGAGATTCCTTGGACGAATTCTTGTCGTGCGTTCGTAGCACTTCGTCGAATTCTCGACCGATGCGGCGCATCGGGTTAAGGGCGCTCAGTGCGCTCTGCAAGACGATGGAGATATGCGACCAGCGGATGGCCCGCAAATCTTGTTCGGTGGCCGCCAGGAGGTCGAAGGCTCGTTGATCGCCCTCGGCTCCGATAGTAAAAGTGACCTCACCATCAGAGATGACCCCCGGTGCGCGGAGCAAACGAGTGAGACCGTAGACGAGAGTGGACTTGCCCGAACCGCTCTCGCCAGCCACGCCGAGCACCCGCGAAGCTCCGAGGGTGAAACTCACGTCGCTTACCGCTCGCACCGCACTTTCGCCGTAGCCATAGTCGACGCAAAAATCTTGAACGTCAAGGATGTTGTGCTCTAGGGTCATTAGTTGCTTCCCGTCGGCTTGGTCGCTGAAACTCGCCGAACGGGCGTAAAGCCCAAGTGCGGACGGCGGCTCATCCCCACCTTGCGACGTTGCCTCGCCGATAATCCACCGGCCCGAAGGCGAGGGTTAATGAATTCGTCGATGCCGAAGTTAATGAGGGCGAGCGAAGTACCGACGAGGGCAATTGCGATGCCGGGTGGGCCAACCCACCACCACTGTCCCGCGATGGCGGCGTTTTGCGTGTTCGACCAGTAGAGCATGGTTCCCCAGTTCCACGTGCTCAGTGGGGTGAGGCCGAGGAAGGCCAGTGTCGTAAACAAACCGACGGCGTAGAGAATGGTGAATAGTAACGACGACGCCAAGACGGGCAGCAGATTCGGACCAATTTCACCAAACATAATTCGCCGGCGACTCTCACCAATGATGCGCGCAGCCTCAACAAAGTCACGGTCGCGCAGAGACATAGTCTGAGCCCGCAATACTCGCGCGCCCCACGCCCAACCGGTGAGAGATATGACCACACCGATAACCAGGGGATTGGCCTGCTTACCGGGCGGAAGGTAACTATTGATAACGATCATGAGCGGTAACCCGGGAATGGCGAGGAAAACGTTGGAGAGCAGTGACAGTCCCTCGTCGGTCTTTCCGCCGATGTAGCCCGCGGCCAGGCCCACGACAATAGACAAGACCGTGGCAATAAATCCGGCCACAAATCCGACCACCATGGTCTCGCGACACCCGACGAGCAGCTGAGAAAACACGTCTTGTCCCAGCAGAGTCGTGCCCAGGAGATGATGCCACGACGGCATTTGGCTGGTACTGAATCGGTTGGTGTTGGGACTATAAGGCGCAATCCAAGGGCCAATAACCGTTAGCACGATGAAGACGCCGAGAATGACGACGCCGCTGATTACCTTGGGCGATTTTGGAATTTGCAGTGAGCGCATTAGTGGGCCGTCGCTGTTCGGATGCGGGGATCAAGGACGTAGTACAAGATGTCGGCGAGGAAACTCGCCCCCAGAACCGTGAAGGTAATGAGGAGGAAGATTCCCTGAATCAATGGGTAGTCTTCGCCTCCCACCGCCTCCAGAATCAAGTTACCAACACCGGGGTAGTTGAAAATTTGCTCCACCAGGAGCGAGCCCGACACCAAGAGTCCAATAGCCAAGGTGAAGTTGGCAATCGAGGGCAAAATGGCACTGCGAGCCGCGTGCCAGATCACCCGACGTCGAGGCAAGCCTTTCGCAACCGCCATCAAGACGAAATCCTCGCCCGCAATGGTCACCATCATGTTGCGCATGCCAAGCATCCAGCCGGCGAGCGAGCTTAGGACGATGGACAGGATGGGTAGTTCGCTGTGGCGAAGCAGGCTGGAAATGAAGTCCCAATGCCATCCCGGCGTGATCGAAAGATCGTACGCGTTCTCGAGCGGGAAGAAGTGCCAGTGACTGGCAAAGGCCATAATCAAGACGGTGCCTAGGAAGTAATAGGGAACGCTTTGCAAAAAGGTGGCCACGGGGATTACGTTGTCGGCCCGTGATCCCCTCATCCATCCGAAGACAACTCCGAGGACCGTCCCAATGAGGAAACTGAGAACGGCGGCCACGCCAATAAGCCCCACCGTCCACCAAATTTGTCCGGCCAGAATGGTGCTCACGGGAGAGGACAGGGTGATGGAAACACCGAGATTGAAGTGGGCGAGCTGATTGAGGTAGTGCCAATATTGTTCAATCATTGGCTGATTAATGTCGCCACCGAGTTGAATTTTGATGGCTTGGAGTTCCTGGGCGGTGACCACTCCGGTCAACTTGGCGGCAATTTGATCGAAGGGATTGCCCGGCATGAGGCGGGGGAGGATGAAGTTTACGGTAATCGTGACCCACGCCGTGAAGGCGTACACCCCTAATCGCCGAAGTATTACTCTCACCGTGCCGCCATCTTTCTCACCGAAATGCAATTGTACCTGTTAAGAAACCACCAAAAGTAACATCAAGCTCGAGAGTCGGCCCCTCGCGAAGCGAAGTGGGCTGATTTCAGTCGCAATGTGAAAGCAACCAATACTAATTGAGGTGATGCCTCCTTAGGAGGTGGCACCCTTCTTGAAGGGAAAGTGTTTTTGTTGAGCCATTCAGAACCCAAAACGCATCCCGCTACTCTTTACAGCGAATATTCGCCCTTGACGACGAAGTACGACCCGCGAATGGTGCCCGCGAGCTTTGACTTCTGCCGAGCAAATTTGAATGCTGACAACTCCGGGGGGATTTCCATTCCGTCGGAGAGCTTGAAACCCACCGCTCGCTTCGGTGATGGCCCCTCCAATTGGTAGAGCACGTTTATTGACAGACCACTTTCGTAAAAGACGTAGGTCCATCGAACGCCCTCAACCTCGAAGGACGAGACTTGCAAGGGCGGTGAATCGATCACGATGTTGCGCTCGAGCAAGACTCGACTCACGTAGGCCACCGTTTTTTTCGACTTCGAAGCAGGTGTGACGCTAAACACGTGGCCGTACTTGTTGTGAAAGTAGCGAGCTTCGTTGGCCCGTAGTCCCGCCAAGGCGAGGGCGAACGGAGAGGACTCAAGACCTTCGGTCGACACCGTAACGAAATTAACGATTTTGGCCACTTGTCATTATTGCACATTCACTATTTACGGCTTTCGCTGTTGCGCCAGGACCGCTCCCGCCGGTCCTTCAGCCCCAAAAACAGTCGAACCTAGGGCAACGCCCTAGGTTCGACTGGAGACTCGAGCTCACGCAAGGCTAAAGCAGCGTGAGCCCAAAGGGGTAACTACCGGCCTTACGAAAGAACCCCGGTGAACTTGAGGGCACCCGTGGCGTACGGCTGGTCAGTAAGAGTGAAGGCCGAGCCCTTCGAGCACGAGTTGACGTTGGGCAGCTGCAGGCGCAGGTTGCCGGCCCACAGGCCACTGGTGGGATCCTGAGTAATGACGATGTTGCCGGCATCCGTACCGAGCTGCCAGCCAATATTTGGGGTAACACCGTTAGCAATGAAGTAGTCCAAGAATGAATTCTTTTGTGCGTCCAAGGTGTTGATGCCAGAAACGGTGAGCGACATTATGCCGGTGGAGGAGGAGCAGTGCAGGTGGACCTTAGCCTTCTTTTCCACGTTGCTCGAGTGGTTCACGATTGAGACCAAATTGTGGTTGGTCCCAGCATGGTTCCCTTCACTGCTGGCGCCGGCGGGCTGGCTAAGCACCGCAATGGAGCCGCTGGCCCCAAGAACGATTGTTGCGGCCCATGTTGCGATGCGGTTCAAATTCATTTCCCACTCCTGTGGATTTAGTGAAACCGGAATTGGCTTCGAGAGAAAAATAACAATCACGTATGTGATATCCGTAAGTCAAAAATAAGTGTTTCCCACTTTGTGGAGGTACGGGGATTTGAACCCCGGACCCCTTGCATGCCATGCAAGTGCTCTGCCAGCTGAGCTATACCCCCGCGAGTGACCCATCTTAGCAGGTGCTCACGAGCGTAAAAAAAGCGAGGCTTTCACCAGTCGAGGGAAATAGAGGTGGCCACCGCGGTCATGCTCCACGCATCGTGATTGCCAATCTCGTCAAGAATCTTGACTGATTCGGGGTCGCCCTCCAGGGCATCGATCCAGGCGGCGTAATGCTCCTCTGAATCGAAAGTAGCGGTGAAGACGATAGATCCTGCGTCCCCTCCGGATACCACTCGATACGCGGCAATGACGGCACCGAGGCGAGTCTCATGCGCTCGAAGATCCTGGCTTTGACGTATCAATTCATCTTCGTGCCCGGGCTGACAACGCCAGGTGTAGGCGGCGACAAAAGACAAGCATTCCTCCCATGAAAACTTTGGTCTGAACCAAACTGTGGTGATGAATGCGCAACGCGCAACCCACCAATGCCGCCTTCGTCGTCATTCCCTAGAATGAAGTGATGGCCCGACCCTTTAATGTCACCCAGGTAGAACAAAAATGGCAAGCCCGTTGGCTGGACGAGGGCACCTACGAAGTCGACAACGACGATCCCCGCGAGCGCTACTACGCCCTATGCATGTACCCCTACCCTTCGGGCACCGCCCACCAGGGACACATTCGTAACTACACCTTTGGCGACTTGGTCGTTCGCTACCAAACCATGAAGGGCAAGGCCGTTCTGTCGCCCTTCGGTTTTGATTCCTTTGGACTTCCCGCCGAAAATGCCGCCATCAAAGCCGGCAGCCATCCCCGCCTCTTTACTGACGCCCGCATGGTTGAGCTGAAGAATTCGGTACGTCGACTCGGTGCCGTTTATGACTGGCGACGAGAGGTTTTCAGTCACGATCCTCGCTACATGCGCTGGGCCCAAACAATTTTCCTCCGCTTTTTGAAGGCGGGTTTGGCCTACCGCGCGAACGCTCCGGTTAACTGGTGCCCCGGTTGCGCCACCGTCTTGGCCAATGAGCAAGTGAACGCCGACGGCACCTGTGACCGCTCCGGTGACTTGGTCGAGCGCAAGCACCTCGAGCAGTGGTTCTTTAAAATCACCGACTACGCCGACGAATTGCTGAACGACGTCGATTCGTTGGAATGGCCCGAGCGGGTCAAAACCATGCAGCGCAACTGGATTGGTCGCAGTGAGGGAGTGGAGTTTGACTTAGCGCTCGCAGTTGATTCCTCTAAATCCCTGCGTGTCTTCACCACCCGTCCGGATACTGGATTTGGCGTCACCTACGCTGTCGTGGCTCCCGAGCATCCCCTGCTGGACTTCTTAACCACCGACGACGAGCGCAGCCGGGTACAGGCCCTCGTCGAGCGAGCTTCGCAGGCCAGCGAACTCGAACGAACCTCGTCGTCGGACTCGGGGGCCAACCTCGAGAAGCGTGGAGCCTTTACGGGATCTTTCGTCATCAACCCCTTCAATCAGCAGCCCGTGCCGGTCTACGTGGCCGACTACGTGCTGGGCAACTACGGAACGGGCGCCATCATGGCGGTTCCGGCCGAGGACGAGCGTGACTTCGCTTTTGCTGAAATTCATGGCTTGCCGGTAGTTCGCACCATCGCCCCTCCCGAAGGTTTCACTGGCGGGGCCTACAGCGGCGAGGGGGTGCACATCAACTCGGGCTTTCTCGACGGACTTGACGTAGCCGAAGCCAAGGAGCGAGCGACGACCTATCTGGAAGAACACGCCCAGGGCCTGCGCAAAGTTAACTATCGCCTTCGTGACTGGCTGGTCTCGCGCCAGCGTTTCTGGGGTTGCCCCATTCCGGTGGTCTACTGCGACGCCTGCGGCATCGTGCCGGTGCCCGAGGACCAGCTACCGGTCCTCGCACCCGATGACGTGGTGATGGACAAGTCCGGCCAGTCACCGCTGGCGACGCACGAAGGATTTCGTAACACGACCTGCCCACACTGCGGGGGAGCGGCTCGTCGCGAAGCCGACACCATGGACACCTTCACGGACTCGTCGTGGTATTTCCTGCGATATGCCGACCCCTTCACCGAGGGCCAAGCCTTCGACCCCGTTGAAGTTGAAAAGTGGATGCCGGTCGACCAGTACATCGGTGGTATCGAGCACGCTATTTTGCACCTCCTCTACGCGCGCTTCTACCTCAAGGCCCTCATCGACACTGGCGTGGCTCCGGGCCTCCCCCGTGAGCCCTTTAAGCGCCTCTTTACCCAGGGCATGATTCGCCTCGATGGATCAAAGATGTCCAAGTCCAAGGGCAACTTGATTGCGCCGGAAAAGTACTACGAGACGGTGGGGGCTGATGGCCTGCGCCTCTTCCACCTCTTCGTGGGTCCACCGGCCGACGACGTTGATTGGACGAGCCAAACCGAGGACGTGATTGAAGGCTGTGCCCGCTTTTTAGACCGCATCTACCGACTCAGCCAATACGACGAGTGCCACTTTCACACGGAGCGCACCGAAGGTGACCTCGAAGTACTTCGCGAGGTTCACCGCACCATTGACAAAGTCACCGACGGACTCGAAAAGTGGAGTTACAACACCGCGGTCGCAGCCTTGATGGAACTCTTGAACACGATGTCGAAGGCGGCGCGCTCGAAGGAGGGGATCAATCAGGTGGTTCTCGACGAGTGCCTCGACCTCTTTATGCGCTTACTTGCGCCGATGGCCCCGCACATCACTGCCGAACTGTGGGAGATGCGCCATCCGGACGCTTCGAGCGTGCACGCGCAGCCCTGGCCCCTGGCGGACGCCACACTGACCGCGCGCGCGCTCGTCACGATGGTGCTGCAAATAAACGGCAAGCTTAAGTCGCGCATCGAGGTGAGCCCCGACGTGAGTGAGGTCGACGCGATTGCGGCTGCCCTGGCCGATGCGACCATCGTCGAGTTGATGGCCGGCGCGAGTCCTCAACGGGTGGTGGCCGTTCCGCCACGATTAATCAATATCATTTTGTAATGGCCAAAGTTTCGCCGTCGATGTCAACGGTCACGATTGAGGCACCCCGTTTCGATCGTCCCGAAGTGGAAATACGGGCTTCGGCCCGGCGTAAGAAGACGGGCACGGCGCACTGGTCGGGGACGAGAATCATCGTGCAGATACCCGCTCGGCTTCGGGGGCGCGATCGCAGCATCTTCGTTGATGACCTGGTCGTGCGGCTCATGGCGCAACGCCCCCAGCTGATGAGTGGTGACCACGACCTCGAAGAGCGAGCGGCGGAACTAGCCGACCGCTACCTTGACGGGGTCCGGCCCAGCTCCGTTCGCTGGAGCGATTCGCAGCGACAGCGCTGGGCATCTTGTTCGCCCGACTCTAAGGAGATTCGTCTCTCGTCGCGGCTCCAGCAGTGTCCCTCGTGGGTGATCGACGCCGTTCTCGTGCACGAGCTCGCGCATCTCATCGAAGCTGATCATTCGCCCGCTTTTTACGCTCTGGCCGACCGCTTCCCTCGACAGCGTGAGAGTGGTCTTTTTCTCGACGGATACGCCCTGGGATTAGGTTTGCGGATTGAGAACGACCTCAGCGCGAACTGATCACTAGGACGATTCGCCCCGCAAGAATCGCTCGAGTTCCGCGGCCAATTCGTCTCCGCTAGGAATTTGGTCGCCGAGCGAATTTCCCTCGTCCTCGTCAGCCACCTCTTCGAGCTGCTCCACCATGGTGGCGTGTTCGACGTTGTTCATGACCAGGTCGTCCACCCGGGCCCGAGCTTCATCGGCGGAGACCCGCAGGTCGCTCGCGTCTAGGGAAAGTCCTCCCACTCGGGCGAGCGCCTCAATAAGGGCCGCCGAAGCCTGCGGGTAGGACATTGAGGCTACGTAGTGCGGCACGCGGGCCCAGAGGGTCATGACGTCAATATCGACGTCAGCGAAGCCGAGTTCGAGCGCAGAATTTATACCGGCGGGCACCTCCAGCTCACCACTCACGGTACCGATCGCCGCGAGGAGGTTAACGCTCTGGGCGGGGGCAGTACCAATCACTCTGACTGGTCGGGTGTGGGGAGTGGGTGCGGGAAAGGCCCCTAATCCCAGGGCCAAACGCACGCCGTAGGACATGGCCGCGTCGGTGACCGCCTCGACGAAATCACTCCAGTGAAAATCCGGCTCTGGTCCCACGAGGAAGAGCAGGTCGGCGCCATCACGGTCGCGACCCCACCGCAGGGAAATCTCGGGCCAGGTCAACTCCGTGGTGACACCGTCAATGATGCGCACCATAGGACGGCGGGCGCGCTGGTCAATGAAGTAATCGGTGTCGAAGGTGGCCAGTGCCTCGGTATGGATGGAGGCCATGAGCGTGCTCATCGCCACTGAGGCACCCAGACCCGCGTCAATCCACCCTTCGAGGGCGTAGATCAAAACGGGCTCGTGTAACTCGGGCTCCGAGAGGGGCATCATGCGGCTAAAGATTTCGTCGTCCATAGGTCTCTCCAGGCGCCTGCTACGTGCATCGTAGGTCATCAGGTTAGTTGACAAACTCATGCCGTCTCCCGGTCGAACGTTAGGCTGAGTTGCGTGTCCCCCGTCCCCGCGCCAGCCCCGTGAACACCTACTGGCCTAACGCTCCTCTCCACCTCGAGCTCGGTTCCACCCGCTTCGACATCACCTCGCGCGCCTTGGTGATGGGTATTCTCAATCGCACCAACGACTCTTTTTTCGCTCCCGCCGCCACGATGGCGATGGACGA
Organism: uncultured Actinomycetes bacterium; assembly: GCA_903828785.1. Taxonomy (GTDB): domain Bacteria; phylum Actinomycetota; class Acidimicrobiia; order Acidimicrobiales; family RAAP-2; genus RAAP-2. The sequence continues at coordinate 26,450 of CAIKNP010000003.1, read as the reverse complement.
CTTTTTGCGACGGGCTGAGAGCCTCGTGGAGGCGGGGGCCGATCTTTTGGACGTGGGGGGAGTGAAGGCGGGTCCCGGGGCCGAGGTGAGCGAAGCGGAAGAACTCGAACGCGTGGTCCCCGCAATCAGTGCGCTGCGCGATCGCTTCGACCTGCCGCTCAGCGTCGACACGTGGCGAGCGTCGGTGGCCGCGGCCTGTTTCGAGCAGGGCGCTAGTGTCGGCAACGATATTTCAGGTTTCGCCGATCCGGACTACCTTCGCGTGGCCGCCGCCGCTGGGGCCACGGTCGTGGCCACTCACATCCGATTGCGCCCCCGCGTGGCCGACCCTCATCCCGAGTATGACGACGTGACTCAGACGGTGCGCGATTTCCTTATCGAGCGCCGCGCCTGGGCACTCGACGCCGGCGTCGCGGCGCAGCGGGTCATCGTTGACGCCGGACTCGACCTCGGTAAAACCGCTGGGCAGAGTCTGCAGCTCTTGAGGGACTCGTCGCAGTTGGCCGAGCTCGGACCACTGCTCCTTTCGGCATCGAACAAGACCTTTCTAGGGGTGCTGCTCGACCTCGATGTTCTGCAGCGACGAGAACCCTCCTTGTCAGCGGCGGCCTTAGGGATAGTTGGTGGCTGTCGCATCCTGCGCGTCCACGACGTCGCGGGCAGCGTGCGAGTGCGCGACGTTATGGCGAGACTACTGGAGGCAGCGTGATCAGTTCGCGCTGCGTCGTGGCCACCGATCCCACCCTGGTCGCTGACGCCCTGCACCGAGTGGTTGCTGAGGCCCTAGGGTCCCTAGATCCGTCATTCGCGCTACAGGATTTCACCGCCAAGGACGCCACCTCGACCAGTGACGCACCCTTGCTGTCGCTGGTCATGGAGGCACTCAATACGCCCCCCTTCCTGGTGGGGCGACGAGTGGTTGTCGTGCGTGACGCGCAGCAACTCACGGCCGATGAGGTGGAGACGCTGGTGGGGTGGATGAAGAGTCCCACCCCCGACGTCGTTCTCTGCCTCGGGGTGGTGGGGCCCAAGACGAACAAACTGGTGAAGGCGGCCGATGAGATCGTGGCCGCTGGAGCGGGTTCAGAAAAGGGTGCCAAACCCAGTTACGTCCGCGACACCTTCGCGCAGTACGGGGTCGAGGCCGACGCCGCCGCGCTGGCCCTCGTACTCAATCACTTCGGTGACGAACTTGAACGAGTGGATGCTCTTGCTCGCACCCTGCAAAACATTTACGGTACCTCACCGCTCAACGTCAAACACATCGAGCCCTACCTCGGTGAAGCCGGCAACCTGCCCGAGTGGGATCTGACCGACGCCATCGATAAGGGGAACGTGACCCTGGCCATCACGGTAGCGAGGCGTATGCTCGACTCGCGGGGCCGCGCCGGTCTGCAAATCATTAACATCTGCCAGCGCCATTACCTAAAGGCGGCGCGGGTCGAGGGATTGGCGATTGATGCCGAGGGGGTGGCTCAGATCCTGGGGACCAAGACCTTCACCGCGGGTAAGGCCCAGGCGGTGGCCCGTCAACTCGGTCCCGAACGACTGGCCGACGCCATCGCCATGGTGGCCCAGGCCGATCTGGACCTGAAGGGAGCGGTCAGCTTCGGTGGCAAAGATCTCGAGAGCGATCAGGACGTCACCGAGCTCACGGTTGTTGAAGTGCTCGTGGCGCGTCTGGCTCGTTTGAGCGTGGCGCGTCGTCGCTAGAAAACAAAAAAACCGGCACCCACGGTGCCGGTTTCATTGTTTGGCGAATGCCTTAGGCCTTGGCCGCCGACTTCAGAGCGTTGATGCGACGCATTAGACCCGACTTCTTGTTGGCGGCGGTGTTCTTGTGAATGACTCCCTTGGCGGCAGCCTTGTCAATTCGCTTGACGGCCGCGCGAAGGGCGGTCGCTTCATTCTCGCCACCAACGGCGTTCACCGCCGTCTTGGTACGGGTACGCATCTCGGACTTCACCGCACGGTTTCGGTCGCGAGCGACCTCGTTCTGCTTGTTGCGCTTGATTTGGCTCTTGATATTTGCCACAAAAAACCTCGTTCGTTGTTCGCGGAAACTCTTCCACGGGCTTAGTAAGGCTAGCAGGAAAGGGCGGACTGGTGCATTTCGTCGCCTCGCCAGCTTTGGGCGGGTAGCCTTATCGGCACCGTGGCCAACATTCTTCCCCCCGTCGAAACGGCGAAAATCCGTAATTTCTCTATCATTGCTCACGTCGACCACGGAAAGTCGACACTGTCGGACCGCATTCTAGAGATTACGGGAGCGGTGGACCCCCGCCTCATGCGCGCCCAGTACCTCGACTCAATGGACATTGAACGCGAGCGCGGCATCACCATTAAGGCGCAGAACGTTCGCGTTCATTTCGAAGACCACATTCTGCAACTTATCGACACCCCCGGCCACGTGGACTTCGGTTATGAGGTTTCACGTTCCTTGGCTGCGTGCGAGGGGGCTATATTGCTGGTCGACGCCTCTCAGGGTATTCAGGCCCAGACCCTGGCCAATTGCTACCAGGCCATCGAGAACAACTTGGAAATCGTGGCGGTGCTAAACAAAATTGACCTCCCCGCCGCCGATCCCGAGCGCTGCAAGGAAGAACTCGACAGGGTGCTCGGACTCCCCGCTGACTCAATCTTGAGTATCTCCGCCAAAACGGGTGAGGGCGTGGCTGAATTGCTTCGGGCGGTGATTCAACGAATCCCCGCCCCGCAAGGCAACCCCAGCGATCCGCTGCGCGCGCTGATTTTTGACTCTCACTACGACCAGTATCGCGGAGTAATTTCTTCGATTCGCATTAAAGACGGCACGCTGCGTTCGGACGCACGAATCCGAATGATGCAGGCCGGGGAGAATCACGAAATTGAGGAGATTGGCGTTCGCACGCCCCTGATGATTCCCGTCGAGTCGCTGGGGCCGGGTGAAGTTGGTTACATCGTCGCTGGCATTAAAGACGTCGGCGGCGCGCGCTCGGGAGAGACCATCACGACGGCAATGAAGCCTGCTGATTCGCCGCTCGAAGGATATGTCCACCCCAAGCCCATGGTCTATTGCGGCATCTATCCCATTGATGGTGACGACCTTGGAAATCTTCGCGACGCTCTCGATAAGTTGAAACTCAATGACGCGTCCATCACTTATGAACCCGAATCCTCGCACGCCCTGGGCTTCGGCTTTCGCTGCGGCTTCCTGGGACTTTTGCACATGGAAATCGTGCGCGAACGACTCGAGCGTGAGTTCAATTTAGACATCATCGCGACTGCTCCTTCGGTCGTGTACCGGGCCTACCTGACCGATGGAACCGAAGTGAAGATTGACAACCCGACGGACCTCCCCGACCCGTCGCGACTCGACCATATCGACGAGCCCATGTTGTCAATTTCTATTCTTACCCCGAGTGAGTATCTGGGCACGGTCATGGATTTGTGCCAGTCGCGTCGGGCCGAAATGATTCGCATGGACTACCTCTCCTCCGAGCGCGTCGAGCTGAAGTACAGCATTCCCTTAGCCGAGGTCGTCATTGACTTCTTCGACGCACTGAAGTCGCGTACGAAGGGCTACGCTTCGCTCGACTACGAACCCGCGGGCTACATCACGTCAAAACTTGTTCGGGTGGATCTGCTTATCAATCACGAGCCGGTAGACGCTTTTTCCACCATCGTGCACTTCTCGAACGCTGATTACTACGGACGGCGTATGGCCGAACGGCTTAAGGAACTCATTCCTCGCCAGATGTTCGATGTTCCCATTCAGGCCGCGGTTGGTGGTCGAGTGATTGCCCGCGAAACGGTCAAGGCTCGCCGCAAGGACGTTTTGGCCAAGTGTTATGGCGGTGACATCACCCGAAAGCGCAAACTGCTCGAAAAGCAAAAAGAAGGCAAGAAGCGCATGAAGAACCTCGGTCGAGTCGAGGTTCCCCAGGAAGCCTTCGTCGCCGCTCTCAAGCTCGAGGATTAGGTCCCCGCGCCGCCGCCTTCGGAGCGGCGTAGTTGTCCCGCGGCCTCTTCCAGCAATCGCTGCAGGTGCAGGCCGTGGTGCAGATCAAGCTCGTGTGCACGGTGCTCGCGAACACAGGTAACAAACTCGCGAAGAACCGTGTCGATGGTGTGCTCGCTGTACGTCGCTTCACAATCGAAGGGGAAGTGTCCCTGCGGCGTGAAGATTTCTATGGTGGCCACGTCGCGATCGAGCACGGAGCCAAAGGAGAGCGAGGCCTGGCTGACGGCCGCGTTCTCGTGGATGAGCGTCAGGGCGACCCAGCCCAGCAAATCACCGCTGGCCCGAATCTCAACCACCGGACCCATGGCGGCTTCGAGGAAATCAATGACGTGCGGACCCAGGTCGAAGAGGGGGCCTTCGGCGAGGCGCCAGGGGGTGGCGAAGGCGCCACCGAACTGGAGACCATTCACGAAAATACCCCGCCCACCCGTTGGTGTGATGCCGGTCAAGCGCTGGAGAAAGCCTCGTGCACTCGCGGCGTATCGCCAGGTCAAGAAGAGCTGCGTAGGGACGCGCGCCTCGTCCACCACGCGGGCCAGTTCTTCGGCCGAGGCGAGAGAAAGGGCGACGGGCTTCTCGAGCAGAAGCGCCTTGCCGGCCAAGGCCGCTTTCTGGGCGAGTTGGTTCTGCACGTCGGGGGGTAGGCAAAAGGTGAGCGCGTCACATTCCGCGATGAGCGCGTCGAGGTCGCTAAACGCGCGGGTACCGAACTGGGCCGCGATCCCTTGCGACGCCTCAATTCGCCGACCCCACACGCCTACGAAGTCAACCTCGGTGGAGCGTTGCAGCATGGGGGCGTGGACCATTTCGGCCCAGGGGCCAGCACCAACCACCCCTACGCGTAAGGCTGCTGGGGTTTTCGCCATACGGGGACCTCGCTTCGCGGGGATTTCCCTGAATCCCGCACTTACCCTAGAACGCCCGCGCAACACGGTGGGGAGCATCGGGTTCAGTTAGCACTCGGTAGAATTGAGTGCCAAAGGAGGAAGCATGGCTCGCAAAACAATGCCACCCAATCAGGGCAAGGATTTAGACCCCCGTAAAGCCACCATCCTCGAAGCGGTGGTGGCTGAACACATTGACACCGCGCAACCCGTTGGCTCCTCTTCCGTCCTGCAAAACACCGACATTGACGTATCGCCGGCCACGGTGCGCACTGAGATGGTAAGTCTCGAGCGTGAGGGCTACCTCGCCCAACCCCACACGTCGGCCGGGCGCATCCCCACCGACAAGGGGTACCGCTACTTCGTCGATCACCTCGAAACAGGCGTGCTGGGGCCGGCTCAACAAATGCAGGTGCGTGAGTTCTTCTCCAAGGTTCGTGGCGAGGTCGAGGACGTGCTGGAGCAGACCTCTTCGCTGCTGAGCCAATTGACGGCCTACACCTCCGTGGTCGTTGGCAGCGCCCACACGCAAGCGACCGTTCTTTCCGCGCAGTTGGTCAGTTTGGACCCTCGCCACCTGCTGCTGGTCACTGTTTTTTCCGATGGCACCGTCTCGAAGCACACGGTGGTCCCCTCGGTCCCGGTAAGTTTTGAGACCTGCACCGAAGCGTCGCGTCAAATGCACGCCCTGCTCATCGACACCACCCTCCAGCAGCCCGTCCAGGTGCCCGTCAGCAATAACGCGGTGGCCACGGTGGTGCGCGAAGCCGTCGCGGTGCTGCACGCCAAGCGTCCCACCATGGAGGGGGAGTCGATGTATATCGGGGGGGCGAGTCACGTCGCCGATTCCTACGACCAAGTTGAGACCGTGCGCCAGGTGCTCAGCATTTTGGAGCAGGAGTTGCTCGTGGTGTCCCTCGTCCAAGACATCATCGACAAGGGCCTGTCGGTGGCCATCGGGGCCGAAAACGGTCAAGTGCCGCTGGCGACCAGTGCCCTGGTGGTAGCGCCCGTCACGATCGACGGTGAGAAGGTCGGGGCCGTGGGCCTTCTCGGTCCCACCCGTATGAAGTACAAGGAAGCACTCGCGGCGGCCGAGTCCGTTTCGCGCGAAATAACTCGACACTTTGAAGGAACAAACACGTGAGCGCAGATCTATACGCCATTCTCGAGGTTGAGCGATCGGCATCGGCCGACGAACTAAAAAAGAGCTACCGCCGCTTGGCGCGTCAGTACCACCCCGACGCCAATCCCGGGGACGCGCGGTCCGAGGCTCACTTTAAGGAAATCTCGCAGGCCTACGAAATTCTTTCGGACCCCGAAAGACGGGCAAACTACGACCGCTTTGGTTCCGACGTAGGCGCGGGTGGCAATCCCTTCGGCGACGCCGGATCGGTTCAGGACATTTTTGACATGTTTTTCGGTGGCATGGGAAACCGTGGTGGGCAGCGCCGTAGCCCCCAACCTGGTCCCGACGCCGAAATGAGTGTGCAGATCAGCCTGGACGAGGCGGCCTTCGGCGTCAATAAGGAAGTCACCGTCACCCTGCCGCAGCGCTGCAGCGAGTGCGGCGGCAGCGGTTGTGCCCCGGGGACGTCGCCGGTGACCTGCGTCGAGTGCGCCGGCCTCGGCGAAGTACGTCGGGTCCGCAACTCCATCTTGGGCCAGATGATGACGACCAGTCCCTGTACCCGGTGCCAGGGGCAAGGATCTCGGATCGAATCGCCCTGTCAGCAGTGCCGTGGCGAGGGTCGCCAGAACCTCTCGAGCAGCTTCAGCGTGCAGATCCCCGCGGGAGTGGAGGACGGGTCGACCATGCGACTCGCCGACCGAGGACCGGCCGGTCCCCGAGGTGGTCCTAATGGTCGACTCTTCGTTCATTTACGCGTCACTCCCGACGAACGCTTTGAACGAGAAGGAGATGACCTGCACCACCAGGCGCGGATTTCCTTCGCCCAAGCCGCGTTGGGTGCCACGATTACCGTTCCCACCTTGCGCTCGCAGACCCAGATCGAGATAGCGGCGGGAACGGCCAACGCTACGGTGCACCGAATCAAGCACGAGGGAATTGAGCACCTCCACGGTCGTGGTCGCGGCGACCTCTTTGTGCAAATCGTCGTCGAGGTGCCAACCGAGCTTGATGATGTGGAGCGGGATCTCCTCGAACAGCTCGCCGCTCACCGTAATGAAGACGTCCACCCGCCCGCGGTAGGTCTGTTTCGCAAGCGCGGTAAGAAGTGAGCATGAACGAATGGTCGCGTCGCGTGGCGGCGTTGACCCAGCTTCGTGTGGTCGACCCCCAGATGCCGGTCTTGTCCAATGACGATGAGCACCACCTGCGCAAAGTCCTGCGGGCCACCGTCGGCGAAGAAGTGGTGGTCACTGACGGACGGGGTGCGTGGAGTATCTGCGAGGTGGCCGAACGCGGTCTGAACCGGGTCACGGCCGTATCGCGCGACCCCGAGCCCGTGGCCACCACGCTCTACCTCGCGCCATTAAAAGGTGACCGCTCCGAGTGGGCCGTCGCCAAGGCTACCGAGCTGGGTATCACGAGCATTGTGCCGCTCCTCAGCGCCCGCCTCGCGGTGAAATTTCGAGGAGAGATCCGCGACAAAAACATTGCGCGCTGGCAGCGGATTGCGGACGAAGCCTGCGGCCAGTGCCGGCGAACCTACGCGCTCACCATTTTGGATCCGGTACATCCAGCCGATGTCCCCGAAACGGTCGCGGTCGCCGACTTCACCGGATCGGCCGATTGGCGTGCCGTCCGGGCAATCGCGGTGGGACCCGAGGGTGGTTGGGCGGAGGGTGAATGGGGGAACCATCCTCGTCTTAGCCTTGGCCCGAGCGTCTTACGCGCCGAAACCGCGGCGGTGGTAAGTGCCGCGCTGGTCGCATTTAGCAACGGTTCGTGGGGATTTACCGCATCCGACGGCTCCCATGAGTAATGATGAGAGCACGACATGAGTAGCGACTGCGTCTTTTGCAAAATAGTGACCGGTGACATTCCGGCCGACCTGGTGGCCCAGTCCGATGCGGCCGTGGCCTTTCACGACCTCGCCCCGCAGGCGCCGGTGCACGTCCTGGTTATTCCTCGCGAGCACGTCAGCAGCGCCGACCACCTCACGACTCAAAACGCCGCGCTGGTCGGTGAGCTCGTGCTACTCGCCCAAGAAGTTGCCGAGCGCGAAGGCGTGCGCGAAAGTGGCTACCGTTTGGTTTTTAACGTTGGACGCGATGCCCAGATGTCCGTTCCTCACGTGCACTTACACGTCCTCGGTGGCCGAGCACTCGACTGGCCGCCGGGATGAGTGGCGACGCCGTGTCGAACGACACCCTGACGGTTACCACCTACGTCACTAATACTCACCTGATGGTCGGCTTGCTCGGTCCTCGCGACGAACACCTTCGCATCATCGAACGTTCGTACCCTGATTCGAAGATTCGCGTGCAGGGTAACCAGATTTCGGTAGCCGGTCCGGACGCCGCGAAAGTCTTGCGGCTCTTTGACGAACTGGTCGTGGTGCTCGAGTCGGGCCAAGCGCTCGATCCGGTGAAGATTGGTCGCACCGTCGACATGGTTGATGACAACGTTCGTCCTAGTGAGGTCTTACGTCACGAGGTGGTTCGCAGCGTCAAGGGCAAGGCCATCCGTCCCTCCACGGCCGGCCAAAAGCGCTACACCGACGCAATTGAATCCAACATCATCACCTTCGGCATCGGTCCCGCTGGCACGGGTAAGTCCTACCTCGCCGTCGCCGCCGCAGTGCAGGCACTGCATCGTCGTCAGGTCCAGCGCATCGTGTTGACCCGTCCCGCGGTGGAGGCGGGGGAGCATCTGGGTTTTTTGCCCGGTGACCTCATGGCGAAAGTGGACCCCTACCTGCGACCCCTCTACGACGCCCTCTACGACCTGGTCGGACCCGAGGGCGCACAGCGGCTCATCGCCAATGGCACCATCGAAGTCGCCCCGCTGGCCTTCATGCGCGGTCGTACCTTGAACGATGCCTTCATCATTCTCGACGAGGCGCAAAACACCACGCCCGAGCAGATGAAGATGTTCCTCACGCGCATTGGCTTCAACGCCAAGGCCGTGGTCACCGGCGACGTGACGCAGATTGACCTCAACGGCAAGCCCAGTGGACTGGTGCGCATCGAGCACATTCTCTCGGACGTGAACGATATCGCCTTCGTGCACCTGGGCGCGAAGGACGTGGTCCGTCACCGCATCGTCGCCGATATTGTCGCCGCCTACGACCGGAATAACTCGTGAGTATCGACATTTACGCCGCCGACGAGCAGGACGCCTTCGCCATCGATTTGGAGCGCTGGGTGGCCCTGTGTCGCGCCGCTCTCGAGGAGGAGTTGGTGCGGCCGCCAGCCGAGGTCTCACTCATCTTCTGTTCGGAAAGCACCATTGCCGACCTGAATGAACAGTTCATGGGCAAGCAAGGGCCCACCGACGTCTTGAGTTTCCCCATAGACCCGGAACCCGAGCCCACCGGCCGGGTGCCCGACGCGGGCGGAACGGGTCCGGGCGAATCGCCCCTCGAAATCATCCCCCAACTCGTCGGGGACATTCTGCTCTGTCCCGCCGTAGCGGCACGCAACGCCGTCGAACACGAGGTGAGTTTCGACGACGAGCTGGCCCTCCTTATTGTGCACGGGGTCTTGCACCTGCGAGGATGGGACCACATGATTGACGACGAAGCAGAGCGCATGGAAGCACGCGAGCGTGAGATTCTCGCTCGCCACTACCGCTCGAACGACGCGTGATCGCGGCCGCCTGGACCACTGCGGACACCGGTCTCGGCGTCAGCGTCTTTGTCCTGCTCGTCCTCTCGGGCTTTTTTGCGATGGCGGAGACCTCGCTGGTTCGTATGAATAAGTCGCGGGCTCGTTCCCTGCGTGATCAGGAGATGCGAGGTTCGCGGGCCCTGGTCTCGCTGGTCGAGTCGCCCGAAAAGTTTCTAAATCCTTTGCTGCTGCTGGTGTTGATTTGCCAGCTGGTCTCGGCCACGATGGTGGGTCTCCTCGCCGGCCGCCTCTTTGGCGGAGCCGGTGTCTTCGTGGCCACCGTGGCTGAAGTGGTGGTGATCTTCGTCATCTTCGAAGCCATCCCCAAGAACTTCGCGGTGCTGCACCCGGATCGAGCGGCGCTCACTACGGCGCCCATCGTGAACGGCCTGTTGGCTTTTTGGCCCATTCGCTGGCTGTCGGGATTACTGCTGGCTATCGCCGACGGGGTGATTGGCCTCTTTGGCGCGACGGCCACCTCGGGGAAGATGACCGAAGACGAAGTGTTGGCTATGGCCGAGATTGCCCACGAGGACGAGGCGATTGAAAAGGACGAGCGTAATTTCATTCGCTCGGTTATCGAGTTCGGCGACACCATTGTTCGCGAGGTGATGGTGCCCCGTATTGACTTCGTCGACATCAATCACGACGCCACGGTGCGCGAAGGCCTCGCGGTCGCGGTGAGCACGGGTCGCAGCCGTCTGCCGGTGCTGGGCGAGGGCATCGACGACGTGGTGGGCATTATCAACCTGCGTAGCCTGGCCGGCCTGTTGGCCGATGGCAAGGGAGACGAACTCATCGAGGTGCACATGAGTCCGGTGGCCTTCGTCCCCGAGACGAAGAAAGTCGCTTCGCTACTCACGCAGATTCGCGAGGGCCAAAATCACCTCTTCGTCGTCGTGGATGAATACGGGGGCACCGCCGGCCTGGTGACCCTGGAAGACGTCTTAGAAGAATTAGTGGGAGAGATCACTGACGAATCCGACGTGCGCGATGACGACGATCCCACCAGTGACGACGTCGACCACTTGGTGCTGTCGGGTCGGCTCAACATTGACGACGTCAACGAAGAATTCGATCTGGTGCTGCCCAAAGACGGCTGGGACACCTTGGGTGGCTTCGTTTTGGACCTCGCCGGAGGGGTACCCGAAACGGGTGACGTGTTTGACGCGGACCCCTATCGCCTTACCGTGGTACGTATGGATGGACGCCGAGTTGAAGAAGTGCTGATCGAACGACGGGAGCCATCATGACCCGTTCGGGCTTTTGCGCCATTATCGGGCGTCCCAATGTGGGTAAATCAACCCTGGTGAACCAAGTGGTCGGTACCAAGGTGACAATTACCTCGGGCAGTCCCAATACCACCCGCAACGCCATTCGCGGCATCTTGACCGAAGACGAGATCCAAGTGATCTTCGTTGACACGCCCGGTCTGCACCGGCCTAAAACCTCCCTGGGCAACCGGCTCAACGAGACGGCTCGCGCGAGCACCGACGGTGTCGAAGTTATTCTGGCGGTGATCGAAGCGGGTAAGGAAATTGGACCGGGCGATCGTAACGTCATTACCACCATGCTCCAGGCCTGCCGCTCGTCGCGTGGAGCGCAGCCCTGCGTGGTGGTGAACAAGATGGACAAATCTGGTCGTGAAGTGGTCGCCGCTCAGTTGCTGGCCGCCCAGGTGGCCGTGGAAGCCATCGCCGCCGAAAAGGAACTCAGTGACGTAGCCAAGCGCGTCGAGTACTTCCCGGTTTCGGCGAAAACCGGCGAAGGGGCTGCCGCCCTCATCGCCTACGTCAAGGCCCGCATGCCCGAAGGTGAATATCTCTACCCCGAAGAAGAAGTTTCCGACGTGCCCGAGGCCATGTGGGTCGCCGAGTTGGTGCGCGAGCAACTGGTGCGCAAGACCAAGCAAGAGCTCCCGCACTCCATTCACTGTCGCGTCACTGAGTTCGAGTGGCCCCACGTCACCGTCGAGATCCTGGTGGAGCGTGAATCGCAAAAGGGCATGGTCATCGGTAAGGGCGGACAACTGCTAAAGGACGTGGGCATAGCAGCCCGTCGTCAATTGCCCGAGGGCACCTACCTCGAACTAAAGGTCTCCGTCGAGCCCGGATGGCAGAAGCGCGACGACGTCATGGACCGTTTCGGTATCTGAGTTCGCTCGCAGGCGGCGCACCGTGCGAACGCTTAAGGCGGTCGCGCCGACCCCAATAACGACCGCGGCGTAGCCGAGGAAGGTAATGGGCATACCCACGTACTTCAGGCCACTCAGCATGGCGATTCCGGCGAGGAAGGGACGCAGCCCCACCGAAAGCGCCTTGGACGAAATCAGGGCACCAACTACGACGGCGGGCACGGCGCCGATGATGATGGCCGTGGTGAGACTGAAGGAAACCTTGCCAAAGAGGATGGCCCCGAGGGTAGCGGCGGCGGTAAGTGGGAGGGCTTGCGTGAGGTCCGTGCCCACGAGGACGTCAGAACGCAAGCTTGGATAAATCAGGGTCAAGAGCACGAGAATGAGCGAGCCCGCCCCCACCGAGGTGAGCCCGACCATGAACCCGCCGACGGCGCCGACGGCGATGGTGAGCACTCTGTGCACGTCAACGTGGTCGGTCGCCGTGTGATGCGTAGGAAAGACCAGGCGACCCACCATGGCCACCGAACCAACGAGTAAAGCGAGACCCAGCACGACTTGGAGGTGCACTTGGGTGGATTTTGAACCGCCCAGCAGGTGCAAGACGTAGGAGCCCAGCAGGGCACCGGGTACCGAGCCGTAGGTGAGGTAGCGAACGAGGGTTCCATTTACCGTCTGTCGCTTCCAGTGGATTGCGACGCCCATTGGCTTCATGAAGAGGGCCGCCACCAGGTCGGACGAAATAGCCGAAGCGGGTGTGACGTTAAAAAGAATGACCAGCATGGGGGTCATCAAAGCGCCACCACCCATGCCGGTGAGACCCACGAGAAAACCAACGAGGGCCGATCCAGCGACGAGGGCGAGGTTTAGGTGCATATGCTAATTTCAATCCATTTCACTATTAACTAGTGAAATAGTAGCATATAGACCCTCTCGAACCGACTTATTCGTCGGAATCACGCAAGGCACGCAAAAAGGCGTGCACGACTGCGCGATCACGCGTACGGCGCATGGGCGGGAGTTTGCGAAAGAGGCTGTTTTTGTAGCTGGAGGTAGCGAGGCGAGTATCGAGGACGGCGACGACGCCCATGTCGCTGTTGTTGCGAATAAGTCGGCCGACTCCCTGAGCCAAGAGCATCGTCGCCCGAGGAAGGTCGACGTCGTTGAAGGGACTGGCTGCGCGTTCGCGGCGGGCCATGACCAAGGGGTCGTTCGGGGCGGCGAAGGGGAGTCGGTCGATGGTGACCAGACTGAGAGAGTGGCCCGGAACGTCGATTCCCTGCCAGAAACTGGTGACGGCGAAGAGACTCGCGGAAGCCTCGTCGCGGAACTGCTTGATGATGCGATCACGCGACAAACTACCCTGCACCAAGACGGGAGTGTCCAGGCGCGGCGCCACCGCTTCCGCGACTCGTTGCATAACGCTGCGATTCGTAAAGAGCGCGAGTGTGCGACCACCGGCGGCCGTGATCAAGCCGACTAATTCCTCGATGATGGCCGCTTCGGCGCCGGGATCGTTACGCGCGGGCATGTCGGGAGGTACGTAGAGCAGGGAGTGCTCGGCGTAGTTGAAGGGACTGGGAAAACTCTGTACGGCGACACCACTAAGTCCTAGTGACTGCGGCAAGGTGTCGGGGATGGTGGCGCTGGTGAGGATCGCGGTTACCTCACCCCAGAGTTCTTCTTGCAAGCGCGGGGCTACGTCAATGATCGAGAGCTCCAGATCTATCTCGCGCTCACGCTTGACGAGGTAGAGCAATTCACCTCGCTGCGGTTTGGTGAAGCGCAACAAAACGCCGCTGAGGTAGATCCCCGGTCCTAATGTGCGAATTTTGCGAGCCTCCGATTCCGCGCCATCGCCCGACAGGGCGCGCAGGCCCTCGAGGAGCTTGTTCACCAGTTCGGCGGCGGTGACGAGCTCGCGTGTGGCGTCCTCGCCCACGCCAGTCATTTGATCGGCTTCGATCTGTAATTCGAGGGCGCGCTGCAGGCGATCGGCGGTGTCGTGAAGATCATTGGTGGTGTCGGCAAAGGTAACGCCCAAGAGTGGGCGAGCCGCCGAGGCGAAAGCGCGCAAACGGGTGGCGTTGAGTGAAGAGCCCAGCAGGGTGGCGAAGACGTCCAGCACCTCGTGCGCTTCGTCAAAGACCACGAAGTCGTGGGCCGGCAGAATACCCCGACCCGAGGCTAGGTGCGAAGCGTAGAGGTGGCTGTTGACGATCACGATGTTGCTTCCGGCTGCGGTGTCCTTCGCCACCTCGTGAAAACAGCTGGCGCCCTGGGGACACGCGTTCTTGCCCAAACATTCCTGCGGGCTCACGGACAATTGGCGCCACGCTCGATCGTCGACCTCGAAGGTCAACTCGTCGCGATCACCGGTTTGGGTGGAGCTGGCCCAGGATAGGACGCGACGCATCTGGTCAGCAAGGCCCTTGGGGACATCGGAACCATCGTCGAAGGAGAGTTGCGCGTCACCTTGCACGGCGTCGACCCGGTTGCGACAGAGGTATGCGCTCTTGCCCTTGAGGACGGCCACGCGGGTCCTCGACACCACGGAGGCCACGGTGGGGGCGTCCTTTTGGGCGAGTTGGTCTTGCAGGTTTTTGGTGGCCGTGGCGATGATGACGCGCTGCCCAGTGAGGGCTGCGGGAACGAGATAGGCGAGCGACTTGCCAACGCCAGTGCCGGCCTCGATGACGGCGTGTTGCCCCGTTGAAAGAGCGTGGGCGATCGCCGTGACCATGTCCCGCTGGCCCTGGCGACTTTCGCCGCCACCCGGGAGAGCACTCGTAATGGCGTCGAGCAGGGCGAGTGCTTGATCCACGTCAACGTCGACCTGGGGCTTGTGCAGCGTGCTCTCGGGGAAGTCGGGGTCGACGAAGGGAAACTCGTCGTCGGGGTCAAATGATTCCACCCGATAACCCTAGGGGTCAATGCGCAGAAGTTTCGGCGTCCCGACTAGTTTTTATCTATGGCCGATCCCCGTCCCGTCCCCATTCCGGCCAAACTCATGGCCGGGCACATCCCTACCCACGTGGGTGTGGTTATGGACGGCAATGGTCGCTGGGCCCAGCGCCGGGGTTTGCCACGCACCGACGGTCACGGGGCCGGCGAAGAGGCCTTGGTCGACACCACCTACGGAGCACTGGCGATGGGAATAAAGGCCCTGACGGTCTACGCCTTTTCCACGGAGAACTGGCGCCGACCGGTGGATGAGGTGCGTTACCTTATGAACTTCAATCGTTCGCTGCTCGAGCGCCGCCAGCACGAACTGCACGAGGTGGGCATTCGCATCACTTTTTCTGGACGTCGGGACTGGCGAGTGCCCCGAGGGGTCTTGCGGCGAATGGAAGAGGCGTCGGCCTTGACCAAGGACAACACGGCCATGACCCTCAACATCGCTTTCAATTACGGTGGTCGTGCCGAAATTGTTGATGCGGTGAAGCAACTGGTGGCTGACGGGCTAAGCGCTAATAAGGTCGACGAGCGGGCCATTGCTGAGCGTCTCTATCACCCCGAACTGCCCGATCCCGATCTCGTGGTGCGCACCTCGGGGGAGTACCGGATTTCGAACTTCTTGATGTGGGAGAACGCCTACAGCGAACTCGTGTTCACCGACGTGCTGTGGCCCGACTTTCGGCGTGAGGATCTCTACGAGGCCGTTGGGGAGTACCAACAGCGGGAGCGCCGTTTCGGCGGGCTCGAAACATGACCTTCACCCGAGGCGTCGCCCTGGTGGCTGGAGTGCTCTATCTCCTGTTATGGGCTATTGCTCTGCACGGGGCGCCCTCGCTCATTCCCTTATTGGCGATTCCCCTCATTCTGGCGATTTTGGTGGCGCTCCTGGTGTGGTTGCAGCGCTTCATGGGTATCACGCCCAGGGGCTCGAAATTTGAGAATCCCAGTGACGAGGACCCTTCGTGAAGGAATTGGTCGACGAGGCCGTCGTGCTGCGCACCTACCGGTCGGGTGAGGCGGATCGCGTTGCGGTCCTGTGGACTCGCCATCACGGCAAGTTGCGCATCCTCGCGAAAGGGGTGCGCAAAACGACCTCGCGCATGGGGGGCTCCCTCGAGCCCATGGCCCACGTGACGGTTGATCTGGTTAAGTCCCGTGGCGACCTGTACGTCACGCGCAACGTGACCCACCGCACTCGATTTTCCACCTTGCGCGATTCCTACGATCGCATCGCCGCCGGACTAGCCGTGGTCGAGGTGATGGACGCCATTCCTAGTGAGGAGGTGGTCGACGAGGCCATCTTCGATCTCCTCTTGCGGGTGTTAACCACGCTCGACAATACCGAGTACGAGCCCAGCCTGGTGCCGGCCTCCTTCTTCTTTAAGTTGCTCGCCCTCGACGGTTCGGCGCCGGTACTTGACGAGTGCGTGAGCTGTGCGTCGCCCGGGCCGCTGGTGAGCTTTAACGCCGAAGTTGGTGGCATGCTGTGCGGCAACTGTCGTTCGGGGACACCCGTATCGGTTCCCGCGCAACAGTTACTGCAGCGAATCATGGGTGGCCAACTCGCCCCGGTACTGCGTGAGTCGGATCTCGAGGGGGCCAGCGACGTGGCGGCGCTCGCGCTCCACGCCATCGAGGTCCACTTTGGCCGGCGCTTGAAGGTCTCGCGATCGACGGCGCCCCTGACCGCGAAGTCATCGGCGTAGCGAACGTGACCGCCCTCTTTTGGTTTCGACGCGATCTTCGCCTCGCTGACAACCCCGCGCTGCTCGAGGCCGTCCGCCTCGGCGAAAAGCAGGTCGCTCCCGTCTTCATAATTGATCCCAAGCTTTTGGCCAGCGTCGGTCCGGCCCGATCGTCCTACCTACGAGACACCTTGTCGGCCTTAGATGAGTCGCTCGAGGGAGCGCTCATCCTTCGCGTGGGCGACCCCTACGAGGTCCTGCGAGCGCTTTGCCACGAACTCGGGGCGACCGACAACGTCGCCACCGCTGACTACGCCCCCAGCGGACGGGCGCGCGACGAAAGGGTGACCCGAGAGCTCGCCGTCCACGGGCGGCATCTGCGATTCGTGGACTCGCCCTACGTGGTGGCGCCGGGTACGGTGTTGACCAAAGCGGGAACGCCGTCCAAGGTCTTTACGCCCTTTCGCCGTTACTGGGAAGCGGAACCCCTACTCGCGCCCTTCCCCCGGCCCCGGGACGTGCGCTGGGTGAGTGCCGAGAGTGACTCGCTGGACGCAGTCACGCACTACGCCGCGCGCCAGCGACCCGAGTACTTCGGCGACCTCCCCAACGACCCGCCGGTCTACGACCCTCGCGTGGGGGAGGCCGGAGCGCTGGCGGTGCTCGAAGACTTTCTTTCGCACGTCGCCGCCTACGACGAACAGCGCAATGTGCCAGCCCTCGAAGGTACCTCTCGCCTCAGTCCCCACCTTCGTTTTGGCACCATCCATCCCCGCACGGTCCTGGCGAGCACGAACGGCAGCTCGCGGGGGTCGGAGGTCTTTCGCTCCGAAATCGCCTGGCGTGAGTTTTACGCTGACGTGTTGTGGCACAATCCCGAGTCAACCACGAAGGTGTTGCAAGCCAACATGGCCGATTTACCCGTCGATACTGATGATCGCGCGGTCGCCCGCTTTCACGATTGGGCGCGCGGTGAAACGGGCTACCCCTTAGTTGACGCCGGCATGCGCCAACTCCTCGCCGAAGGATGGATGCATAACCGGGTGCGAATGTTGACGGCGTCGTTTCTCGTTAAGCACCTCCACCTCGACTGGCGTTGGGGGGCGAAGTGGTTTATGTGGCGACTGATTGACGGTGACGTCGCCAGTAACCAACACGGCTGGCAGTGGACCGCCGGCACCGGCACCGACGCTTCGCCCTTCTATCGAGTGTTCAACCCCACCCTGCAAGCTGAACGCTTCGACCCCGACGGACGGTACATTCACCGCTGGATTCCCGAGCTGCGCGACACGTCCGCACCCGACTGCCTCCAACCCGGCGGTGGCGGCGGTTTGTTCGCGGCCACGGGCTACCCCGCCCCCATAGTGGACGCGGCGGTGGAGCGAAACGAAGCGCTTGATCGGCTCGCCAAACTGCGGGAGCGTTAAGCCGTGAACGCCGCCCCGCTGGATGTCGCTGACGCCTTTGGCGTCTACGTGCATGTCCCCTTTTGTGCGCATCGCTGCGACTACTGCGCCTTCGCCACCTACGACGACCGGGACCATCTGCGAGACACCTACGTGGCCGCCGTTCTTCAAGAAATTGCCTGGGCCAGAGAGCAAGGACTCCCGGCGGCGACGTCGATTTTCTTTGGAGGTGGCACACCCTCGCGCCTCACGCCCGAGCAACTGCTGTCCATTCTTGACGCGCTCGAACGTAGTGACGACTGCGAGGTCACGGTTGAGTGCAATCCCGAAGACGCCACTCGAGAACGCCTGACGGCCTACCGCGACGGGGGCGTCACTCGCATGAGTTACGGAGTCCAGTCGACTCAGGCGGCGGTGCTGGCCGACTTGGGACGGGGCCACGGGACGATGGCCCACGAGGAGGTGGCTCGCCTCACCCACGATGTGGGATTCGCGAGCTGGAACATGGACCTCATCGTGGGGTCCCGGGCCGAAACGCTCGACGACGTTCGCGCCACTCTCGCCGACTTGCTCACACTCGAGAACCCGCCACCCCACATTTCTTGTTACGCCCTTACGCCCGAGGCCTCGACCCCACTAGGGCGTGATCCAAGTCGCCATCCGGACGAGGACGACACGGCCGATGCCTACGACCTCGTGGGGTCGACCTTAGAGTCCGAGGGATACCAGTGGGAAGAAATATCGAACTGGGCCCTACCCGGACACGAGTGTCGTCATAACCACGTCTACTGGGATCACGGTGACTACGTGGGCTTTGGTTCGGCGGCCCATAGCCACCAGCGGGGGCGCCGTTTCTGGAACGTGCGCACCCCCGATCGCTATATCGCCATGGTGGCGCGGGGTGAACGCCCCTTAGGCGGCGAGGAATTTCTCGACCAGGCAGCGCAGAATTTTGAACGAGACTCCTTGGCGCTGCGAACTCGTCGCGGCGTTCCCGTCGAAGCCTTCGACTCGCTCGAGGAAATCGCGCACCTGGTGCAGGTGGAGAATAATCGAGTGGTCCTTACCCCCGGCGCTCGCTTAGTGGCGAACCAAGTCATATTGCGTTTGCGCTCAACTCCCTAGTCGCACCAGAGCGGGCTCTAGCCCGCCAGCGGGCTCCACTAGCCTAGGTCTATGGATTCCACCCCTCCTCACGACCCGGAACTACTCGACAAAGTCATTAATTTGGCGAAGCGTCGCGGCTTTATCTTTCAGTCGGCCGACATTTACGGGGGATTCCGCTCCACCTATGACTACGGCCCCTTGGGTGTC
Organism: uncultured Actinomycetes bacterium; assembly: GCA_903828785.1. Taxonomy (GTDB): domain Bacteria; phylum Actinomycetota; class Acidimicrobiia; order Acidimicrobiales; family RAAP-2; genus RAAP-2. Next base: position 7,269 of record CAIKNP010000003.1, on the reverse strand, counting down.
AACATGCTGCGCAACGTCAAGAATGCCTGGTGGCGTTCAATGGTGCAGCTGCGACACGACGTGGTCGGTCTCGACGCGGCCATCCTCGGTCCGCCGGCCGTGTGGGCGGCTTCGGGGCACCTCGAAACCTTCACCGACCCACTGGTCGACTGCCTCAAGTGCCACGGTCGCTTTCGCGAGGACAAGATTGACGGCGTCTGCCCCAATTGCGGTTCCACTCAGTTCACCGAGTCACGCGCCTTCAACCTGATGTTCAAGACCCAGGCGGGGCCCGTCGAGGGTGACGGGGCGACCGCGTACCTGCGACCGGAGACGGCGCAGGGCATGTTCACGAACTTCAACAACGTGCTCACCACTTCACGCAAGAAGCCACCCTTCGGCATCGCCCAAGTAGGCAAGTCCTTCCGCAACGAGATCACCCCTCAGAACTTCGTGTTCCGCACCCGTGAGTTCGAGCAGATGGAAATGGAATACTTCGTTCCGCCCGCCGAAGCGGAGCAGTGGTACCGCTACTGGATCGAGCAGCGTCTCAATTGGTACCTCGACCTCGGCATTCCGGCCGATCAATTGCGCCTGCACGAGCACGAACTGGCGGATCTCTCTCACTACAGTCGCGGTACCACGGACGTGGAATACCGCTACCCCTGGGGCTGGGACGAACTGGAGGGCATCGCTAATCGGGGAGACTACGACCTCACGCAGCACTCGGTCCATTCGGGGGTCAAGCTCGAGTACTACGACCAGGCCGCCAACGAGCGCTACACCCCCTACGTCATCGAACCGGCCGCTGGCGCCACCCGGGCCATGATGGCCTTCCTGCTCGCCGCGTACCACGAGGATGAGGTGGAGGGTGAGGTGCGTACCGTTCTGCGCCTGGACTGGCGACTCGCGCCCTACCAGGTGGCGGTGTTGCCCCTGTCGAAAAAGCCCGAATTGCAAGGCGTGAGCCAACGAGTGTTGGAGATTCTCCAGCCACACTTCAGTTGCGATTACGACGTAACGCAGTCGATTGGCCGGCGCTACCGTCGCCAAGACGAGGTGGGTACACCCCTGTGCATCACGGTGGACTTTGACTCGCTCAACGACGACGCGGTCACTGTTCGCGACCGCGACACCACCGAGCAAGTGCGTATTCCCATCGGCGAACTGCTCGCCACCTTGCGCACGCGCACCCAGTAGTCCTCCATCCCCCGAGGACCCGTCGCTAGTGCTCCAGCGCTTCGGAGGGTAGAAAGACCGAGGGAATCACCGCCGCCAGTCCGAACAACAGCCCCGCGAAGCACGAACCGTGCCAACCGAAGTGGCTGTAGGCGTAACCGGTGGCCAAGGAACCAATGGCCCCACCCAGATAGAAGACCAACATGTACGCCGAGTTGATCGACGAGCGCTGGTCGGCCGCAATGGTGAAGATGATGGACTGGTTGGAAATCTGCATGCTCTGGGTGGCGACGTCAATGAAGATAATGCCTACGCACATGGCCACCACCGAACCCGACCAGAACAGCATTATCGCGAAACCGGTACACATAAAAATGCCCGCGACTATTGAGCTTCGGCGTGTGCGGCGTTGATCGGCCTGGTGCCCCGCCACGTTGGCGGCCAGTAAGCCACCCAAGGCGACGAGACCAAAGAGCCCAATGACTCCCGAGGAGTAGTGAAAAGGGGCCGCGGCTAAGTGGAAAGCCAAACTCGTCCACATCACCGTAAGGCCGCCAAAAACGGCCCCGCCCAACCAGCTGCGGCGACGGAGGAGCGAAGACGACACCAGTAAGCGACTCCCGCGCGCCAGCAGACTGCGGTAGGGCAGGTGCGCACGATGGGGCTCGTTCGGAACGACCCGCCACAGGACCGCAGCGAGCACGGTCATCAAAACGGCCGAGATGGTGTAGATGCTCTGCCAGCCAAAGGCCGCGGTAACGGCGCCGGCCGCGGTTCGAGACAAGACGACACCGGCGAGAAGCCCCGTCATGAGTCGCCCCATGATCCGACCACGCTGTTCGGGTTTGGCGAGGTCCGCCCCGAGGGGAATCATGATGTGCGAGGCCACGGCCCCCAGCCCCACGAGGACGCACAAGAGAGCGAAGGGGGCGTAGGAGTGAACGAGTGACTGGCCCGCCATCGCCACGGCGGAACCCGCCACCACGACCACGATGAGCACGCGTCGGCGAAAGATGTCTCCGAGCGGAAGCACGAAGAAGAGTCCGAGGCCGTAGCCAAACTGGGAGTAAGTCACCAGCAAGGAAGCCGCGAAAGTGGAGGTCCCTAAATCGCCACGAATTTGATTGAGTAGCGGCATGAGGTAGTACATGTTGGCCACCGTTAAGCCAATGGCCACCGCGAGTAACCACGTGAGGGAGCGGCTCATGCCCGTCCCGTGATTCACGACTAGGCGACTTTTTTATAGACGCGCGTCGACAGGGGGCCGAGCAGACACAAGGCCCCGAGGGCCCAAGCGAGAGAAATGTACGTGGCGTTACCGTGGGGCACACCCAACATGAGGCCGCGAACGGCTTCGGCCGTCTGGCTGACCGGTTGGTTGCGCGCGAAAACCTGCAACCACGATGGCATCGACTGCAGTGGAACAAAGATTGACGACGCAAAGGTCAGGGGGAAAATCAGCGGAAAGGTCATGGCCTGAGCCGTTTCGGAATTCGGCGCGGCCAAGCCAATGTAGGCAAAACCCCAGGAGAGGCAGTAGGCGAAGCTGAGCATCAAGAGACTGGCCTGTAGGTAGGCGACGAAACTTCCGCCAGGACTAAATCCGACGAGGAAGCCGATGCCAGTGATCACCAGCAGAATGAGAATGTTACGAGCGAGGTCGGAAACGGTACGTCCCGCGAGGACCGCCATTCGAGCCATGGGCAAGGCCCGAAAGCGCTCAATCAGTCCTCGTTGCAGGTCTTCGGCGAGACCAATCGCGGTCCCGACGGCTCCAAAGATTGTCGTTTGAACCAGAATGCCTGGAATGAGGTAGTTGACGTAACTACCGAAATTGGCCCCGACGGGAATGGCGCCAGCGAAGACGTAGCGGAACAGCAAAACAAACATGATGGGTTGCAAAATGGCGAAGACCAGCGAACTTGGAATGCGCACGAGGGCCAGTATGTTGCGCCGGGCAATGGTTAAGACGTCGCTCATCGCCCAAGCAAAGGCGCTTCGGTCGTCGTGCATGATGTCGGTCATTTGCCGGCCTTTCGAGATGGGCGAACGTCGGCCGGGACCTCGTCCTCGGCTTTGTGACCCGTCAGATTGAGAAAAACGTCGTCCAGGCTCGGTTCGCGAAGGTTCAGTCCAGTGACGGTAATGCCACCACCGTCTAAACGCCGTAGGGCGTCGGCAGCGGCCCGAGGACCGTTATCGAGCGTGAGCTCGATAAGACTGCCTTCGACGTTGGCGGGCTTATCGGAAAGCTCACGTACCAGTTCCAGACCCCGAGCGGCGTCGTCGGTCGACGCAAAGGTGAGCGCCAGGACGGTGGTTCCCAACTGGGCCTTGAGTTCGGCACTCGTGCCCTGGGCAATGATGCTGCCCTTGTTGAGGACGACGAGCTGCTTGGCCAAACGGTCGGCCTCTTCGAGATACTGGGTAGTGAGAAGAACGGTGGTGCCGCCCTCAACCAGATTTTCAATAATGCCCCACAAATCTTGGCGACTCTGGGGGTCGAGCCCCGTAGTGGGTTCGTCGAGGAAGAGAATTGGAGGGTGCGCTACCAGAGCGGCAGCGAGGTCGAGACGCCGGCGCATACCACCGGAATAGCCCTTGGTTGTTCGATTCGCGGCGTCACTGAGGCCGAACTGGGCGAGCAACTCGTTGGCTCGTGAAATGACGTATGACTTTTTCAGGTGATTGAGTGAGCCGATCATTCGGAGGTTTTCGAAACCGGTGAGATTCTCGTCGACGGTGGCGTACTGGCCAGCCAGGCCAATGCGGCGGCGCACGGCGTCGGGTTGCTTGACGACATCGAAGCCGTCAACCGTGGCGTAGCCACCGTTGGGCGCCAAGATGGTGGAGAGGATGCGCACCATGGTCGTTTTGCCCGAGCCGTTGGGTCCGAGCAGTCCGAAGACTTCGCCCCGCGGGACCATCAAGCTCACACCCTTGAGGGCTTGCACTTCGCCGTCTTTGAACGATCGAACAATGTCGTGGGCTTCAACGGCGAAGGTGCTCATTTTCCCAGTTTAGAGAGACTTTGTGGGACGGTGTCGGAAGCGAGTTGTAGAACCGGTACCTTCTATGAATGGCCATATCGGAAGCGGAGATTGCGCAGGTGCGTTCAGCGACAGACATTGTCGCCCTCATCACCGAACACGTGGCCCTAAAGAAAGTGGGGCGTCGTTGGACGGGATTGTGTCCCTTCCATGGTGAAAAGTCACCATCGTTCTCGGTGAATGCCGAAGAAGGTCGCTACTACTGTTTTGGTTGTCGAGTTTCGGGCGACCAAATTACCTTCGTGCGCGAAATGCTGCGAATGGACTTCATCGACGCCGTGCGACTTCTGGCCGACCGTGCCGGTATTGAATTGCACGACGACGAGAGTGCCGGACCGGCGCGCAAGGACAAGGCCGAGTTCTTGGACGCCATGGACCGTGCGGTCGAGTGGTACCACGACCGCCTCCTCAAGGCACCCGACGCGCGAAACGCGCGCGAGTATCTCAAGACTCGGGGCATTAACGGGGAGCTCGCCCGTCAGTTCAAGCTGGGTTGGGCCCCGGACGAATGGGATGCCCTCGTCGGGTCGCTTCGGCTGACGCCCAAGGTGCTCGAAGGAACCGGGTTGGGCTTCGTGAATTCTCGCGAGCGCAAACAAGATGCCCTGCGCTCGCGCATTATCTTTCCAATCTTTGACACGTCGGGCAAGGCGATTGCGGTGGGTGGGCGCATCTTGCCCGGAGCCCCGACGCGCGCCGATGGTCGTAGCGAGCCGAAGTACAAGAACTCGCCCGAGACCGCGATTTACTCGAAGCGCCGCACCCTCTACGCCCTCAACTGGGCGAAGGACGACATTATTAAGTCGGGGGAAATCATTGTATGCGAGGGCTACACCGACGTGATCGCTTGTTTCGTCGCGGGCCTGCCACGGGCGGTGGCCACGTGCGGGACGGCGCTGGGTGAAGACCACTTTCGCGTGATGAAAAACTTCGCCAAGCGCATCGTGCTCGCCTACGACGCCGATAGCGCTGGGCAGTCAGCCGCCGCTTCGGTATACCAGTGGGAGAAGCTGCACGACGTGGACGTCGCCGTCGCCCGCCTTCCCCAGGGATCCGATCCGGCCGAACTCGCCCAACGCGACCCCCAGGCCTTGCGCGACGCCATTGCGAATGCCGTGCCTTTTCTGCAGTTCCGCCTCGAACGGGTGCTCGACACCGCCAACCTCTCGAGTCCCGAAGGCCGAGCTCGGGCCGCCGAAGCGGCGCTGCGGGTGCTGGCCGAGCACCCGAGCGACTTGGTGCGCGATCAATACCTCCTGACGGTCGCGGACCGTTTGCGCATCGATGTCGCGGCGCTGCGGCCCCGCGTTCTCGAAATGGCTCGCAATCCGAATGCGCCCCAGTCGCGCGACGTCGTCGAGCGCCCCACGCGCAGCGCCGAGGCGCTGCCTCGACCAGGGCTCGAAGCCCTGCGACTCGCTCTTTTTGCACCGGAACTCGTCGCCGGTCGATTAGTGGAGCAGTTTTTTGTGCACCCGACGCAACGCGAAATTTTCGTGGGGATTGCAAAGGGGCTTCCGCTCAGCCAAGTCATTGACCAGCTGGAACGAGCCGGTGAATCAGAAGCCGCGAGGGTGCTGAGTGAACTCGCCGTCAGCGAACTCGATCGAAGCTACACGCACGACGACGTCAGCGCGGTGGTTTCGCAGTTACTTCGCGGTGCGGTGGCCGCAGCGATGAAGGACATCGAACGTGATTTGCGCAGTGGGGCCTTAAGCCCGGACCTCGCCATGGCGACTATTCGTGACGTCAAGCAACGTCTCGATCTCTTGCAGGGTCCCGAGGCGGCCAGCAGTGAAGTCGATCTGCGCGAGTGGCTCGTCGCACGCGGTGGCGACGCGTGAGTACGGTCGGGGGTCTAACCCTGCTGGCCCCACTCACGGTGGCCGAGGAACGCGAACTCCTCCCACACATTGCTCGCGGTCGTGAGGCGGCTCAGCGACTCAGCGAAACGCTCACCCCGGCGGAGCGGCGCCGACTACAGCGTGCCGTCAACCAAGGCAAGGACGCTGAATCGACCCTCCTGTGCGCCACCCTGGGCTTGGTGCGCCGTCGCGTGAAGGAGCGCGGCTTTAGTTTTGCCAGCGAGGACCTTGAACTGGCGGGAGTCGAAGGCCTCGCTAACGCTTTGCGCCGTTTTGATCCCAGTCGCGGTATACGGTTCTCGACCTACGCCTATCCCTGGATCACCAAGTTAGTGAATCAGGCGATTCGTCAGCAGGCGGGGTTGAGCGAACACGAAATGGCCCTCGTGCTGGCCTTACAGAAGCTCTTGCGTACTGATTTGAATCGAAGTTTCGGCGTTCGTGAAGTCGCCGCGAAACTGGGAATTTCCCAAAATCTCGCTCGCGACATTATGGAGACCAACCAGCGATTCGCCGATCGTCACCAAGACAGTCCCGACTTTGACCCGGCCAGCAGGGAACCCGACGTCGATACGCACGACGCCCCGGCCTGGGTGATCAACGAGCTCCGGCAACTCTGCGGGGCGGATTTCGATTCCTTCTGGCAATTCGCCCACCGGACGATGTCGATAGAGGAAATTGCTCGAAGCCAAGGCATATCGCGACAAGGCATGAGCAAACGTTTGGAGAAGTGTCGGCGTGCCGTCCGGGAAAGTCCGCAAGCGCAGCGACTCCAAGCCTGGCTGGACCAGCAATAGGGGGGTGGGGGCGGTGCTAAGGTTTGGTGCCCTCCGGGTTCATTCCCAGATAGCTCAATTGGCAGAGCAAGCGACTGTTAATCGCTAGGTTGCAGGTTCGAGTCCTGCTCTGGGAGCCATTGCCTCGGGGGAGAGAGGGACTTCCGCCGAAAAACGACATAAATGAGGTACAGCGGGGACGAAAGGAAAGACAAAAGGGAACGCCGCTTCAACTTTTGTTAGAGAGGAACTTTCGGTTTCGCTTGATACTAGGGGGGAAACCCTCGACAGTCTTCTGCACCACGAATTTCATAGGTCCCCACACCCCCAACTAATCCCAGGACTTTTTCCGTCACCAGATCTCCGCCGAAAGACCTCCAGTCCGGTCTTCTAAGCGCAGCCCAGCCTCAGTCCAAAGAC
>CAIKNP010000002.1 GCA_903828785.1 uncultured Actinomycetes bacterium | reverse complement strand
TCGGAAAGCGCGTTGACTACTCAGGTCGTTCGGTCATCGTCGTTGGCCCGCAGTTGAAGCTGCACCAGTGTGGTCTGCCGAAGATGATGGCCTTGGAACTCTTCAAGCCCTTCGTCATGAAGCGACTCATTGAGACGCAGATGGCCCAGAACATCAAGAGCGCCAAGCGCATGGTCGAGCGCCGCAAGACGGTGGTGTGGGACGTCCTCGAAGAGGTCATTCGCGAACACCCCGTTCTGCTCAACCGCGCCCCGACCTTGCACCGACTCGGTATTCAGGCCTTCGAGCCCGTACTGGTCGACGGCAAGGCCATTCAAATTCACCCCCTCGTTTGCAAGGCGTTCAACGCCGACTTCGACGGTGACCAAATGGCCGTACACGTACCACTGTCGGCGGAAGCCCAGGCCGAGGCTCGTATCTTGATGCTCTCGACCAACAACATCTTCACGCCCGCTACTGGTCGTCCGATTACCGAGCCCGCGCAGGACATGGTCTTTGGTGCCTACTACTTGACCAACTTGCCCGACGGTGTCACGAACGGCTCCCTGGCCGCAGCGGTCAACGTACCGGTCTTCCGTCACGTCTTCGAAATCGAGAATGCGCTCGCGGACAAAACCGTGTCGCTGCACTCGGCGATCGAGATTCGCCCGGCCCTTGGTTCAACCCTGGACGCTCGACTGGCCGCCGCCGGTATCGAGTCCTCCGGAGCGAGCCGTCGTTTGGTGACCACGCCCGGTCGCGTCTTCTTCAACGAAGCGCTGCCGACGCGGGTTTCTGCCGAGGGAACGGTTGAGGCCTTCGGCTACGTCAACCTCCTCATTGGTAAGACGGCGAAGCCCATTGGCGAAATCGTTTCGGCGATCTCCGAGGGCTACGGCCGTCAAGTGGTGGCCGAGTCGCTCGACGCCATCAAGAACCTGGGCTTTAAGTACGCCACCATGTCGGGTCTTACGATTTCGATTGATGACGTGGTCACGACGCCGGAGAAGACCGCAATCCTCGAGAAGCACGAAGCCGACGCCGCCAAGGTGGAACTCAACTACCGCCGTGGTGTGATCGTCGACGACGAGCGTCGCCAGCAGGAAATCGAAATCTGGACCAAGGCCAACAAGGAGGTCGGTGACGCTACCGACCGCGCCATGAACCTGGCCTTCGATAACCCGATTCGCATGATGGTGGACTCGGGTGCTCGTGGTAACAGCCAGCAGATTCGTCAGATTGCCGCTATGAAGGGCCTCGTGTCCAACCCGCGTGGTGAAATGATTCCTCGCCCGATTAAGTCCTCGTTCCGCGAGGGTTTGTCGGTTCTCGAGTACTTCATCTCGACCCACGGAACCCGTAAGGGTCTGGGTGACACCGCTCTGCGTACCGCTGACTCGGGTTACTTGACCCGTCGTCTGGTCGACGTCGCCCAGGAATTGATCGTCAAGGTCGAGGACTGTGGCACGACTCGCGGTATGTGGATCGAGCACGTCGCGCCCGACACTCGTGGCCAGCGTTCCTACCTCGAGACCAAGCTGTGGGGCCGCGTCGTGGCCGAAGCGGTGACCCTCTCGGATGGTTCGACCTACGAGCCCGGTTTCATGTTGATGATGGACGACGTGGTTCGCTTGCGCGACGACGCCGCCGTGACGCGGGTGCGCGTGCGCACCACGCTGACCTGCGACGCCATCCAGGGCGTTTGCGCCTGGTGCTACGGCCTTTCACTGGCGACCCACCAGATGGTGGAACTCGGTGAAGCGGTGGGTGTCATCGCCGCGCAGTCCATTGGTGAGCCTGGTACGCAGCTGACCATGCGTACTTTCCACTCCGGTGGTGTGTCGGACTCCGACATCACCCACGGTCTGCCCCGCGTGGTGGAGCTCTTCGAAGCGCGTACCCCCAAGGGTGCCGCGAAGATCGCCATCCACGCCGGTCGCGTCACCGTTGAGGTCGTCGGTCGTGAGCGCAAGCTCACCATCGTCTCCAACGACGGCGAAGTCCAAGAAGAGTCCGTGCCAATTTCTCGTCACCTGCTCATCGAAGACGGCCAGGAAGTCGAAGTGGGCCAGCCCCTCACCGACGGTCCTCGTGACCCCAAGGCCATGATGCAGTTCCGCGGAACGCGTGAGACCCAGCAGTACCTCACCGAAGAAGTGCAGAACGTCTACCGTGACCAGGGTGTTTCCATCCACGACAAGCACATCGAACTCATCGTTCGTCAGATGACCCGCCGCGTGCAGGTCGTCGACTCCGGTGACTCGGTCTGGTTGCCTGGCGCGATGATTGACGTCAAGACCTTTAACGACGTCAACGACGAGCTCGAAGCGAGTTCGCGCGAAGTTGCCGAAGGTCGTGCCCAGTTGATGGGTATTACCAAGGCCTCTTTGGCTACTGACTCGTGGCTCTCGGCCGCCTCCTTCCAGGAGACGACCCGCGTGCTGACCGAAGCGGCCATCGAAGGTAAGCGCGACCACCTGGTCGGTCTGAAGGAAAACATCATCATCGGTAAGTTGATCCCCGCCGGTTCCGGTCTGGGCTACTACGCCGAGAAGGACATCAAGCGTGGCATGGCCATGCCCGATGCCCAGCTCCTGCCCGAATGGGCCATGGTGGATGATGACGACATGGACCTCGCCAGTTTGTTGGGCGAGACCAGCGCCGAGGATAGCTTCAGCGATGACTGGGCAGCCTTCCAGAACATCGGAGCGAATTACGACCCAGCCGCGATTGTTGAAGAAGCGATTACTCGTTTGGAAGACGATCTGGGCGGGGCCGCAGGTCTGTAAGGAGTAGGGAAGTCCGACGTCGTCCTCCGGGGCGACGTCGGGTTTGCCGTTGGGGCATCTTTTGTCCTAACATAGAAAGTCCGTGCGCCAGCGTCGTTGGCACACGTAATGAACGCTGTACGAAAAAGAAGAGGTTCCGCGTGCCCACAATT
>CAIKNP010000001.1 GCA_903828785.1 uncultured Actinomycetes bacterium | reverse complement strand
AGCAACCGATCGGCCTCTCTGAGCTTGCGCACAATCTGTTCGGGCGTGTGCCTGGTTCTTTTCATGGTCAACCTCCAACCCCAGTTCTATCTGAGGGTCATTACTCATAGGAGGTGGACCGATTTGCGGGGGTCAGGACAACCAAGGCCTCCTCGGCCTCGGGGCTCAACGCAGTTGCGGTCTGAATGTTCAGATTCGAAATAACCTCACCGATGACTTGGCCCGCGGCGTCGACGTAGAACTGGATGTAACGGTGGTCGTCGAATTCGGCCAGCGCGATGAGGGCGCGTCCGTCGGCGCGCATGGCGCTGAGAAGTTCGATGAGATTTCCGGTCAGCGAGCTAACGGTGCTTGGTCGTCCCTGACGGTATCCAGTGAGTTCTAGGTGTCGTTTCACATATCAACCGTAAAAGGAGGTTGTGACAGAGACTCATCGGTACTATGTTCCTGCAGTCACAACGAGGTGGCTGTGCCCTAGGGGCGACGTGGGGGAATTTGATGAACGCAGCGAACCCGGATGTGACAATCGACGATCTCGCCCCTGTCGCCATTGCCGACGTGCGCGAACTCCTGGCGACTTCACCCGCTCAACGCAGCAGGGCGGAACGTGCGTCGCGCCAACGATTTGCCGGACTAATGCGTGACCCTGACGCTATCGATGTCACCATCGCTCTCACCGATGAGGTCATGCGGGTCACCAACCCTTCGCAAGCCGCCAAGACGCTGCAACGCGCAGTGCGTCAGGCGCACCGCTCCGGCTTTGGCACCGTGAACTATTTGGGACTACGGGCCGTGGGCCAACTCTCGCGTATCGCCCCTCGCTTCGCTCTGTGGCTGGTGCACTGGCAGATCCGAAAGCAGTCGTCACTGCTGATCTTGCCCGCGGAAGTCGCGCCTCTTCGTCGGCACGTCGAGGATCAGCGCTCCGCCGGCATCTCGATGAACGTCAACGTCTTGGGTGAAGCGGTGCTCGGCGAAGCCGAAGCGCAGGAGCGACTTCGACGGGTACTGGCCATGATGGAGCGCCCAGAAATTTCTTATATCTCCGTTAAGTTGTCGGCCGTCGTTAGTCAACTCGTAACCTGGGACCTCGAAGATTCACTCCAGCGCGTCGCCCCCGTGCTGCGCACCATTTACCGCCAAGCGATGCGCTACCAGGTCTTCGTGAACCTCGACATGGAGGAATTTCGCGATTTACAGATGACGACGACCGTCTTTCGCACCGTTTTAGACGAGCCCGAATTTTATTCCTATCGGGCGGGGATTGTTTTGCAGGCCTACCTCCCCGACGCCCACGGCGCATTTGAGGAACTTCGTCAGTGGTCCCTTTCGCGCTTTCAACGAACGGGCACCGGTATAAAGATTCGCCTCGTCAAAGGGGCAAATTTAGCGATGGAGCAAGCCGAGGCTGAACTGCACGGATGGACGGCCGCCCCCTACGCTTCGAAGGCCGACGTCGACGCCAGCTACGCCCGATTGCTCGACCTGGCCTTGCGAGCTGAAAATCAATCGGCCTTGCAGGTGGGCGTAGCGAGTCACAACCTCTTCCACGTCTGCTGGGCGCGGGCGATAGCCAAGGAGCGAGGTGTAACCGCGCAACTCGACATCGAAATGCTCGAAGGAATGGCGAACGCCGAGGTCCGGGCCTTAGTGAGCAGCGGTCAGCCCGTTCTGCTCTACGCGCCGGTCACTGAGCGCGATAATTTTGCGGCGGCGGTGGCCTACCTAGTGCGCCGCCTCGACGAGAACACCGCACCCGAGAATTATTTGAGCGCCACCTTCTTTATCGACCAGCCCCACGTCTTCGACCAACAGCGCGTCCGCTTCGAAGACTCGGTGCGGCAACGTCACACGATCTCCACGGCGTCTCGCCGACAGAATCGAGCCCGTAGGTCTGGGGCTGACTTCGAAAATGCACCCGACGCAGATCCCACGAACACCACCAACCGTGAAGCGCTAAAACGTCTCTTTGCTGAAGTCGCTAGTCCCGATCGCGAGATTCCGCTGCAGATAAATGGTGTGGTGCGCCGCAGTGGAGACCGCGAAGTGGGCCGCGACCCAAGTGCCAATAACGAGGTCTGGTACCACTACGACGTGGCTGGTCGCAGTGACGTCGATGACGCTTTTGCCGCGGCTCGTCACGCTTCGTGGTTTCGCGCGACGGCTCTCGAGCGGCGCGCCGTCCTCGAGCAGGTCGCCTTTGAGCTGGAGCAGCACCGTTTCGGACTCATCGCAACGATGGCCCGTGACGCGGGCAAGACGGTGGCTGAAGCAGACCCTGAGGTATCGGAAGCCATCGACTTCGCCAATTTTTATGCTCGGCACTGCGTCGACGACCAATCGACGCCCTTAGGCGTCGTCGTCGTCGTGCCGCCATGGAACTTCCCACTGGCAATTTCCGCCGGTGGGGTGTGCGCCGCGCTCGCCGCTGGCAACACCGTAATCTTCAAACCCGCCCCCGAAACAGTGGCCACGGCGTGGGATCTCGCCACCATTTGCTGGAAAGCCGGGGTTCCCCGCGACGCCCTGCAATTTGTCGCGACTCGAGATGACGAAGTGGGCCAGCATCTCGTAACCCACCAGTGGGCTAATGCCGTGGTGCTCACCGGGGCCTACGCCACGGCTGAACTCTTTAGCTCGTGGAAGTCCGACCTGCGTCTCTTGGCCGAGACCAGCGGGAAGAACGCCATGATTGTTTCGGCATTCGCCGATATTGATCTCGCCGTCAAGGACTTGGTGCAGTCGGCCTTCGGACACGCGGGTCAAAAGTGCTCGGCGGCCAGTTTGGGCATCATTGAACACTCCGTCTACGAGAACCCGGGATTCACCCGTCAACTCGTCGACGCCGTGACCTCGTTGCGCGTTGGTCCGGCGTACGAGTTGTCTACAGCGGTCGGCCCGCTCATTCGCGCTCCCGAAGGAAATCTCCTGCGGGCCCTGACCACCTTGGACGAGGGCGAGTCGTGGTTGGTTCAGCCTCGTCAGCTCGACCTTGCAGGCTGCCTGTGGTCACCTGGCGTCAAGATTGGGGTCCGGGCTGGTTCGTGGAGTCACCAGACCGAGTGGTTCGGTCCGGTGCTCGCCCTGATGGATGCCCCGGACTTCGAGACCGCGATTGCGTGGCAGAACGCCACGCCCTACGGACTAACCGCCGGCTTGCAGTCGCTCGACACGGAGGAGTGCGAACGCTGGATTTCCTTAGTCGAGGCGGGAAACCTCTACCTCAATCGAGGAACCACCGGGGCCGTGGTGAACCGCCAACCCTTCGGTGGCTGGAAGCGTTCGAGCGTTGGTCCCAACGCCAAAGCCGGTGGTGAGAATTACGTCGCGGCACTACGCCACTGGGAACCCCTGCGTGATCCTTCGCTCTCCCTTCGCGAGGTCGACGAGTGGTGGACCAGTATCGGTGGTAGATCGCTCGATCGCTCTGGACTCACCGTCGAACGCAATCTGCAGCGTTATCGGCGACCGCTGCGTCCAACGATCGTTCGCATCGACGAGAGCACGCCATCATCGTCCCTCAGCTTTATCGCGGGCGTGGCGAAGCGCTTCGGACTGGTCGTCGAGTTCAGTGCCCCAACGTCGAGCCACGACGCCGTGACGAAGGAGTCAATCGCGGAACTCCTTCGTCGACTTCCCACCGACACCAAACTGCGGTGGCTGAGTCAAGAAACTGCACCTACGTCGGCGCTCTTACGTAATGGCGCCAATCTTGATCCTCGCCCCCTCGCCGCGGCGGGCGCGGTGGAAGCCCCACGCTGGCTCCTCGAGCAAAGTGTGGCCATTACTTCTCATCGCTACGGGAACGTCCACGCTGGGCCGAAACCGGCTTGTCCCGGCGCGGGTGACGAGAGCTGAAGAGTCGAAGGTCCACGAAAGGGCTGGTCGCTACGACGGCGAGGCGGCCCCTAGGCGAAGTCACCCTCGGACTTTCGAAGCTCGCGCAAGATGGCGAAGAGTTTCTTGGCGTCGGCGGGAGCTATTCCCGATTGCGAAAAGACCCCGTCGTTTAGGGCCCGCGTGGCGTTGACGAGGCTACGACGTCCCGCTGGAAGAATTTCCACCAAGGTCGTTCGCCTGTCGGTGGGGTGGGGAAGTCGCCGAACGTACTTCTGCGTCTCCAACCGGTCCACCGAACTCGTCACTGAGGTGGGGTGGACCTGCAATCGACTACCGATTTTGCTCATGGGCAAGGAGCCGCTGCGCGTGAAATCAAGCAAGGTGAGGACTTCGAATCGAGCGAAAGTCAAGTCGAAGGGGCGTAATAGCGTGTCAATACGAGCGAGGTAAATCTGCTGCGCTCGGAAGACTGCGGTGATCACGGACATGCCCTGGGCGGCGTCACCCCAACCGTGCTCAATCCACTGACGTCGCGCTTCTTCGATGGGATCGAATGCGAGGGGTTTCGACGCCATTGCACCTGTCCTTTTTCTCATCGCCTACGCGCGGCGATATTCATCGGTTGACTGACGATACCAGTGCCCTGGGGCTTAGCTGCGATCTTTTTCGCGCTGGGGACGTCGTCAGTACATTTAGTAGGAAATCCGACTATTGTGCCTCCTATGGTAACGAATGTCGAAGACAAGGCCCTTAGCCTGTACCGCGCAAAATTCCCCGTCCGCTTTGTCACCTCGGCCAGCCTCTTCGATGGACACGACGCGGCCATCAACATCATGCGCCGCCTGCTGCAGGCGCAGGGCGCCGAAGTTATTCACCTCGGTCATAATCGCTCGGTGGACCAGGTCGTCTCGGCCGCCATCGCTGAAGATGTGCAAGGCATCGCCATCAGTTCCTACCAGGGGGGTCACCTTGAGTACTTCAGGTATTTGATTGATCAACTACGCGCTAGGGGTCGTGGTGACATCAAGGTCTACGGCGGGGGTGGCGGCGTAATTATTCCCAGCGAAATCGATGAGCTTCAGCGCTACGGCGTCAGTCGCATATTCTCGCCCGCCGACGGCCAGCGTTTAGGTCTCGAGCGAATGATTAACTTGCTCATCGAGGAGTGCGACATCGACCTGGCGTCCGAAGGTGTTGCCAGCCTGGCCGATCTGAGCGGTGACGACCCCAAGTACCTGGCTCGTTTGATTACTTGTATCGAAGCGGGCGAACTCAGTCATCAGCTTCGTGAGGACATCTACCAGGCGGCCAGTGCGAATCCCGCCACCGTTCTGGGCATCACGGGTACCGGTGGTGCGGGGAAGTCCTCGCTCATTGATGAACTCATTTTGCGAATTCGCCTGGACCAGGGTGACGCGCTTCGAGTGGCGGTCCTCGCGGTTGATCCCAGTAAGCGGCGAGGTGGCGGGGCTCTGCTCGGTGACCGCATCCGCATGAACGCCATTGACTCGCCATCGATCTTCTTTCGCTCGATGGCGACGCGCGATAGTCGAAACGAAGTGCCCACCTTCATCACTGACGTGATTCGGGCTTGTCAGGCGGCGCAGTTTGACCTCATCATTTTGGAAACGCCGGGCATCGGCCAAGGTGACGGCGCGGTGGCGGACGTATCGGACCTTTCGATGTACGTCATGACTCCCGAGTTCGGCGCCGCGTCGCAGCTGGAGAAGATTGAGATGATTGACCTTGCGGGAGCGGTCGCGATTAATAAGTTCGATCGTCGGGGGGCCGAAGACGCGCGGCGTTCGGTATGCCGTCAGTGGTTTCGCAGCCACCCCAGCGCGGACCAGAGCCCCGACGCCGCCCCCGTCTTTGGCACCATTGCCTCGCGCTTTAATGACGAAGGAACCACGGCGCTCTACCAATACCTCCGCGATCAGTTGGTGCACCATGGTCTACGTGTTCGCACGCCCTTGCTCGAGCCCGTTCGCTCGCGGTACTCGGCGCCAACGTCGGCGATCATCCCCGGTACGCGTACGCGCTACCTCGCCGAGGTGTGCGAAACAGTCCGCGGCTATCACGAGAACACCGAGACTTTGGTGGCCGCTTTGCGCCGTGATCATCAGGTTGGGGCAACGGTCGCGCTCCTTCACGAGAAGGGCCAGGCCGATCTGCCCAGCGAGTTGCTCGCCTTGCTCGAGGATGTGACGCGGGCGGTCGACCCAAGGAGTCGGGAACTACTCGATGACTTCGAGCAACTGCGAGACGACTGGGCGTCAAAGAAAGGTGATTCGGACTCGGGCGACAGCCCCTTGCAACGCGTCTCATTGTCCGGCACCATGGTGGATCGAGTCACCCTCCCACGATGGACCGACCGCGCCGAGCTCCTCCGCTGGTTGCGCAGTGAACACCTGCCGGGCCACTTCCCCTTCACCGCGGGCGTCTTTCCCTTCAAGCGCGCCAACGAAGATCCGGCGCGCATGTTTGCCGGAGAGGGCGATCCCCAGCGCACCAATCTGCGCTTTCATCTCCTCAGTAAGGGGCAACCGGCCACGCGGCTCTCCACGGCCTTTGATTCGGTGACGCTCTACGGTCGAGATCCCAACCTGGCGCCCGACATTTATGGCAAGGTCGGGACTTCGGGCGTCTCGGTGGCCACTCTGGACGACATGAAAACCCTCTACGGGGGATTCAATCTCTGCGACCCCTCGACCTCCGTGTCTATGACTATCAACGGACCCGCCCCCACGATTCTCGCCATGTTTCTCAATACGGCCATTGATCAGCAACTCGACGCCTTCGAAGCGTCGCATCACCGAGCACCCTCCGCCGAGGAAGCGCAAACGATACGGGCCCAGGTCCTGCGCACGGTGCGCGGTACCGTGCAGGCCGACATTTTGAAGGAAGACCAGGGACAAAATACCTGCATCTTCTCCACCGAATTTTCACTGGGGGTGATGGCCGACATCCAGGAGTACTTTGTCGCGAACGAGGTGAAAAACTTCTACTCCGTTTCGATTTCGGGCTACCACATCGCCGAAGCGGGGGCGAACCCTATAACGCAATTGGCTTTCACCTTGGCCAACGGCTTCACCTACGTCGAGGCCTACTTGGCGAGGGGCATGGCGATTGACGACTTCGCGTCGAACTTTTCCTTCTTCTTCTCCAACGGCATGGACCCCGAATACACGGTCATTGGGCGTGTCGCTCGGCGCATTTGGGCCATCGCCATCCGTGACAAATACCAGGGAAACGGGAAATCGCAAAAACTTAAGTACCACGTGCAGACGTCGGGACGCTCCCTGCACGCCCAGGAAATGTCCTTCAACGACATTCGCACCACGCTGCAGGCACTGTGCGCGATGTACGACAACGCGAACTCCCTGCACACCAACGCTTACGACGAAGCGGTGACAACTCCCTCGACCGAATCGGTGCGCCGCGCCCTCGCCATCCAGATGATTATCAACCAGGAGTGGGGGCTGAGCATGAACGAAAACCCCCTCCAGGGGAGTTTCGTGGTCGAGGAACTCACCGACCTGGTGGAGGCCGCGGTGCTGGCCGAACTCGATCGCATTTCGGAACGCGGTGGCGTTCTCGGAGCCATGGAAACGGGCTACCAGCGAGGTCGTATCCAGGATGATTCGATGCTCTACGAACACAAGAAGCACGACGGATCGCTCCCCATCGTGGGCGTGAACACCTTCGTCGCGCCTAGCGAGGAAGTCGCGCTGGGCACGCTCGAGTTGGCGCGGGGAACCGAGGAGGAGAAACAGGGGCAGATTCGCCGCCTCGCTGATTTCCACCAGCGACACGCCGACCGTGCGCCGGCGGCGCTGGCTCGTCTTCGCGATGTGGTTCTCCGTGGCGACAACGTTTTTGCCGAATTACTCGAAACGGTGAAGTACGCCTCACTCGGACAAATTACCGAAACACTCTTTGAAGTCGGCGGCGTCTATCGCCGCAACATGTGATGGACGCGAACGTTCCGGGCGTGTCGACTTCAGCACTGCCCAGCGGTGATTCGCCCTACCGAGCGCCGGTGGATGAATACATGGTGGCCCTCGAGGTCGCTGGCCTCACGGAGCTCCTGAAACTCGATTGCTACCGTGACATCGACACTGCTGCGGTGCGTATGGTGCTCGAGGAATTCGGTCGTTTAGCCTCGCAGGTCATCGCACCCACCAATCGAACGGGCGATATCGAGGGGGCCACGTACCACGCTGAGGATGCGAGCGTGACGCTGCCCGCCTCTCTGCGACAGGCCTACGCCCGCTACGTCGAGGGTGGCTGGGGCGCCTTGCCCTTTTCACCGGCGTTCGGGGGTGGCGGGTTCCCCGGTTCGGTGGGACTGGCTATGCAGGAGATCTTTGCTTCAGCGAATCTCGCCCTTTCGCTCAATCCCGTGCTGACTCAAGGAGCAATTGAGGCGTTGCTCCAGTGGGGGAGTGACGAACAAAAGGCGGCCTTTCTTCCCCGGCTCTTGACCGGTGAGTGGACGGGCACGATGAACCTCACCGAGCCCGACGCCGGTTCTGACCTGGGGGCCATACGCACGGCGGCGCACTTCGACGGTGAGCAGTGGTTCGTGAGCGGAACCAAAATCTTTATTACCTGGGGCGAGCACGATCTCAGTGAAAACATCATTCACTTAGTGCTGGCTCGCACGCCCGATGCGCCAGCGGGTACGAAGGGTCTCTCACTCTTCGCCGTGCCGAAGTTCATTGAGTCGTCCGGGGAGTCCTCACCTCTTCGCAACGCTCTTCGCTGCTTACGAGTGGAGGAGAAACTGGGTATTCACGCCAGCCCCACCTGCGTCATGGCATTTGACGGCGCTCGGGGACAGCTCGTCGGCCCCCTGCACGGTGGTATGCAGGTCATGTTCACGATGATGAATGCGGCGCGCCTCTCAATTGGCTCAGAGGGACCCGGCGTCGGCGAACGCGTCCTGCAAGCCGCCACCGCCTACGCCCGAGATCGCCGGCAGGGGCGCGCCGAGACGGCGTCGGCCCCCGTGCCTTCGGCCATCATCGAGCATCCCGACGTTCAGAGGATGTTGCTACGAATATCCACCACGACGAAGGCCTCGCGCATGTTGTCACTGACCGTGAAATCCTACGAAGATCAGGCTCGGTACGCCAGCAGTGACGCCGATCGCGAGCGCGGGAGAAATTTCGCTGACCTCCTCACACCAGTGGCCAAAGCCTGGGCCACCGACATTGGCTTTGGCGCCGCGTCCGAGGGCGTCCAGGTGCTCGGTGGGGTTGGGTACGTCGAAGAGTTCGGCATGGCGCAGTACCTACGTGACGCGCGCATCGGTCCGATTTATGAGGGAACCAACGGTATCCAGGCCCTCGATCTCATCCTGCGCAAGATCCCCCGTGACCAGGGACGCTGGCTACGGGAACTTACTGATCAGATGCGCGCCGTCATCCCCGAAGGCTACGAGCCCTCCCACGCATTGGCACCAAGCTTTCGTGGCCTACGCGAAGCCATTGACCAAGTCGGTGCCGCGAGTGAATGGATGCTCGAGCAACTGGAGCAATCGCGAATAGATGCCGTGGCGGGCGCCACTCCCTATCTCCAGCTTCTTGCGGTAACGGCTGGGGCTTATCTCATGACTCGCCGAGCCCTGTCGACGTGGAGTGGTGACGAGGCGGCTCGCCAGCGTGCCGTCGGCGAATGCAACTTTTTCGTTGCGCACGTGCTGTCGTCGGCCAAGGGATTTGCCGAGGCGGTGACCTTCGGAGTGGCCCGTGACGCAAAAATTTCCTAAGGGCCAGCACTGATCCAGCACCGCTCACCGGTAATCACGTGGGGCTCAAGGGCTGCTTGAGACCCACGGCCAGAGAGGCGGCCCTTCCGCGCGGCGTGCCGACCTTCTTCCGGCCGAAGGCAAAGACCCGGAAAGCCGGCAGGCTTCAACCACGAAACGCAACTCTTGCTGGTGGGCCGCCCGGGTCTCGATCCCGGCACCTTGGGATTAAAAGTCCCCTGCTCTTCCCGATGAGCTAGCGGCCCGACGGACGGAAATTTGCAAAGACAAAAGTACGACTCCGGACACCACAGGTTAGTGCAAACGTTTTGCCCCTCCTTCCCCGTCCCGCTCGAGGATTTCTCCCTCAGCACTCAGGGCCGGGGCGCGCCCGTGATTGCGACCCTACTGGGGATGGGCAAGTCCTTCGTGGGCTTCTCTCGCGTCTTCACCTCGACGTCCTTCGACGCGCCATTGAATCGCGCCCCTTCCTCACCAGCGCGAGGGAGACCCTCGGACTACGCTGGACGCCATGAGTGAAATCACGAACGAAACCGTGACCGCGATTGACACCACCCTGCGCGATGTGGAACGAGCCCTGGAGCGTCTTCGGGCGGGGAACTACCGCTCTTGTCAGGTCTGCCAATCACCGATTGCTGACGACGACTTGATCGCCAACCCCTTGTTGGCTAACTGTCCTGCTCATCCCGAACTCGCCTAGGTTTCCAAGGCTTGGCGGCAATTGCCAGCACCTTGTCGACCAGCGCCGAAGTGTTGGCCCTCCTCGAGAGCGGGTCGTTGCTCGGAGGAATCTTTGTCGTGTTCGCCGTGCGACGCCTCCATGGTCGAGTGTCCTGGTCCAAGGTGCAAGGCTGGTGTTTCATCATTGCGGGACTGGGGCTGGCGGTGATGGCCGTCGCGGAACACCGCTCCGGCGGCCACTCGGCGGCCACGAGCCTGTTAGCGGTGGCCGCGACCCTGCCGATCGGCTTTGCGCTGCTCATGAACGCCTCGCTCATCACCTCGATCCTGCAGCGCGCTACCCCCGTGGCGCACCGCGAGTCGATGTATACGCTCCTGGCAGTTATCCCATTGGTTGTCGGGCCGATCGCGCAGATTGCCGTCGGCCAGTTGAGTGACTACACGTCCATTCCCGTGAGCCTGGCCGCCATGAGTATTTTGACCCTTGGGCTGAGTTTCCTCGCGTCACATCGCCACTTGCGCCACCACTTCCACGGGCTCTCAACCAGCCTGGTGGTACCGCACGTGAACGTCATGGCGAACCATCGCACCGGTCAGCGTGGTCACCGCCACCATCGCGAGTGGCATTCGCCCCACTCCTGATTCACCAAGCGAGCCCCTCCCTCGAGAGGCTCGCTACGTGACTACTTCTTGGTCGCCCAGAAGATCTCAGCAATGTGGTCAATTTCGGCGAGCAAGCGCTCGGCGACCGCGACGTCGTTGGTCTTCTTCGCTTCGCCGGCCGACTTCGTGGCCTGCCAGAAAAGGTCGTGCAAGTTGGGGTAGGCGGTCAGGTGCTCGGGCTTGAAGTAGTCCGTCCACAGGACCCAGAGGTGGTGCTTCACGGCCTCGCAACGCTCTTCTTTGATGATCAGTGCACGGGTCTTGAAGTCGGGGTCACTCGACGCTGCGTACTTCTCCATGCAGGCCTTCACCGACTGCGCGTCGATGCGGGCCTGGGCTGGGTCGTAAACGCCGCAAGGCAGGTCGCAGTGGGCCGAGGCCCTAAGAGCAGGTGTCGTCGACACCAGAGCGGTAATAAGTGAACGAAGCGTCATGGCTTCACCTTTCGATTCGAGGTCTTTATGACCGATTACTACTAGGTCAGGATAGTCACCGTGGCGTACCATTGCGCTCGTGCGTCTCGTGAGCTTTTGGATTCGTCGGGTAATCATCGAGGGGCCCTCGATGTTGCCAACGCTATTGCCGGGGCAGGAAGTGCTGGCGCTACGCCGCTGGCGCCGGGTGCGAGTGGGCGACGTCGTCGTCGTACACGTCGAGGGCCGAGGACCGGACCTCTTGGTGAAGCGTTGCGTTGCTCGTCACGGCCGCTCCCTTGAACTTCGCGGCGACAACCCAGCATTTTCCACCGATTCCAGGGACTTTGGGCCGGTTCCCGAACGAAACGTCCGCTACCTCGTGTGGCTGGATCCTTGAGCAGTAAATTCCGACTCAATTAGTCGGGATTCACCGTTAGGCTGGGGCGGTGACCCGGATTGCCGAGATTCTCTTCCACACCGATCCCCAGGCGCAGGCGGGTACGTCCTCGGCCGGTGGAGCCAACGTGTACACGCGAGAGATTGCCACCGCCGCGGCGCGCCAAGGTCACGAGGTGCACACCTTCACCCGGCGTGAGAATCCTTGGGTGCCTGACCAGGTCAAGGTCGAACCGGGCTACGTCGTGCATTACGTGACGGCCGGACCTTTGCGGCCGCTCGAGCGCTACGAACTACTTGATTACCTTGACGTGTTTCGTCAGGGTGTTTCGACCATCTTCGACCGCATCGGCGGGCCCGACGCCATCCACGCGAATTACTGGCTGGCCGCGATGGTGGGTCACGCCTTAAAGCACGAGCGCTCCATCCCCCTCGTGGTCACTTTTCACACGCTTGAGCTTGTGAAGGCCGACCACTTCGAAGCGGAGTCCGCCATGCGCGCCGTTGAGGAGAAGGCCATTTTTGAATGCGCCGACGTCGTGCTGGCGAGTTGCGACGTGGAACGCGATCAGTTCGTGCACTATTACAACGCCGACCCCACCCGCATTGCCGTGGTGCCCTTGGGGGTGGAAAGGGCCTACTTCGCCCCCGGTAATCGCCAGGCCGCTCGTAGCGCCTTGGGATTGAAGTCCGAGGGGGCCCTGCTGCTCTACGTTGGTCGCATTCAGGCCCTCAAGGGTGTTGAGCTGGCCGTAGAAACACTGATCGAAATGCGCCAGCGCGGCCACGACGCCACCTTGGCCCTGATCGGCGGCCCTTCTGGTCCGAGCGGGCTAGGTGAATTAAGCCAACTTCGACGTCGAGTGACCGAGGCGGGGGTAATTGATCACGTTCGCTTCGTGGCCCCCCAGTCGCACGTGATGTTGTCTTCGTGGATGCGCGCCGCTTCGGTGACCCTCGTGCCCTCGCGCTCGGAAAGCTTTGGACTGGTGGCCCTGGAGTCGAGCTCCTGTGGTACTCCGGTAATCGCGAGCGCGGTCGGGGGGCTCACCACCCTGGTCCAGCCGGGGGTGAACGGACTCTTGCTCGAGGACCGTAGCCCGGTGGCGTGGGCCGATGCCGTTGAGGAAGTTATCGTGGCTGATCAAGAGGGATTTTTCGCGCTGCGCGCGGTGGAACTCGCGCAGCAGTACTCGTGGTCATCGGCAGCCTCTTCCCTGGTGGCCCTCATTGAACAACGGCGTAACAGCGAGCTCGTTGCGTGCTGAAAGTGGCGACCGGACTTCGTTCTCGCAGGTCAACTATCGTTGACGTATGACCTATCGACTACTTGTTTTTGGCGGTGGCCGTATGGGGGCCGCCTTGGTGGCGGGTCTCTTGAACGCGCACTGGTGCGCTCCCGAAGAATTACTCATTATTCAACGGGGGGACGCCAAAGCGCAGCTTCTTCGTGATCGCTTTCCCGGGGTTCGCGTCGAGACTTCGCTGGAAGCTGAGTACCTCAGCCCCGGCACCGGTGTGGTGCTCTGTGTCAAACCTGATTACGCCGAAGGGATTGCTCGCCTCTGCGGGGTAATGGGCGTGACTCGTCTGCTCTCGGTGGTGGCGGGACTCACGACTGAGCGCTTGCAAGCTTGTTTTGCCACCCCCGTGGCCGTTATCCGCTCTATGCCCAATACGCCGGTCGTGGTGGGCAAGGGGGTCTCGGCCATTACTGGCGGCGCCCACTGCACTAGCGCAGATCTCGATTGGGCCGAATCAGTTCTCGGGGCCGTGGGGCTCGTTGTGCGGGTGACCGAGCGCCAGATTGACGCCGTGTCGGGGCTCTCGGGTCCCATGCCGGCCTACCTCTATCTCGTGGTTGAGGCATTGATCGAGGCCGGCGTCCACCAGGGACTTTCTCGAGAGATTTCCCGCCAAATGGTGGTGGCCACTTTCGAGGGATCGGCTGCCCTGCTCGCCGCGTCCGGGGAAAGTCCTGAAGAACTTCGGTACCAGGTGACGTCCCCGGGTGGAGTTACCGCGGCGGGTTTGCGGATGCTCGAGGGCCGGGCTGTTCGCGCGGCGTTCTTAGAGGCGGTTGCCGCGGCCGCCGAACGCAGTCGGTCGCTGGTCAGGTAAATCGTGCGGGTGAACCGAAGGGACAAGAGTCCCGCGAGCGTCAAAGGAATTCGCGGTCGCTCGCTCTCGAACCCTACTATCGCCCGATTGCCCATCTACCAGCGCGTCATCGAAGGCTATTCCCGTCAAGGAATTGCGACAATCGACTCGTCAACCATCGCTACCTTGACCGGGGTCACGGCGACCACCGTGCGACGCGACCTCGCGGGCATGGGTCAACTCGGGGTACGAGGCTCAGGCTACGACGTCGCCCTGCTACGGACGAAAATCGGCGAGGCCCTCGGCCACGACCGAAACTATTCAGTAGTGGTGGTGGGAATGGGCAACCTTGGTCAAGCCCTGGTCAACAGTTCGAATTTCCTGATCCACGGGGCGCAACTCACCGCCCTCTACGACGCCAGCCCGAGCGTGATTGGCAAGGAAATTGGCGGCCAAATTGTTCGCTCCATTGATGAGCCCATACTGGCCGCGTCGGTAGGCGTCATCACGGTTCCGGCCGCGGCCGCACAAGAAGTGGCCGACCAACTCGTGGCGGCGGGAGTAAAGGCGATTTTGAACTTTGCGCCCACCGTCGTTAATGTGCCCATCGGCGTCGTAGTGCACTACGTCGACTTCTCGATTGAGCTGCAGATCCTCGTCTCCCACATGCTCCACTCCCTGAACTTCGCTGGGGGCGTGTTGCAGTCGCTAGGAATCACCGCTTCGGGGCCGTCGTCGAACGTCCCGTAGAATGGTCGTAATGACTCGTGGCCCCGTGACCGTTCGGCTGGCTACTCGCCAATCTCCCCTAGCGCTGGACCAGACCGAACGAGTTGCTGCTCGATTGCGAGCGATGGGCGTGACGGTCACCCTGGTCCCACTGAGTACCAACGGCGACCGACGCTCGGGTGAATCGCTCGCCTCGCTCGGTGGTGAGGGAATATTCGCCGTCGAAATTCAACAGGCGGTACTGCGCGGCGACGCGGATGTTGCGGTGCATTCAGCCAAGGACCTGCCTAGTGCGTCGCCCGAGGGCTTGACCTTGCGAGCGATTGCCGAACGGCTCGACCCTCGCGACGTTCTCGTCGGACGCAGTCTCGCCGGACTGGGCCCGGGGGCCACCGTGGCGACGGGGTCTCCCCGGCGACGAGCTCTCCTGCTGGAGCGCCGCCCCGACCTCAACATTGTGGAACTGCGCGGCAACATGGCAACGCGACTGGCCGCTAGTGGTCGTAATGGTGTCGACGCCATCGTGGCCGCCGCGGCGGCGCTGGAGCGCTTGGGACAATTAGACCAAGTGGCGGAGTACCTTGATCCCGAGTGGTTTATTCCACAAGTTGGTCAAGGGGCGCTCGCACTGGAATGTCGTAGCGATGACGAGGCGACCATGACCTTGCTGGCCGCGCTGCACCTACCCGAGGTGGGGACTGCGGTGCACGCGGAGCGCGCCTTCTTACGTGAACTGGGCGCGGGCTGTTCACTGCCGGTGGCCGCCTGGGCACAGGTGACGGATGGTGGCATACGCATTTCCGCGGCCATGATTGCCCCCGATGGCAGCTCCTCCGTGCGTCACGTCCGCCACGGCGCTGACCCTACGGCGCTGGGTGGCGCAGTGGCTCGGCACCTGCGCGACGACTGCGGCGGAGGCCTCCTCCTCCCATGAATATCTACCCGGCAAGCGGGGCGGGGGGATTGCGGGTGGTGAACACTCGTGAAGGACGGTTGCGTGCCGAGCTCCTCGACCGGCTGCCCAGCGACGCACTCGTGCTGGACGTACCACTCACCACGACGCGGTGGTCGTCGGTGGCGCAGGTGCGCGCCCAGCTGGCGACCTTGGCGCCACCCGAACCCTACGCCGCCTTCGTAGTTTCGAGCGCGAGGGCGGGCGACTACCTCGAACTCGTTCGTGATTCGCTGAGCCACGGGGTGCAGGTTTACGCGGTGGGCCGAGTGACGGAAAAGCTTCTCATCGAGCGCGGATTCACCGTGGCGTATTGCAGTGAGGATGGAGCGCAGGGCCTCGTCGGTCACGTCGTCGCCGGACCCGTCTTGATGCTGGGAGCGCTCGAGATGCAGCCCGAACTTCCCACTGCTTTGCGAGAACGGGGAATTCGTGTCGATCAGGTCCACTGCTACGCCACCGCGCCACGGACCCTCACGGCTCACGAGGTCGACGTCATTCGAGGGGCGGATGCCCTCTTTATTGGGGCCCCCTCCGCCTGGCGCGTCGCTGCTCCCTACGTTGATCCAGCGACGGTGGTAATCGTGCCGGGAAATTCAACGGGACGCGCGGTACGCGAGACGCATGCCCGCGTTCACGTCGGATGGGACGACTCGCTGGCTGATCTTTGGCCCACCGTGGCGCCGCGACCATGACCACGAAAAGTTTTTAATCACAGCCACTCACTCCTTGGCTAGTTTCAAGGACGACAATGGGGGAAGAATGACCAGCAATCAACACTCGGCCCTTTCGGACGCCGTACTTGTTTCCCACCCACTCTGGGGTGCCTTCATCGACGGGGCCTGGGCCCTGCCCGACGGGGCCGCCACCTACGACGTGCACGAAGCGTCCAGTGGGGCCGTGCTGGCTCGGGTCGCCGTGGCCGAACGAGATCTCGTCGACCGAGCGGTGCTGAGCGCCCGCCACGCCTACGAGACCATCTGGCGTGACCTCTCACCACGCGAACGCGCTGGGTATTTGCGCCAGGTGGCCGCCGTTATTCGCGACCATGCCGAGGAGTTGGCGGAACTCTGCGCTCGCGAAGTGGGTAAACCGAAGCGCGACGCACTGCTGGTCGACGTGGTGTCCAGTCACACCAATTTTGACTACTACGCGGGTATTGCCGACACCATCCACGGTCAGCTCTTGCACCAGGGTCCGGTCGAAGCGCACGTGACCTTCGAACCCTACGGCGTCGTCGCGGCAATTTTGCCCTTCAACTGGCCAGTGCAACACGTCGCCAAGAAGTGTGCCCCCGCCTTGGCGGCGGGTAATACCGTGGTCGTCAAGCCCGGTGAGCAGGCCCCCCTGGCGATACTGCGCCTCATCGAGCTCGCCAATACGGTCTTGCCTCCGGGGGTGCTTAACGCGGTCAACGGCCTGGACGCTGGTCCGGCCCTGCTCGCCCATCGACGTATCGAGCGAGTGACCTTCACTGGGTCGACCCAGACCGGTCGCAAGGTGATGCAGGCCGCGGCGGAGCACCTCACCTACGTCACCCTCGAATTGGGCGGGAAGAACGCGCTGCTGGTGCTCGACGACGCCAACGTGGACGCCGCCGTACGGGTGGCCATCGAGGGTATGTTCTACAACAACGCCATGGCCTGCACGTCGACGTCGCGCCTGGTGGTGCACGAGTCGCTCTACGACGAGTTTGCCGAAAAGTTCGTGGCCGCCGCGAAAGGCCTGGTGGTCGGTGAGCCCCTTGATCCGGCGACCGACATCGGGCCCATGGTCGATCGGCGCCAGCAAGAACGGGTCGCTTCGTACGTGGCCACAACCATGAAGGAGGGAGCGACCTTGTTATTTGAAGGCTCGTTACCCGAACACCTCAATCCCGAGGGCTTTTGGGTGGCCCCGCGTATTTTTGGCGACGTGACCCGGAGCATGACCATCGCCCGCGAGGAAGTCTTTGGTCCCGTAGCCGCCCTGATGACTTTTGCCAGTGATGACGAGGCCGTCGAGATTGCCAACGACAGCGAGTACGGACTCACCGCGGCCATTTGTACCGCTGACGAAGGTCGAGCGGCGCGCCTGGCACCGCGTCTCGAAGTCGGCATGGTCTTTGTGAACCAGTACACCCGACGCACCTTTATTGGCTCTCCCTTCGGCGGCGTTAAGGGCTCGGGCTACGGACGTGAGTACAGCGCGGAGACGCTGCTCGAGTTTGTGCGCGCCAAGAATGTCCGCTTCCCCTCGGGACGTGGTGTGATGCCCTCGTGGCCTCCGAGGCCATGACGACACTGCGCCTGGGGACCTTCACTAAGTCATTGCTCCTCGCGGTCGCGGAGCGCAGCGGAAGCGTGCACGCCGCCGGACTCGTGATCGAGGAGGTCAGCGTGGTCTCGTCACCCGCGCAGTTTGCCGCCCTCGCCAGCGGCGAACTGGATTTCGTTCTTACCGGTCCGGACAATGTCCTGGCCTATCAGTTCATAGCGACGAATCCGCTCGCGACCTTGATGGACTTGACCATCTACGCTGCTCTTGACCGGGGACTGGACTTGGGATTGTGGTGCGCGCCGGGACTTTCGCCGGCTGAACTGCCGGGTAGACCCTTCGCGGTGGACGTTGCGACCTCGGGCTTCGCCTTCGTGGCGTACGAACTGCTCGCTCGACTGGACATCTCGCGCTCGGACCTCGAAGTGGTCGCCCTCGGGGTCACGCCCCAGCGGGCGAACGCTCTCATGGCGGGACAGTGCGCCGCCACCATTTTGAACGCGAGCAATGAACTGCGGGCCAGTGACGCGGGGTGTCGCAACTACGGGCGGGTCACCGACATCGGTCCCTATCTCGGGACAGTCCTCGCCGGCCGTCGCGGGGTGAATGGAGCAGTCGCGCGCCAACTACGTTCGCTACTCCTGGCGGCGGCGGCGTGGGTGCTCGACACCGCGAACGAGGGAGCGGCCCTCGCAGTCATCGAAGAAGTCCTCGGACTGGACCGTGAGCAGGCGAAAGCACACCTGACGGTGATTCGAGATGAGCGAATGGGCCTCGTACCCGATGGGCACGTCGATGCCTCGTCACTCGACACTCTCGTCCAACTGCGTCGTCGATTTGGTGGGTATTTAACCGATGACGACATCGTGGACCGAGCCACGAGCCTCGTCGACGAAGGTTTCAATGCCTAATGTGGCCACGCCCGACCTAGGCTAGAAGCATGTTTCCTGCTGAGCGCCCCCGCCGCCTTCGACGAACCAGCGCCCTTCGACGCCTTGTCGCCGAGACCACGCTGACGCCTTCGCAGTTGATTGCGCCGCTCTTCGTGGCGGAGGGACGCCCATCCCCGACGCCCATTTCTTCCTTGCCGGGTCAGTTCCAGCACACGCTCGATTCCTTGGTGGATGAGGCGCGCCGTCTGGCTGAACGCCAGGTGGGCGGCATCATTCTCTTCGGCTTGCCGGCGACCAAGGACGCGACGGGGTCCCAAGCCTGGGACGAGAACGGCATCATTCAGGTAGCCCTTCGGCGCTTGCGCGATGAGTTCGGTGACGAACTTTTAGTTATGGCGGACACCTGCCTCGATGAGTTCACTGATCACGGCCACTGCGGCGTGGTGCGCGACGACGGGACGGTTGATAACGACCTGACCATCGAGCTCTACGCTCGCCAGGCGGTGGCGCAAGCTCGAGCCGGAGCCGCCGTGGTTGGGCCCAGCGGCATGATGGACGGCCAAGTTGGCGCCATACGCCAGGCTCTCGACCAGTCTGGTTTCAGCGAAACGGTCATTATGGCCTACAGCGCCAAGTACGCCAGTGCGCTCTACGGCCCCTTCCGCGAAGCAGTGGACGTGCAAATTATCAACGGCGGTAATCGTCGGGCGTACCAGCAGGACTACCACAACCGTCGCGAATCCCTCCGTGAAGCGCGGCTCGACGTGCAAGAGGGCGCCGACATTGTGATGGTGAAGCCCGCCATGACCTACCTCGACGTCGTCAGCGACCTGCGTCGCGAGCTTGACGTACCCGTCGCCGCGTACCACGTGTCGGGGGAGTACGCCATGATTCACGCGGCGGCCGAGCGAGGCTGGATTGACGGGCCAGCCGTGGCCCTTGAACAGTTAACGGCGGTTCGACGGGCCGGCGCGGACATGATCCTTACCTACTTCGCGGCGGACGTCGCCGAAACCTTGTCCTGATCCTGAGGCGTGAAGTGGGAGGAAGGCCTTGACCGGTACGAACGCACTGCGTAGTGAGGGATGGCGCGTCAACGAGAGTTTCACGCCTAAGGGTCCAACGGACCCGGTAACGCTCTTGCTCAATGAGCATTCCCTCACGCAGCTGGCCGGCGTTGATCCGGTGGCGTGGCAAATTCCCTGGTCCGTCATGGGAGATGTGCGCTTGCTGCGCAGTCCGGGCCGCACCAGCTTGTCGGCGACGATCGATGGGCGTACCTTTGAATGGCGTACCAGTGCTCGCCGTCGCTTTGACGAACTTACCCCCTTCGTGCTGTTAGCCGGTGGGCGAGTGGAGCGAACGCGCGGCGCCTTGACGGGGCTGACGGCGGCCCTGGTAGTCGCCCTCCTTTCGTCGGCCGGATACCTGGGAACGCGGTGGGAATCTCGTCACCGCCAAGCTTCTGCCGAGTCGGCCCTACAGGCGCTCAATTTGCGCCTTTCCGACTTGCCCGGGTCGTGGTCGGTGTCCACTGATCCCCTCCTCGCCAATCTGGTTGGTCCGGCGAACCAGGTCTTCAAGACGAATTACACCACGACCACTACCGCCCCCGCCGCCAATTCGGTGTACGAAGTAGCCGTGCGCGCTTTTCAGCACTGCATGGGCATCAGCAACGCCGCCGACCGTATGTACGGGGCGGCCGGGCAACTGCCCCTCTACCAAGTGGCTTCTTCGGTCTTCAGTTCCTCGCGAGCGGGGGGCCTGGAAGTCGCTTCCTACGTCCAGTACTACCCGCAGTTGTCCATGGTGCAGCGAGATACCGCCGAGATGCGTTCACCGCGCTTTAGTAGCTGTTTCGCCAACGTAAGTGCCGACCTCGTCGAAGCATCTTCCAGTAGTAACCCTCGGGTCAGTGACGGTAAAGCCCTGTCCGTGCTCACTTTCGCCAAGGGTTTTCACCGAGTGGGCGTGGCCACGGTCGCCCTCACCTCGAGCACCAGCTTGGCCAGTGTGAGCGCGCACCTCTTCGTCGTCGTTGCGACGCAAGGGCACTACGAAACAACCTTCTTCATACTGTCTTCGTCCTGGCCGACGGCACGATCTTTGGTGACCAGCTTGACGAACGTCATGGTGAGCCACATTGCCCCTTCGTCGGGCGTCGCGGCTTAACTGCGTTGGGGGCGTCGCCCTATGGCGAGGAAGTAACTAACGCTCACCCCTACGTAGAGTACCCACACCACCGCTTGCGCCAGGGTGGGCGACTGGGCGTAGCCGAGAAGTGAGTGGGCGATATCGCCGAGGTTCGATCCCTCATTTAACACATTTCCCGAGTGCCAGAGGACCTGCGTGCCCACCTTTAACCAGCCTAAGGACTGCAAATTTTCGACGGCGTCGGCGATCAGTCCCGCGGCGAAAATCATCAGAACCACGCCGAGGACTCGGAAGAACACCTTGAGATTTATCTTCGTTCCCATTTTGTACATCAGGTAACTCAGACCGAGGGCCACCGCGAGGCCGCTGATGGCGCCCACCAAGACCCCCCGACCCTGTAAGGGTGTGCCGGCCTGGGAGGTGTTGGTGAAGAGGATGGCCAGGGTGAAGACCATCGTTTCGAGACCCTCGCGCCCCACCGCTTGTGCGCTCAGCACGCCGAGTCCCCAACGCTTTCCACTGCTGAGGGCGACGTCGGAACGGGTCTGAAGTTCGGTGTTCATGCTGCGGGCGTGCCGACTCATCCAGAAGGTCATGAGGGTCAAAAAGAGGGCGGCGAGCAGGTAGGTAGTGGTCTCAATATAGGTTTGGACGTTTGATCCGCTGTAGTGGCGTACCGCGAGGTAGACGGCGATACCCCCCACGATCACCAGGAGCAGCGCGGCGCCGACACCCACGTACACGTCGCGAAAGTACTGTCGTTTACCAGTTTTGTTGAGGTACGCCAGGAGCATCGCGACAATCATCGAAGCTTCGATGCCCTCGCGAAGGAAGATAATGAAGGAAGGAATCACCGGACTGAAGCTGCTCTTCGCTTTATAACCACCAAGGGAAGCGTAATTGCTCTTTGCGAAGCCCGTCCGCTCTTGCTGGCTTACTCGCCGCCGCCAACGTTGGCCAGCAGGGCGGTGAAGGCCTTGTCGGGGATAACGTCCGCTAATTTCACCAGCGCGCGGTAGCCAACTTCGGCGGGGCCGCGGTGATCGTTGTCCATAAGGTTGGCCATGATGGCGAGTAATTCGGTCATAACCGGCTTGATGCGCAGTCCCGCGCCGACGCAAGCGCTCAAGATGCGCGGCTCGGAAATGAGTCGCACGAAGGCGCGAGCCACCTTGTAGTAATCCCCGTAGTTGGCTTCCATACGTTCTTCGTACAGCCGCAGAACATCTGGATTGTTCTCGAGAAGGGCCTGGCCGACGACGCCAGCGGCGAGTCGACCCGATTCGTAGCCGTAGGCGATCCCTTCTCCATTGAAGGGATTGACGGTGCCGGTGGCGTCACCAATAGCGACGGTGTTGGGTCCGACACGCGGTCCAATGGCGAGTCCCATGGGGAGCCGTCCGCCCGTGGGATCACCGAGGCAGCTTTGCTCGTTGAGTCCCCAGGCCTCGGCCGTTTGCGAGACGAAGTATTCCTGCAACTTGGTGGTGTTCACTCCCTTCCAGGCGCCACCGGTGGACAGCAGTCCCACACCAACATTGACGCGTCCGTCCCCCAGCGGGAAAATCCAGCCGTAACCGGGAACGACCTGACCGTTGGGATCACGAATATCGAGGTGGGAGTCAATCCAGGGTTCGGCGTGGCGATCACTGCTGTAGTAGCCGCGCAACGCCATGCCCATGGGCCAATCACGGTTGCGATTCGTGCCCAAGGCCCGGCCAATGCGGGAATTCTGACCGTCGGCCACAATGACGTAGCGTGCGCGAATTTCCGCCGTCTCGCCACTCTCCTTGTCCTTTACCACGGCCCCCGACGCACCGCCGAGTCGCTCTTGGGTGGCGGGCGTCACGTTCAGCAGGTCGACCACTTCGCAGCCGGTCAGCAAGGTCGCACCCTCACTCGCGGCCTTCTCGGCGACGAGGCCGTCGAGGTTGAAGCGGGTGATGGTGTAGCCGTAGTTGGGAAACACCGGGTGCTCGGGCCACTGCAATTCCAGCGAGGCGCCAAAGCCGAAGGAGCGAAGGCCGTTGTACTTGTGACCGTGCGCGGCTACGTCACTTTCGAGGCCCATTTGCTGGAGTTGGTACACGCTGCGCGGGGTCAACCCGTCGCCGCACGTTTTTTCCCGAGGAAAGGTCTTCTTTTCGATGAGGCAGACCTTCCATCCAGCGCGCGCCAGCCAGTAGGCACAAGCGGAGCCACTGGGGCCAGCGCCGATAATGACGACATCGAAGAGGGGGGTGGTGGAGGCGGTGGCGATGAGTTTGGACACTACGACAGGATAGGTGCTATCTCTCGAGCTTGGATACGGCTTGGGGGGTCTACGGCTTTGTAGGATGAAGTTCGTGATTCAGTACTTCCCCCTCCTGTGTCTCTTGGTCGTCGGCGTACTTTTCGCATCGCTTTCCTTCCTCGCTTCCAAATTGGTAGCCCCCAAGAAGCGCCCGACGGAAGCCAAGCTCGCCCCCTACGAGTGCGGCATCGTTCCCGAGTTTGAGCCGCCGGCGCGATTCCCCGTTCGCTTCTATCTCGTGGCAATGATCTTCGTCATCTTTGATATTGAGGTGGTCTTCCTGTACCCCTTCGCCGTCGTCTTCCGACAGGTGGGGACCTTTGGTCTGATTGAAATTGCGATTTTCTCCCTCACCGTCTTTGGTTCCTTGCTCTACCTCGTGAGCGAAGGTGCCTTGTCGTGGGGACCAAAAGCCGTGTTAACCGAAGCGATGCCCGCACGCAGTTCGGCCTCAACAATCGTGCGCATCGGTCGCGAAAGCGAGCTTGTGGCCTAAGTGGGTATCGAGGATCTTCAGCACAACTTCTTGACCGGTCGCGTCGAGGATCTGGTTCAGTGGGCCCGTCGGGCTTCCCTTTGGCCGGTCTCCTTCGGTCTGGCCTGTTGCGCCATCGAAATGATGGCCACCGGTGGCGCTGACTTCGACCTCGCTCGATTCGGCATGGAAGTGTTCCGCAACTCCCCCCGGCAGGGTGACCTCATGATTGTCGCGGGCCGAGTGAGTCAGAAGATGGCGCCGGTCTTGCGACAGGTCTACGACCAAATGGCCGAGCCGAAATACGTGATTTCTATGGGCGTCTGTGCTTCCTCGGGCGGGCTCTTTAACAACTACGCCATCGTGCAAGGCGTCGATCAAATAGTGCCGGTCGACGTGTACGCGCCCGGATGTCCGCCTTCGCCCGAGACACTGATGCACGCGATCTTGACCTTGCACGAATTAATTCGTACCGGGGAAATTATGAAGCGTCGAGCCAGTGGAACGCCGGTGCACCTCGACGACCACGGATCGGATTGGACCCCCGAGGTCCCCGTGACTGTTCGCCTAGGAACACCGAAGTGATTACGGTTCCCGCCGACGCGCCCGCGCAAGCGATTTGGAGCGAAGGACGCGCCGCTGACGCCGTCTGCTTCGTTCGACCCGATGACTATCTCGCCACGGTGCGTGCGCTACGCGACGACGGCTTTGAACTCTGCCTTGACGTTTGTGGCGTTGACTATCTCGAGCACCCTGGGCGACCTCTGCCCGAAGGCGTCACCGGGACTCGTTTCGAGGTGGTCGCCAACTTCCTCAGCATGTCGAAGCGTCAGCGGGTACGAGTACGGGTCATGGCGGGAGACGACGCCCCTCGAGTGACCTCACTCTTTTCGCTCTACGCCGGTACCGAGGCGCCCGAGCGTGAGGTCTACGACATGTTCGGCATCCTCTTTGACGGACACCCCGACCTCTCAAGAATCTTGATGCCCGAAGACTGGGAGGGCCATCCCTTGCGCAAGGATTACTCCGTCGGCAGCGTGCCGGTGCAGTTCAAAGATGGGCCCGGTCCGCGATGACGACGCAGGTACGCAACGTCGATCGGCTGGACATTTTGGCCGCCGGGGTGAACGAAGGCTCCCAGGAACTGAAGCCTCGCGAGGAAGTCAATGCGGAGGAGCTGGGGCGTGAGGTAGGAGCGGTCTTGCGCTTGCAGGGGCTCAAACTCGACCCCAACTCGATCGACATCGAAAATCCCGACGACGAGCGCATGATCATCAACATGGGTCCCTCGCACCCCAGTACGCACGGCGTCTTGCGCCTCATGCTGGAACTCGATGGCGAATTCGTCATGCGCACGAAAGCGGTTATTGGCTACCTGCACACCGGAATGGAAAAGACCGCCGAAAACCTGAGTTTCATGCAGGGCGGAACCAACGTCACCCGCATGGACTACTTAAGTCCCGTGGGTAACGAGACGGCGTATTGCCTCGCAGTTGAATCCTTGCTCGACATTGACATTCCGGCCAGGGCCACCTGGATTCGGATGATGATGAACGAGCTAAACCGCATCTCGTCTCACCTCGTGTGGCTCGCCACCAGTGGTATGGACCTCGGGTCTACCTCGATGATGATTTACGGCTTGCGTGAACGCGAGCTCATTCTGGCCTTCTTCGAAAAAATTGCCGGCTTGCGTCTTAACCTGAACTACGTGCGCCCGGGTGGCGTCGCCGCGGACCTACCCGACGGCTGGGAAGACGACATCGAAGTCATCTGCGACACCATCAACGACCGTACCTACGAGTACGACACCCTGTTGACTGGTCAACCCATTTTTCGCCAGCGCATGATTGGCGTGGCTCCCATTACCGCCGAAGAGGCCCTCTCGCTGGGTCTCACTGGTCCGCTTTTGCGATCCACTGGCGTGGCCTGGGACTTGCGACGCGCGATGCCCTACCTCGCCTACGACCAGGTGGAATTTGACGTCATCGTCGGTACCTACGGGGACAACTTCGACCGATACGCAATTCGCTTGAACGAGATTCGTGAATCGGTTCGTATCATTCGCCAGTGCCTCGAGCGCATGCCCTCGGGGGATTACCGCAGCCAAGACCCTAAGGTCACCCCGCCGCCGCGGGCTCGCATTGGTGAGTCCATGGAAGCGCTCATTCACCACTTCAAACTCTTTACCGAAGGATTTCACGTGCCCGAAGGCGAAACCTACGTTGGTATCGAATCACCACGGGGTGAACTGGGGTGCTACCTCGTCTCCTCCGGTGGCGCCAAGCCCTACCGCATGCACACGCGCGCACCCAGCTTCACGAATCTTCAAGCGGTCCCACTGTTGATGCGCGGTGGATCAATGTCGGACACCGTTACCGTCATCTCGACGGTGGACCCGGTCATGGGCGAGGTGGACCGATGAGTCACCTGCGTCCCGACATCCGCCACCGTGCCGAAGAACTGGTCTCGCTCTACCCGCGCGCGCGTTCGGCCATGCTGCCCCTGCTGCACCTTGCTCAGGAGCAAGACGGTTACTTGAGTGAACCGGCCATCGTGGAGATAGCCGAGTTGACCGGTACGAGTGCCGCCGACGTTCGGGGCACCGCCGCTTTTTACGACATGATTCACCTCGAGCCCGTGGGTCGATACGTCGTCGGAGTGTGCACCAATATTGCCTGCTTACTCAACGGGGCCCAAGAGATGCTCGACCACGCCGTTCGCTCTCTGGGCTGCGCCATTGGGAGCACTTCAGCCGATGGTCTCTTCACCTTGGAGGAAACCGAGTGTCTGGCGGATTGTGACCGTGCACCCTGCGTTCAAATCAATCACCGTTACGTGCGCACGACGACGACCCAGGCCTTCGACCAGGTCATTGACCAGTTGCGTGAAGGGCAGCTTGATCACGAAGTCCCCTCCCACGGCACCCTCGTGCGCGTTCGCCGACAGGGCGGTCTGCGCGTGAGTCGTGAGGAACTCGCCGCCCAACGGTCGAACGCCGCCGCGGCCCGTGCTCAGCGTGACGCGGCAAAGGTGGAGAAGCCCTAATGGCCGCCCTTACCGCTCCCCGCATTGTCTCGTCGCGTCGTGACTACGACGACAGCTTCACCCTGAGCCGCTTCCTCGAAACCGGTGGCTTCAGTGCGCTCAAGAAGGCGCTCGGCATGTTCCCCGAAGAAGTAGCCGCCGAGGTTGACGCGGCCTCCCTACTGGGACGTGGCGGCGCCGGTTTTCCGGCCGGTCGTAAGTGGTCAATGCTGCGCAAGTCCCCCTTGTCGTACTTGGTCGTGAACGGTGACGAATCTGAACCGGCCACCTTTAAGGACCACTACCTGGTCGAGCGGGAACCTCACCAATTGGTGGAGGGCGTGATCATCGCGGCCTACGCCTTGCAGGTCAGTCAGGTCTTCATTTTCCTTCGGGGCGAGTTCGCCCTCGGACTGGAGCGCGTGCAGCAGGCCGTCAATGATGCCTACGCCCAAGGGGCGCTGGGCCAGCGCATCTTTGGCCACGACTTCTCCCTCGACATCGTGGTGCACTGTGGCGCCGGCGCGTACATCTGTGGCGAAGAAACCGCCCTCATTGAAGCGCTCGAGGGCAAGCGGGGTTTCCCTCGCATCAAGCCCCCCTTCTTCCCCGCCGTCACTGGTCTGTACGGTGAGCCCACGGTCGTGAACAACGTCGAAACCATGTCGAATCTGCCCTGGATTGTTCTCAATGGAGGGGCCGCTTTCGCCGCCTTGGGTGAAGGACGTTCGACCGGTACTCGTCTCTTCGCCTTGGCTGGGCGGGTCAACAATCCCGGCGTCTTCGAGATCGAAATGGTGAAGAACACCTTCCGAGACCTGATTTTTGATCCGGCTTTAGGAGGCGGCATTCCCGGCGCTAAGGCCCTTAAGGCGATTATTCCTGGCGGGGTTTCTGCGCCCTGGTTCGGGCCCGAATTACTCGACACCCCCTTGGGGCAAGACGAGGTCGGGGCCCTCGGTTCGATGCTCGGTTCGGGTTCGGTGGTCGTGCTGGACGAGGACAGTTGCGTGGTACGCGCGGTGTGGCGCATCACCAAGTTCTTCTCGCGTGAGTCGTGTGGTCAGTGCACCCCCTGCCGTGAAGGTTCGGGATGGATAGAGCGCGTGATGTACCGACTCGAACACGGTGGCGGTCGCCTCGAAGACATCGATCTCTTGCTCGACCTCTGTGACAACATCGCGCCGGGAATTTCTTGGCCGCCCCAGCAAACGACTATTTGCGTGCTGGGTCCCTCCATACCCTCGTCGGTGGTGTCGGCGATCAAGATGTTCCGTGAAGAATTTGTCACCCACGTCGTCAATGGAGGCTGCCCGCATGACTGACGCGATTCGCACCAAGGTGACCGTTACGGTCAATGGTCGCGCCGTCGACGCCGCGCCGGGGGAGCTACTTATTGAGGTCGCCGAGCGGGCCGGTACCTTCGTTCCGCGTTTTTGCTACCACCCGCGCATGGAGCCCGTAGGGGTCTGTCGCATGTGTCTCGTCGAAGTCGATGGACCCCGTGGCGCGACTCTGCAGCCGGCCTGCTACATCAAGGTTTCCGACGGCATGAACGTGATTACCGACTCGGAGAAGGTGAAGAAGGCCCAAGACGGCGTCTTGGAATTCCTGCTCGCCAATCACCCGCTGGACTGCCCCGTGTGTGACAAGGGTGGCGAGTGCCCCTTGCAGGACCAAACCCTTAGTCACGGCTCAGGCGAGACCCGATTTATTGAAGAGAAGCGACACTTCGTTAAGCCGATTGAAATTGGCGCGAACGTTTTGCTGGACCGGGAACGCTGCATTCAGTGTTCCCGCTGTACACGTTTTGCCGCTGACGTGGCGGGCGATCCACAGATTGCCTTCGCGGGCCGCGGCGACCTGATTGAAGTGGCCACTTCACCGAGCGAACCCTTCGACTCCATCTTTTCGGGTAACACCGTGCAGATTTGTCCGGTGGGTGCTCTCACCACCAAGCCCTACCGCTTCAGTGCACGTCCCTGGGACCTCGAACAGGTCGAAAGTACCTGCACGACTTGCGCCGTGGGCTGTCGGATTGCGGTGCAGTCATCGGGTGACCGACTTTCTCGCGTCCTCGGCGTCGATGCCGAAGGGGTCAACCAGGGCTGGCTCTGTGACAAGGGTCGTTTCAGCCTCGACAGTGTTGACGGTAATCCTGACTCTTCATCGCCGCTCTCGCGAGCCACGCGTATCACGCAACCCATGGTGCGCGTCGGGGGCGTTCTGACGCCCACCTCGTGGGACGAAGCGCTCCAGCGGGCCGCCGCTTTGCTGACTGAGCACGGTGGTGACGCCGTGGGCGCAATTGGCGGAGCGTCACTCACCAACGAAGCCGCCTTCGCCTGGGAGCGTTTCGTGCGAGGTGTCCTGGGGAGCGATCACCTCGACGCCCAGTTCGATGATGGGCTCGACCCCGTGCTGATCCAGGCCCTGCCCGCCGCCACCATTGATGACGCAGCGAAAGCCCGGGTGGTCGTCACCATCACGGGTGATCTGCGCGAAGAACTCCCCGTCCTTTTCTTGCGACTGCGTGAAAACGTGGTGCGACACCACCGCTCTCTGGTGGAATTCCGCACCGGTCCCAGCGCTTTAACCGCGGTGGCCACACACTCGCTGGCCACTCGTCCGGGCGAAGTTGCTCTGGTCGCGAAGGCCCTGATTGAGGGCGTGGCGCCCAAGGGAATGCTCCTCAACGACGCCACGATGACGCAAGCGCGAGCGCTGCTGGGTGACGGCAGCGGCGTGGTGTTCGTGGTGGGGCGGCCCAATATGGCGGAGTCCTCGGTCTTCGTCGAGGAGGCTATCGGACTCCTCGTGGCCGGATTCCCTAAGGCCCGTTTCCTCCCCGCGCTGCGGCGCTCGAACGTCCGCGGGGCGCTGGACATGGGGCTAAGTCCGCAGCTTCGGCCGGGTCGTGTTCGTAGCCCCCAGCGGGGGAGAGACACCATCGCTCAGCTCGAAGCGCTGCGTGATGGCACGCAAAAATCTCTTCTCCTCCTCGGTGGTGATCTCCTGGGCAACATGGCCGACGGTGGCGCCTTGGCGCAGTCGGCATTGAGCGTGGGGGTCAGCGTGGTGGCCGTGACGGGACACGGATCAGCAACTCTGGCCTACGCTGACGTCGTTTTACCCGCACTCGTCGCTCACGAACGCAGTGGCACGGTAACGAACATTGAAGGCCGAGTCACCGCCGTAACGCCCAAAATTTCTGGTCCCGGTTCCGCCTGGTCCGACGTGGCTATCGCGGCGGAACTCGCCGAAGCCTGTGGTCAAAACCTCGGTTGTCTTTCGATCGCCCAGGTCGCCCAAACGATCGAGGAAACGCTGGGTTACCCGGCGCTTTCGGTATTGCAGGATCAGCACTTCGATGGCGTCGTCATCGGGGGCTCGGTCACCCCAACTCGACGAGGAACCATGGACCCCATGGCCTTCCCCGGCATTCGCTCTACCCGCACGAACCGCGCCGCCGCCACCAGTGGAAGCGTCGACATGATTGACGCCGATGCCTTGGGCGTAACCAACGCACTGTCGTGGTCCGACGTGACCATTCCTAGCGTCACTAGTCCGCTCGCCGACGCCTACGCCCTGCGCGTGGTGTTGGCTCGCCGTCTCTACGACCAGGGCGTCGCCATGGGTGGCTCACCCGCTCTGCGACCGCTGGTTGAAGTGCCCGTCTTGCGCGTGCGTCGCGCCGATTTGGACCGACTGAGTTTTGCTGATGGTGACAATGTCATCGTGACGGGAAGCAAGGGTTCCTTCGCGGGCACCGTGTGCGCCGACGAGGACGTCGTTCCCGGAACCCTGGTCCTCGGGTTCGCGACGGGCGCCCAGTCGGTTCAGCAGTACCTGCTTGATTCGGGTAAGGGCATCAGTGACGTTCGATTGGCGTCCCAATGAATTTGGCCACGGTGGACCCGCTTCTTTCCAATGCGACGACGTGGATCATTATCCTCATCGTGCTCATCAAGGTGGTAGTGGGCTTCGGTGTCATCATGACCTCGGTCATCTTGATGATCTGGTTCGAACGCAAGGCCATCTCCGACATGCAGAGTCGAATCGGACCAGAACGCTGGGGACCCTTCGGTATCCTGCAGACGCTGGCTGACGGCATCAAACTCTTCTTCAAAGAGGACATTGTGCCCACCGAAGCCGACCGCTTCGTCTTCAAGTTGGCGCCCTACCTGGCGCTCGTGCCCGCCATCATCACCTTCGGCATCGTTCCTCTCGGGGGCACCGTTACCATCGCGGGCTACCCCATTCAGTTGCAGGTGGCCAACCCACCGATGGGCATCCTGGTGATGCTCGCCATGTCCGGTATTTCGGTCTACGGCGTGATGCTGGCGGGCTGGGCTTCGGGTTCGAAGTACCCCCTGATGTCCTCGGTGCGCGCCAGTGCTCAGATGATCTCCTACGAGGCGGCCTTGGGCCTCACCATCGTCACCGTTGTCCTGATCACCGGTTCACTCTCCACCCACGACATCGTGACCGCCCAGTCGCAGGGGGTGTGGCACTGGAACCTCATTCGTCTTGGACTCGTTCCCTTCGCCATTTACCTCATCGCCATCACCGCTGAGCTGAATCGCCCGCCCTTCGACGTGGTCGAGGCCGAGTCCGAATTGGTCGGCGGATTCCACACGGAATACTCCTCGTTGCGTTTCGCCCTGTTCTTCCTCTCGGAGTTCATGAACACCATTACCCAGTCGGCCATCATCGTGACTTTGTTCTTCGGCGGCCCCGCCGGCTACGTGCCAAACATTCCGCACTTGCACTGGGTCTTCCCCATTATGTGGATGGTGGGTAAGACGGTCTTTTTCGCCTTCTGCTACATCTGGTTCCGCGCCGCCCTGCCGCGCTTCCGCTACGACCAAGTGATGGATCTCGGCTGGAAGCGCCTCATCCCGCTGAGTCTCGGTTGGTTGTTGGTGGTCGCTGGATTCATGATTAATCGCGCCTGGGGCATTGGAACCCTGGGCGTCGTCATTCTGGCCGGTGTCGTTTTGGCGAGGAGTTTCACTATTGGTGGCGAGCGCGCGACTAAGTCCGCCATCTTGCCCACGGTGGCCCAGCGCCCCTGGCCCGGCGCGATCATTCACAGCATGATGGAACCCAAGCTCGAGGCGGAGGAGGAGTAATGGCGAAGTGGTCGGACTTCTTTGGTGGCTTTCGCTTAACCCTGCAGCACCTGGCTCGTCCCGCGGTGACCAGTTCGTACCCCAAGGTCAAGCGCGCCAAGCAGCCTCGTCAGCATGGTCGCCACGTCCTTAACCGCTACGAAGACGGCATGGAAAAGTGCATTGGCTGTGAATTGTGCGCTGGTGTTTGCCCGGTGGGTTGCATTCGTGTACGGGGACTCGATAACCCGGTCGATCACCCCGTTTCGCCGGGCGAACGTTACGGCTTCGTGTACGAGATCAACTATCTACGCTGCATTCACTGCGACCTCTGCGTTGAGGCCTGCCCCACGCAAGCCATCACTGAGTCGAAACTCTTCGAGTTCTCCTTCACCAACCGCGCCGACGCGATCTATACCAAGGCCGAACTCCTCGTCGATGACCAGGGTTTCCCCCAGCGTTTGCCCTGGGAAGACTGGCGCAGCGGTGAAGCCGAAATGACGGGTG
The DNA here is from genome assembly GCA_903828785.1 of uncultured Actinomycetes bacterium. Classification (GTDB taxonomy): domain Bacteria; phylum Actinomycetota; class Acidimicrobiia; order Acidimicrobiales; family RAAP-2; genus RAAP-2. The sequence goes on along the minus strand of CAIKNP010000001.1, from coordinate 222,758 downwards.
GTTGGATGCGGGCAACCTCACCCTCGGGTGATGCGGACTTCGAAGGAATCACTCAATGGAGCGGAGATCTGGGCTTCGGGGTTCGCGCCGCGGAGGGTGGCCAGAGTGGCCAACGAGACGACGAAGCGACGGGGAGCAAATCGATTCGTCACGAGTTCGCCCCCCACCTATCGTCCCAGGACAAACTGGCCGAAGACCGTGGTCTGGCTCCCGTACTGCGTAAACTCCAAGAACAGTCGGAGCGACTCAAGCCCAAGGGGACGAAGTGATTGCCTACGCCTTTCCCTCGTTGGCGGTCTTCGTCGTCTGTGCCCTGATGACGCTGGGTGGGGCGCTTGGTGTTCTGCTCGTTCGCAATCCGGTGCACGCCGCTCTTAGTCTTATCCTCAGTCTCTTCGGCGTGGCTCTGGGCTTCCTCGCCCAGCAGGCCGACTTCCTGGCGGCGGTGGAGATCATCGTGTACGCCGGTGCCATCGTGGTGCTCTTCCTCTTCGTCATTATGTTCCTCGGTATCGACCGACACTCCCACCGCGAGGTCGAACCCCTGGCGGGTCAACGTTTCTTGGCCGCCCTGGGTGTGGGCATTGTGGTACTGGGCGTGATTGCCCTCATCGCCTCGTCACACTGGGTTAGCGGCGTCCCATCCGTTTCGACCAACGGCGTGCCCCTCGCGCCGGGTTCGGGCAACATCACCCAAATCGGAGACGCCGTCTTCACCACCTACCTCATCGCCTTCGAGGCGACGGGAGCACTCCTTCTGATCGCCGTCATTGGGGCGGTCAATCTGGCCCGTAAGGAACGTCCGCGCGTGGGTGAGGAGGTCGCGTGAACGTCCCCGCCGCCTGGTACCTCGTGCTGGCCGCCCTGCTCTTTGGCGTTGGTTGTTTCGGCTTCCTCACGCGGCGTAGCGCGATCATCATGTTCATGTGTATTGAACTTATGCTCAACGCCGTCAATCTGACCTTCGTGAGCTTCGCGCGCACTCTCAGTGACGTCGGCGGTCAGGTGAGCGTCTTTTTCGTCATGGTCGTAGCGGCCGCCGAGGTGACGGTCGGACTCGGCATTGTGGTGGCGGTTTTCCGCCGACGCACCTCTACCTCCGTGGACGAGCTCAGCGAGTTGAAGGGCTAAACATGGCACACGTCGCCCTCCTTATTGTTCTTTTCCCCCTCCTGGGTTTCGCGCTGGTGCTGTTTAATGGTTCGGAATTGTCCGAACGAGGTGCGGGTATCGTTGCGACGACGGCGGTATTTGGCAGTTTTGTCGCGACGCTGGTGACATTCTACTTGTACCTCCACCACGAAACTGCCGTCACCATCCACCTCTTCAACTGGATTTCCGCCGGCACCTTGCAAGTCCCCGCGGGCCTCTACGTCGACCCTCTGGCCCTGACCATGTGTCTCTTCGTCACCGGTATTTCTACCCTTATTCACTTATATTCCATGGGCTACATGGCCGGTGACCGCGATGTGTGCAAGTTCTTCCTCTACCTCAACCTCTTCGTCTTCTCCATGCTCGTGTTGGTCCTGTCCGACAATTTGCTGCAGACCTTCGTCGGCTGGGAGGGCGTCGGCGCCTGCTCCTACTGGTTGGTGAGTTACTACTTTGACCGTGACAGCGCCGCCAGTGCTGGCAAAAAGGCTTTCTTGTATAACCGGGTGGGTGACATCGGTCTCCTGGCCGCCATGTTCCTGCTCTTTAACCACCTGCACACCTTGACATACACGACGATTTTCTCCCTGGCCAGTACGCTCTCGCCAACGACGGCCACTCTCATCGTGCTCGCGCTGCTCCTCGCCGCCACCGGGAAAAGCGCGCAGATCCCTCTCTTTAACTGGCTTCCCGACGCGATGGAGGGACCAACCCCCGTCTCAGCCCTGATCCACGCCGCCACCATGGTCACGGCCGGCGTTTTTCTGCTGGTGCGCATGTCGCCGGTCTTGGCTCTTTCGGCCAACGGACGAGCAACTATCGCCGTTATTGGTGGCCTCACCGCCTTCGTGGCCGCCACCATTGCGACCGCCCAGAAGGACATCAAGAAGGTCCTGGCCTTCTCCACCGTTTCGCAAATCGGGTACATGGTGCTCGCGGTCGGCGTTGGTGCCTACGGTGCCGCCCTTTTCTTGATGATTGCCCACGCCTTCTTCAAGGCACTGCTCTTTCTCGGTTCGGGTTCGGTCATTCACTCACTGCACGGGGAGCAGGACATGCGTCGCATGGGCGGCTTAGCCAAGTACCTGCCGCTGACCTTCCCCACCTTTCTTATCGGTTGGTTAACTATTTCAGGCGTGCCCCCCTTGGCGGGATTCTGGGCCAAGGGCGCGGTGTTGACCAGCCTCTACGCGCTCAACAAAGCGCTCTACGCGCTGGGTCTCCTGACCGCCATCCTCACCGCGTACTACATGACTCGACTCTTCGTGCTCACTTTCCGCGGCAATGAACGCTTCCGCGAGAGCTTCCATGGCGAACCTCACGAGTCACCCTGGGTCATGACGGTTCCCCTCGTGATCCTCGCGGCCCTCAGCGTGCTCGGTGGACTACTGGACCTGCCCTGGCTGCACCAACACACCCTTGAAACCTTCCTCAGCCCCTCCTTCGCCACCACGGCGGTCGTGGCGCAGAGTTCGGGATTGCAGATAAGCCTGGCCGTTGCCGACGTCATCGCGGCCGTCATTGGGCTGCTCGCGGCCTTCTCGCTCTGGCGTGACCGCCACGAGAACCCCAGGTTGGAAAAGTCCTTCTTCGAACAGGTGTGGCACTGGGATGACGCCTACGACGCCACCATTGGACGCCCGCTCACCTCGCTCGCGGCCTTCTCGGGTACGGTCATTGAAGAACGCGTCATTGACGCTGCCGTCATGGGCAGCGCGTCGCGGATGCGTCGTTCCTCCGAGGGTTTGAGTAAGTTGCAATCTGGTTTTGTGCGCCACTACGCCCTGGCCATGGTCTTGGGCGTCGCGGTCATTGTTGTCTACCTCGTAGCGAAGGTGGGCTCGTGATGCACTCGTCAGTATGGCTTAGTCTCTTGCTGCTGCTGCCCTTCGTCGGGGCCGCCGTCGCCCTCGTACTTCGTCGACGACAGGGTGCGGCCTACCTGGTGGCGGTCGTGACGTCGGCCATTGAAGTCGCACTCAGTCTCTTCGTGGCCTTCTCCTACAAGAGCACGGTCGCGGGGGCGCAGGGTTTCGACTTTGCGGTTCGCCACGTTCTGTCCAATCCCTTGGGCCTGGCCTACGACCTGGCCGTTGACGGAATCTCCATCTGGTTGGTGGTCCTAACGGCGGTAACGGTGCTCTTCGCTTTGCTCGGCGCACGTGACCGACGTGACGAGGGCTCGTACGTCGCGTGGCAGTTGTTGCTCTTGGGTTGTTCGATGGGTTGCTTCCTGGCCCACGACCTCTTGGAATTCTTCATCTTCTTTGATTTGATCTTGCTGCCCTGCTACTTCATGCTTACCCGCTGGGGTGGCCTGCAAGGACGAGCCGCGGCGATGAAGTTCTTCCTCTACACCTTCCTCGGTTCGGCCTTCATGTTGGTCGCCATTATCTATCTCGGTGTCACTCACGTTCACGAGTTTGGTGGCGCATTGACCTTCGCCTACGGCGCCATTGGCCAAACGACGACCTCACACGTGGTGTCCATTTGGCTCTTCGCGGGCTTCGCCGTGGCCTTCGCGGTCAAGGCGCCGATCTGGCCACTGCACACCTGGTCCCCCTCCACCTACGAGCAGGCCCCGGCCGCCGCCGGTGTCGAGATGTCGGCCCTGCTGTCCAAGCTCGGCACCTACGGTCTCTTGCGCTTTGCCGTCGGGCTCTTGCCAGCTGCCCAGTCGACGGTTCGGCCAGTGATGCTGACCCTGGCCATTATCTCCATTCTTTACGGTGCGCTGGTCGCCTGCACCGCCAAGAACTTGCGTACCTTTATTGCCTACTCCTCGCTCAGCCAGATGGGCTTCATCACCTTGGGCGTGATGTCGGGTTCGGTCATCGGCACCCAGGGCGCGGTGTTCTTGATGCTGAACCACGGTCTCATCACGATCGGCATTTTCTTGCTGGTGGGCTACCTCGAACGTCGTCGGGCGAATGTCACCATCGCCGAACTTGGTGGACTGCAGCGCCCCATGCCGGTGTACGCCGGTATCTTCACTCTCTTGATGCTGGCCACCATGGGACTACCCGGTCTGTCGGGCTTCGTGGGCGAGTACCTCATCTTGATCGGCACCTTCGGCACGCACGCCTGGTGGGCTCTGGCCGCCACCTTGGGGGTGGTCGCTTCAGCCGCCTACTGGCTCTGGGCCTACCAACGCTCTTTTCACGGCGCCGTCGACGCGACCAACGCCGAGTTGCCCGACGTTTCGTCGCGTGAGCGCGCGGCGGTCGTGCCCATGGTGGTTCTCATCGTCGTGCTGGGTGTCTTTCCCGGACCCGTGCTCAGTCGCATCAGCACTGCGGTGACGGCGCTCGTGACCCACGTCTCACCGTCGGGAGTGTCGAAGTGACCTTGCACGTACCCGCTATTAACTACCTAGCGCTGTTGCCCTTCCTCCTGGTGACGGCCGCCGCCTTGAAGCTCTTGATGCTCACCGCCCTCATGCGTCGGCGCATTGCCACGAGTCTGGCCACCTGGACGGCGGTGGTTGCCGGATTGGCCGTGCTGGGCACGACGCTGGTGCAGTGGTACGAGTTGGATCGATACGGTTCTTCGGTGACGGCCGCGGGGGCCATCGTCTACGACCCCTTCGGCGTTCTCATGACCGCGGGCATTGCCGTCTCGCTCATCCTGGCCGTCTTGAATGGCCACGACTGGCAGCGTCGTGAAGGCATCGTGGGAGCCGAGTACCAGATGCTGGTGTTGTTGGCCGCCGGCGGCGCCATCCTCATGGCCCAGGCCAACGACCTGATCATTGTTTTTCTCGGCCTCGAGATCTTGTCCATCGCCCTCTACTGTCTCATTGCCTTTAACCGACGTCGACAGGCCTCGGCCGAGTCGGCCATGAAGTACTTCCTGCTGGGTGGTTTTGCTGCGGCCATCTTCATCTACGGGGTGGCCCTCACCTACGGGGCCACCGGAACGACGAATTTGACCAACATCGCCTACTTCCTCGGGAGCAACCACCTCCTGCACCCGGGACTGCTCCTCGCGGGCGGGGGACTGATGCTGGTGGCCTTTGTCTTTAAGGTCGAAGCGGCCCCCTTCCACTTCTGGGCCCCCGACGTCTACGAGGGTGAGCCCACCCCCCTGAGTGGCGCCCACGCCTCTATCGTCTGGGCCGGTGCCTTCGCCGCCCTGGTGCGCATCATGGTGGTCGCCCTGGGGAGTCAGCAGAGTACCTGGCGTCCCTTGTTCTTTGGTCTCATCGTGGCCTCCATCGCCACCGGTGCCCTACTGACCATCCAGCAGAGCAACGCCAAGCGTCTCCTGGCCTACGCCTCGGTGACCCAGTCCGGGTTCGTGCTGCTGGGCATCTGGGCCGGTACCGCGAGCGGAGTCGCCGCCACCACGTTCTACGTCGTGACCTACGGGCCCGTGGTCTTGGCCACCTTCGCCATCGTCGGACTGGTCAGTGGTCCTGGCGACAGTGACCACGCTCTCACTCGGTACCAGGGGCTGAGTCGACGCAATCCCTGGCTGGCCGCCTCCCTGGCCGTCTTGCTGCTTTCGCAACTTGGTGTTCCCTTCACGACGGGCTTTGACGCGAAATTCGGAGTCCTCGCCGCGACCCTGGACGCCGGCAACGTCTGGGGCGCCGTCGTGGCGATGATGGGCGCCGCGGTGGCCGCCTTCGCCTACCTTCGCTGGACCACCACCCTCTACGCCGACGTGGACGAAACCCTCGCCCCGCTGGTCGTACCCTGGGCCACGCGCGTCGTGGTGGGCTTCGGCGTGCTGACCACCGTGGTCGTGGGCGTCGACCCCGGTCTGATCACCAGCATTAGTTCGCACGCCACTCTGCTCTTCCAGTAATGAAGCGCGTCGCCGTAGCCACGTGCCGGGGTGAAAATGTCGACGTCGACACCCCACTGCTCCTGTCGGCCCTCGAAAGGGCTGGCCTGCACGCTGACCTCTGCGTTTGGGACGACGTCACGGTGGACTGGGAGTCCTACGATCTCACCGTCATTCGCTCCACCTGGGACTACAGTCCTCGTCGACTCGAATTCCTCGAGTGGGCCAAGGCGAGACCTCGCTTGCTCAACCCCTACGACGTGGTCGAGTATTCCACCGACAAGCACTACCTGGCCGACCTCGCGGCGAGTGGCGTACCCATCGTTCCGACGAGTTTCTGTGAACGGGGGGAAACGCCCATCTTTCCCGACGTGGACTTCGTGGTGAAACCAGCCGTCGGCGCGGGTTCCATCGACGCCGATCGCTACCGGGCCCGCGAAACCGAGCGGGCCAGTGCCCACGTCGCCGCCCTGCACGCCAAGGGCCGCAGCGTCATCATTCAGCCCTACGTGCAAACCGTTGATCTCTTTGGTGAACACGCGATGATATTTATTGACGGGGAGTTCTCTCACGCCATGGCCAAGGGGGCCATGCTCAACACGCCCGCCGACGCGCGCGACGCCCTCTTTCGCCGCGAGCAGATGACCCGCGACGTTACTGAGCCCGAGGCCCTGGCCCTCGCCGAACAGCTCTTGGTCGGTCGCTTCGCCAAGCTCCTCTACGCCCGCGTCGACGTCGTGGCGGCCCCGTCCGGTTGGCAATTGATGGAGCTCGAACTCGTTGAGCCCAGCCTCTTTTTGACCTTCGAGCCTTCGGCCGCTGACCGATTAGCAGTGGCGATCGCCGGACGTCTGTCTTAGGACTGGTCGGCCGCCTGCGCCGCGGCGAGCACGTCGGGGGGCACCACCGTGCCCGGACGGTTGGTGGGGTCGTTGGCGAGAAAGCGACCGAGCACGGGTATCTCCGTGAGGGACTCCGCGCGGAGAATGGCCGCCACCGTGGGAACAAAGTTCTCTATGGCCGGATAGACGATGTGGCGAGGTAACCAACGAGGTTGGTATTTGGCGTTGAAGGTCCACAGGGTGGCGATGGGTAAAACGCCCGAAATTCGCAGCAGGGTCCAGCGCTCAATTTTGGTCCACGTTCCGTCGCCACGCTCCCCGTCGAGCACGCTGCGAAAAGCCGAGAAATTGAGACTCAATCCCTGAGCCCCCTGGGACCGCAAATGTTCAATGGTGGAACAGAGGGCGTAGTCAATGAGTCCGTTGGGGTGATCTCCGGGATCGCGTCGCATGAGGTCCAGGGAGAAACCCTTGATGGCGGGCGAAGGCACGAACTGGCACGCGGCCGCCGGTCGGCCATCGGGTCCGCGCACGATGGTCATGAGAAGCCCCTTGTCCTTGGGGTCAAAGAGTCGGCCGAGCATCATGGAAAAGCCCCGCTCGTCTTCACCACGGCGCATCATGGCCACCAGATCCAAGACACCCGATACCTGCGAAGGATCAATAGTGGCTGGATCACAAAACTCCACGGTGTAGCCGTGGCGCGCGAGACGGGTACAGGCCTGCCGCAGGCCCTTCATCTTGCCCCCCTCGAGGGTGAAATTCTGGATATCCACGATGGCTTCGTCACCCAGGTACAGCGAGTGTAGGCCGGCGGCGTGGTAGATGGGTAACCAGTCGGCTCCGGCGGCCATGACGGCGATGGACCAACCGTGGCTTTCGGCGAAACTTCGAAAGGCCGCTAGGACGTCGGCCCGTTCGGCTTCCGGGCCAATGGGGTCGGGTGAGAGCAGGGCGATACCGCCGTAGACGGCGTAGGCGACGAGTGAGTCGCGCAGGAAGAAGAATTGTTTGTCGTCGCGCAGGGCGAAGTAATCGAGGGTCCCTCGACCGTGGCGTCGAACAATATCCCTCGCTCGGTATTCCACCACGCGACGTTCGGCACTGAAGCCGGGCGCGGACAAGCGACGATCGACCACTGGTCGTGACAGCACGTAGAGAAGGGTGACGAAGAGTGAAATGCCAATGACCAGGAGTACGGGATCAACGAAGTCGCTGAGTCGGTCGGGAATCCTGATGACCAAAATACCGGCGAGCCGTTCGGCGCAGGCCACGACGACGGTGGGCCAACTCGGGAGCAGGAGGTTTGGATGGTTGCGGTCCGCTGCTTCGATACCGATGGTCGCCGCGAACACCGCGGTGAGGGCGATGAGCGCGAGGCGAGGCAGGGTCGCCGCGACGCTGCTGCGGTCAGTCTGCGCGGTGAAGTTTCGCCGCTGCCAGAGGAGGAAAAAGAAAAGGCCGGCGGCGATGACCGAGGAGTTCACGCTGCCTCCGCGCGTGGCGTGCGCCACGGTGGTCACGGCGAGGGTGAACTGCGCGACGTACCAGGCGCGACGCTGACCCCGACGAATTCCCCGGGCCAGCATGATCATGGCCACTCCGGCGATGGCCGCCACGACGGCCGCCGACTGGGCAACACCGAGGGGGAGGTAGTTCAGCACCACGCGGAGATGGCTACGCAGCGGTGGCGACGTCGTGGAGATAATGGTGATGAGGCCGTCGAGGAAGAGTAAGCCACTCGCCCAGCGTCGTATGGAGCGTTGGCGACGTCCGTCGAGCAGACGAGTGGGGTTGGCCGGAAAGGGTTGCCCGTCGGGCCAGGTTCCGACGATTTCGTCGCTGTCGGGCAAGCCGGGTTGCACGGCGCCGCGCATGACCAGTCGCTCCAGCCAGGTGCCCGAGGGAACGTCGACGCCACTACCGGAAAGACGAAGATTTACCGAGGCACCAGCTTCGAGTTCTATGACGCTGAAGCGCTGCACGTCAACGAAAACACTGGGCAGGCCCAAGGCGGCGTCGCGTTCGGTGGTGACCAAGCGCGAGGGGCCGGGTGAGGCGCAAAAACCTTCGTCGAGGTAGGCGAGGGCCGGTCGCGTGGCCCCACCGACGATGACACCGCTGACGCCAGCCGCGATGCTCTCGAGGGCGAAGGCGATGGCGTCGAGTTCACCAACACGGGTCAGCGTGAGGGGCTCGCTGAACACACTCTCACTCGCGGCGTGTCGCCAGCGAAAACGTCGCCGAACGGCGTTATTGATGACGATAATGGCCAGCGCCTCGACGACGACGAGAATGACCAAATTCAAGAGCACGTTACCCGCGAGGCCCTCGGGATGGGGAGCGTGGACCTTGTAGTGGTGGTGGATTATCAAACCCACCACGCGAGTCATCGTGTTAAAGAGGTCCCAGCCGAGAACGCCCGCGAGGAGCAACCACAACACCGCACCGAAGCGGCGGTAGAGGGTCCGCGAGGTGACGAAACGCGGGAGCGAAAGCGGATCGTCGAGGTGCTCAACGACGTACTGGTCGTCGCCCGGTGCCTCGACGCGGCCGGCCACGACTTCGACCTTCTCGCTTCCGCTCGCGGTTTTCAGGTCGAGTCGCAGGTGGGCCACGATTTCAATGCCCAGCGCCTCGACTAGCGCTCGCGCGCCTTGGTCGTGTCGCAACGCGTGGTCGCGCGCTCCGGGAACCAGAATGAAATCGTGGTCAGGCTTGGCACAGAAAGTGGCGATGGCGTTGCGCAGTTCGGGGTGGGCGCGCCAGGCGGACGCCACCGTCTCGGTGAGGGCGTCCACCGGGGCGAAGAAGTTTCCCGCGATGACGACGATGGCCGGGTCATCGAGGTCACCGAGGAGGTCTGCCAAGCGCTGCGCAGCACTCCGAGCGGGCTGGACGTGGCCGTCGAGTTCCAGGTCACTCAGGACCAAGACCCGCTGACCGTATCCGACGCTACGGGTCTGAATTGCTTCGCCACTCACCCCACTAGTCTCGCAGACGAGCACTTCACACGAGACGGTACCGTACAAATGTCCCCACATCCCGATCACTGGTACTGGCGCACCACCCCCGTGGTGGCCGGCCAAGCCATCATCTTCGACATTGACGGCGTCTTAGCCGACGCCGCGGGGCGCCAACACTATCTCGACCGTGGTGATTGGAAGGGTTTCTTCGAAGCCTGCGGGAGCGATCCGGTCATCGCCGAAACACAGCGGCTTCTCGAGCTACTCGACTCTTCGCTGCAGATCATTTTGGTCACCGGTCGCCCGCGGCGGGTGCAGCCCCACACCATCGAGTGGCTCGAACGATTGGGTTTGCGCTGGGATCTGCTAATTACGCGCGAACACGGTGACTATTCGGGCATTGACAGCTACAAGCGCAGCACTCTTAACGAGTTACGCGTGTACGGCTTTGACGTTCGACTCGCTCTCGAGGACGATCCGAAGAATCACGTGATGTACATCAGCGAAGGTGTGCCCTGCGTCTACCTGCACTCCGGGTACTACCTCTAGCGCTCGCCGGCCGAGGGCGGCGCACGCTACGAGAGTTCACTCAGCAAACGGGCGGGTGTCGAGTCGAGGGTTCGCAAAATCGATTCCGCCAGCGCACGCGCCGAGGTGGCACTCAACTCCAGCGCAACTCGTTGGCTGGGTCCGGCGGCGGGGTCGCGTAGGTCAATCATGAGGGCGTGACCGGCAGCAAAGTGGACCGGGTGATCGAAGTACACGGTGGCCTCAGTCATGCTGGCCCAGCCGCTGGCCGTCTTACCGCTCGCGCGCACCGGCAGTGTTTCGCGTTCGTAGGTACACACGTCTACGCCACCACGCGCTCGAGGAAACCAAGGATTTCCTTCCAACCCTCGTTGGCCGCCTCGGGGCGGTACGACGGCCGGTCCACGGCGAAGAAGCCGTGACCAGCCCCTTCGTAGGTACGAATGGTGAAGGTCTTGCCCGCGGCGGAAAGAGCGGCGGCGAGGAGTTCATTCTGCTCCACCGACGGGTACTGGTCTTCGGCGCCAAAGAGTCCGAGGAATTCACCTCGCAGCGCCCCAATTTCGCCGATGACCGAGGTCATTTTCAAGGGTGAGTCGGCGGGCGGGTCAACGGCGACAAAGGCACCGTAGCAGTCGATGACACCATCAAGGGGTAGCCGACAGCCAGCCAAGACCGACTGGCGGCCACCGGAACAAAAACCGATTGAAGCGACTTTCCCATTCGAACTCGGCAAGGCCTTCAAGTAGTCCATGGCTCCCTTAACGTCTCCGACCAGGCGCTCGTCGGGAACGCCCCCGTTGGCGCGCACGAAGGCCGCGGCGTCGTCGGGACTGGCCCCCGGGGCTTCACGATGGTACAAATTGGGCATGAGGGCGGTGAAGCCGTTGGCGGCGAAGCGGCGCACAATTTCGCGAGTCGCCGCGTCGTAGCCGGGCATGTGGTGAATCACCACTACCGAACCACAGCGCTCGACGTCGGTGGGTTGGGCGAGGTACGCCTCTTGCTGATGGCCGTCGTGCCCGCTGATAATGACGCTTTCAACTCGCAGATTGTGGTTCATAATCAAACTCTTTCGTTCGCCGCAATTTCGGACCTGTAGTAGAGGGGCAACGATGGGTACTTTATCGTGCGCCTCACAATTCTTGGGGCACATCACCCTTGAACGGGGGTGAACTGAGCCACTCGCTAAGGTGGTGATGTGGTCGGCATCGTGCGCCGCCGAGACGGCAGCGCCAGACCGAGGGAAGAAGGGTCGGCAATCAAGCAAAACCATTGTCCTAACTGTGGTGCCTCTCGCGACTCGGCGGCAACGTTTTGCGGCCAGTGCGGTGGTGCACTCACGCGACCGCTCGACCAGCTCGGTGCGCGAATGGCCAAAGTGGCCCTCGCTATGGCCCTTTTGCCCGTGGTGGATTACGTTCTCGCCTTGGTGGCGGGGTTGAACGTTCGATCAGCGACGATATTTTTCTTGATCATTGCCTCGGCCCTCCTCGCCCTGCCCCTAGGCATTGTGGCCCTGGTTCGACTGACTCGACGACGAGCGACGGGTGCCGGTATCGCGCTCGCGGCCGTCATCGTCAGCGCATCGTTCTGGGCGCTGCTGATCTTGTTGATTGGCTTCGCCGCGGCCTTGAGCGGTGGTTTCCAGTAGCCACGAGTCCGGGTCAAAAGACAAGGACGAGCGCGGGCGGGCGACGCGAGCTAGAGCAGGTGCTCTGAGGCGTAACGTCCCGCCGCGCGGCCACTGCCAATGCACGCGGGAATACCAACGCCGTCGTAGGCGTTGCCCGCGAGAATCAGGTTCAGTCCCTTCGCGGCCGCCTTGGCCCGTTCGACCACCTGCGCGTGGCCCACGAAATACTGCGGCAGCCCCTCAGGCCAGCGCTGCACGAGTGAATTCGTGGGGGAGGCAGAGCTGGAAAGAACGAGTTGCAGTTCCCGCACCACCCGCGCGGTCAAGGCGGCGTCGTTCTCGATCGACCACCGTCGGTCGTCACTACGACCCACGTGAGCGCGCACCAGGACGTCATCCTCCCGACGTAAGTGGGGCCACTTACGGTCGAGGAAGGTTAGAGCGGTGGTGAGGAACAAGTCGTCACCGAGGGGTGTGCCCAAGGGAATCAGAACGCCCGTGCCGTGGGCCGGGAGGGACAGGTCTTTCTTCGAGAACTGCATCGTAATCATGGCCGTGCCGGCGTTAGGAATCTGCCGGAGGCGCTGCAGGTCAGCGTGGTACGAACCGGCTAAGCGGCCGGTGACCGCCGCAGGCGTGGCCAAGACCACCAGCGAGGCCGCGGTGACCGTGTCCATGGTGTCAACTTCCCAGGGGTACGCCGATAGGGGGCGTTGACGTAGGGCGACGACTTCGACGTTGGGTCGAAGGAGGACCCCCCGCTCGGTGAGTTCCGCCACCAGAGCGTCGACCATAGACGCGACGCCGGTGGTAAGCGAGTAGAAGACTGGGCCGAGGGCTAACTGGGCAGCGGGACCGGGCAAGACGGGATTCGTCGTCTTTAAGTTCTTCATTAATGACCCCTTGCGACGCGCGGCCGTCAATAGGGCGGGAAAGACTGATTCGGCGGAGAGCTCGTCGACGCGACCGGCCTGAATGCCGCCGATCATTGGTTCTATGAGTTGGTAGGTCAAGGTGCCGCCGAGCTTGGCTCGCAGAATTTCCCCGATGCTGACGTCGCCGCTGGGCTGGTAGCGGCGAGCGAAGTGCTCGTCACGCCAGGCTTGACGCCGGGCAACGCGGGGGAGACCGCGCAGGGACTTTAGGGAGGCTCGACTGGTCGGCACCCCTAGGACTGACTCCGTGGGCAGCGAGTCGAGTTGGCCGCCGAGATAGATACTGGCGCCACTGGCGGCAATTTCTTCGAGACGCTCACCGAGCCCCAGGTCGCGAGCTAACGTCACCGCTTCGGGGCGACGACCGAGGAAACCATCTGCCCCCAAGTCGATTGTGCGGTCGGCGAAGGAGGCGGTGGCCATCGATCCGCCGAAGCGAGGGCCGGCCTCGATGAGTTCGATACGGGGAGTCGTCGCGCTCGGCCCCTGGACACCGCCACTGAGTTCGTAGGCCGCGCAGAGTCCACTGATGCCGCCACCAACGATGACGACGCTCGGCCGGGTCATGCGATCTGCGCCGCCACCACATCCGCCAGCATTGACATAAAAGCGGGATCGTCGTTGAGTGAAGTGGTGCGCACCAGGTTCAGGCCCAACTGCCCAGCGAGTTCTTGGGCCTGAATGTCAATGTCGAAGAGCACTTCGAGGTGGTCCGAGACGAAACCTATGGGGCAGGAGACGACGTCGGTAATGCCCGCTTCGTGCTTCTCGCGAAGGACCTGCAAGATGTCGGGACCAATCCAAGGGTCCGCGGTGCGACCGGCCGACTGCCACGCCAAGTCCCACGACGTGAGACCGGCGGCGTCGGCGGCCAACTGGGCCGAGTCGCGCAGCTGGTCGGGGTAGTTGTCACCATTCGCCAAAATCTTTTGGGGGAGTGAGTGGGCTGAGAACAAGACCTCAGTGGTGGCCAACCGGGTGAGGGGAATAGTGGCCAGGGCGTCATTGACTCGCTGCGCAATGATGGCGACGAAGGCCGGATTGTCCCACCACGAGTGAATTTCGGTGAAGCGCAACTGATCGCCGAGACAGGCTCGGGCGCGGTCCATGTACTGAGTGGTGGACATCGACGAAGAGTGCGGAGCGAGCACCAAGCCAATGACGTGCTCAAAGCCATCCTCGACGAAGGAGGGTGCGACGTCTTCAATCATGGGTGGTTCGTACTTCGAGCCAAAGCGCACGTCGAACTGACCGGGGAATCGAGCGTCGAGCTGCGCCGCGATGCCGGCCACTTGCGCCGCGGTACGCGCCGCGAGGGGCGAGGTACCGCCGAGGTCGTTGTAGCGATCCTGGAGTTCCTTTAAGAGCTCGGGGGTCGGGGGTCGACCGTGGCGAATACGGGTGTAGTACGGTTCCACCGCCGCGGGCGTCGTGGGGGTACCGTAGGCCATCACGAGAACTCCGGTTTTCATTGCACGCCTGCCATTCCTTCTTCGTGGACCACCCGGACGATGGCCTCCAGCACTGCGGGGTCGGTAGCCGGCAAAACGCCGTGTCCCAGATTAAAAATGTACCCGGCTTCGCGGCCGGCTCGCGCGAGGACTTCGCGCGCCGCTTGAACCCCAAGATCCACACCGGCGAGGCAGCGGGCGGGATCGAGATTGCCCTGGATGGGCTTGCCCGCTCGGCGACGGCCTTCGTCGAGATCGACGTGCCAGTCGATGCCCAGCACTGATGACCCAGCCGTGGCCATCAAGGGGAGCAATTCACCGGTCCCGACACCAAAGAGGATGGTCGGTACCTTTAAATCGGCTACGCCATCGAGCACTCGCTGGGTAGCGGGCAAAGCGAAGCGGCGGTATTCGTCGCGCGACAAACTGCCGGCCCAGGAGTCAAAGAGTTGTAGGGCTCGAGCACCGTGGGCCACCTGGGCGCGCAAGAAAGCCACCGTAATGTCGACTAATCGATCGAGCAACTGGTCGAATAAAACGGGGTCGGCGTGCATTAGCGATTTGATTACGGCGAATTCACGCGTCGGCGCACCTTCGACCAGATAGCTCGCCACCGTAAACGGCGCCCCGGCGAAACCAATGAGCGGAGTGTTCGTTGCCGAGAGTTGTTCAACCACGAGGTCTACCGTTTGGGTGACGTGGGCAATGTCATTGTCGCTGAGGTCGCGTAGGCGCGCCAGGTCCGTCGATGAAGTGAAGGGTTGGGCGATAACCGGACCGCGGCCCGGCACGACGTCAACTCCGAAACCTATGGCGTGATACGGCACGACGATATCGGAGAACAGTACGGCGGCGTCAACGCCATAGCGACGCACCGGTTGCATGGTGACTTCGCAGGCGACTTCGGGATTGGCGATGGCCTCGAGAATTGAGCCACTCCCGCGCAGGGCACGATATTCGGGTAGGGAACGACCGGCTTGGCGCATAAACCACACGGGGACGTGGTCTACGGACTCGCCACGACAGGCTTTAAGAAATACGGGGTCGCTCACGCTGCTCCTTGGTCGCAAACAGCCTAGGCGGGCGTACCACGATCTCGACGCTGGGGGTCGTGAAGCGAACGCCTAGACTTGACAGACGCCTTTGGCGCCTACGGAAAGGGCTGCATGGCACACGAGCGCGAGATTGCCGAAGAGCAGAGCTTCTTGAATCACGCCCTGGCGGCCCTGGACAACATGCGCGGTGAAGCCCGTTGGCTGCGTGACACCGCGGCCGTCGCCAACATGCGCGGCGCGGGCGATTTAGTGGAGCGCGACGTCGTCATGGCCACGGCGCTGCAGCGCCTCGAGCAGCTCGCCATCGGGGACCAACCACTCTTCTTTGGACGCATTGATTACTTCGCAGACGACGGCCGCAGTGAGGGTGATGACTACCACATCGGTCGATTGGCCGTGTCGGACGACGAACTCAATCCGCTCGTGGTTGACTGGCGCGCGCCGGTAGCCGAGGCCTTCTACCGAGCCACCGGCGTCGAAACCTTGGGCCTGTCGCGTCGTCGTCACGTCGCCATCCGTGGACACGAAGTGCTCAGCGTCGAAGACGAGTACTTCGCCGACGCCCGGGGTGAATTGCACATGCCCGAAGGCGAGGCCCTGGTTACCATCGCCGAAGGCCTGGTCGAAGGGGGCATGGCGCTCGGTGGACCAGGAGCCCTGCTGGCGGCCCTTGGTCGAGCCCGAACGGGTTCCATGGGCGACATCGTTGCCACAATTCAAGGTGAGCAGGACCAGATCATCCGGGCCCCTTTGCCCGGCGTACTGCTCGTGCAAGGTGGTCCCGGTACGGGAAAGACCGCCGTCGCCCTGCACCGAGCGGCGTACCTGCTCTTCACCTATCGCGCCACCTTGGAGCGCCAAGGCGTGTTGGTCGTGGGGCCCAATCCCCTGTTTTTGAATTACATCGAGAACGTACTCCCGTCCTTGGGCGAGTCGGGCGTTACCTTGTCCACAATTTCCGGACTGGTCACCAACGTCGAGGTTTCGGCCTACGAGAGTGAAGAAGTTGACCAGTTAAAGGGTGACGCCCGCATGGCGACCCTGCTCGCCCGCGCGCTGCGCACTCGCCAGCGAGCGCTGCGCGACGATGTCAGTATTCCGGCAGGCCGAGCCATAATTGTTATCAAGCCAGCCGATACCGCCGATGTGGTCGAGCGCGCGCGCCGTCGACCCGGTAACCACAACTCCCGTCGCAGTGCGGTGGGTCGCGAGCTCGCCCTGAAGTTGGCGCAGCGTTACCACGCCCGGTTTTTGAGTGAGGGTATCGACGAGGTCAACGCGGTTGAGGAATTGGCTGACCTGATTCGGGCGAGCAAGGAGTTCAAACTCGTGGTGCAGCGCATCTGGCCGCGCCTATCGGGTCAAGACCTCCTGCACGATCTATTTGGAGCGCCGGCTCTGTTGCGGGCCGCGGGTCGGGAATTGTTCACTGACGAAGAACTCGCCCTGCTGGTTCGTCCCCGCAGCGCCAGTCTGGACGAAATTGCGTGGACGAAGGCCGACGCCGCCCTGATTGACGAGGCCCGCGTTCTCCTCGGTCCACGGAAGCGACCTCGCTCGCAGGTCAAGCCCGTCGATTCGGGCATCTTAAACGGCATCGATCTTGACGCCTTCTCACCCGAGGTTCGCGCCGCGGCCCTTCGGGAGGCGCAGCGCTTGACGCCCTCGCTGAGTGCCCAACTCGATGAGGCGGAGTTCGTTACCTACGGCCACATCGTGGTTGACGAAACCCAAGACCTTTCACCCATGGAGCTTCGTGTGCTCAAGCGTCGTGATCTCACTGGTTCCATGACCATTGTGGGCGACATGGGACAAGCCACGACGGCGGGCTCGTCGGCATCGTGGAACGCCGTCTTGGACGTGCTCGAGCCCCGTCGACCGCCAACCCGAGTGGATCTCAGCGTGAGTTACCGCACCCCCGAGGAAGTGCTGAACTTCGCCGCCGCCACTCTGCGGGCCGCCACGACTGACCTTGAACCGCCGCGTCCGGTACGTCGAGCGGGTTCTGAGCCCACCGTTGATTTGGTGTCACCCGACGCCTTTGCGTCAGCGGTCGTCGCCGCGGTGGCGCGAGAAGCTGCCCTGGTCGCGCCCGGTCGACTGGCCGTCATCGTAACAACGTCGCGTATCGATGAAATTGTCGGGCTGTTGAACGACGCTGGTTGGCCCGCCATTGATCCGCGGGCCGCGGAATCGAAGGGCCTGGCCGCAGATTTGGTGGTGCTC
This sequence comes from uncultured Actinomycetes bacterium, assembly GCA_903828785.1. Lineage (GTDB taxonomy): Bacteria > Actinomycetota > Acidimicrobiia > Acidimicrobiales > RAAP-2 > RAAP-2. The sequence continues at coordinate 205,176 of CAIKNP010000001.1, read as the reverse complement.
GGAGCCGAAGGAGCCAACGGACTCGAGTTTGACGGCGTTATTGTCCTCGAGCCTGGCGAGATAGTTCGTCGAGGTTCGTCGGATCCGAAGGCGGAGACCAGTCGGGGGCTACGCACCCTTTACGTGGCCATGACGCGGCCGACTCGTCGACTCGCCATTGTGGCTTCGGGAGCACTGCCCCAGACCCTGCGATAACAACTATCAACGCGACAATCCCTGGGGGGCCCCCGCGTGGTGGTAGAAATTAAGGGATGAGTCAGGCGATTCCCCTAGAGAACCTGGCGAAGTCGGACAAGATCGTTCACGATCGCCCGCCGATGCTCGCTATCGGTGTGATGATTTGGCTCGGCAGCGAGCTGATGTTCTTCTCGGGCCTCTTCGCGGCGCTCTTCACGATTCGCGCCCACCTCACCTCGTGGCCTCCCGTCGGGACGCACCTGGATGTTCTGCAGTCGGGAATCTTCACCATCATCCTGGTGGCCTCCTCCTTCACCATGCAGTACGCGGTGTGGCTCATCGAGCACCGGCGCCGCCCCGAAGCTCGTCGCTGGGTGGTCATTACCATCGTGATGGGTGCCGTCTTCGTGGGTAACCAGATTTATGAGTGGACCCACTTGGTGACCCGCTGGTACACCGACTCGTACGGGTCAGTATTTTTCATCACCACCGGCATTCACGGCTTGCACGTGTTTCTTGGTCTCGTGGCCATGTTGTTTCTTCTCTTTCGCATGCGGGGCACCCAGGGTGACCCCGGCGAGCTCTCGACCTTCCAAGGCGTGAGTTACTACTGGCACTTCGTGGACGTCGTCTGGATTGGGCTGTACTCGGCCCTCTTCCTACTCAAGTAGCCGCTATGAGACTTCGTCACGCCCCCCTTCTGCTCATCGCGGTGACTCTAAGCATGGCGCCACTGAGTATTTTCGCCGTCGCTGCGGACGCGAAGACGAGCCACAGCGCCACCGCGAACCTGCCCTACCAAACGTCGCGCTGGAACGCGGGTACGCCGAACTCTTCGACGGTAGTGAAGGATCCCTCGACCGGGGCGATCACCTCCTACGGCGATGGTGCTATCACCTACCAGGTGCCCTCATCCACTCTGATCGCTTTGGGGCAGTCCCTCTACTTGCAAAACTGCGCTTCCTGCCACGGGACGCAAGCTGATGGTGTTCCGGCCGGCGGGACCTCGGGCGCGTACCCAAATCTCCGCGGCCTAGGAGCAGCCACCATTGACTTCTGGGTCGAGTCGGGTCGTATGCCCGCCGCTAACCCTCGTGCGGTGCAGGCGATGCGTGGACAGCCCCGTTTGACCGCCGCTCAAGCGGTGGCCATTTCGGCCTGGGTGAACTCGCTGGACCCCAGTTACCCAGCGATTCCGTCGGTACATCTTCAAGGGGCCAACGTGTCGAACGGGGCCGCCCTCTTCGCGCTGAACTGCGCGGCTTGCCACACGATTGAGGGTGCGGGTGACGCCCTGGCATTCAGTACCTACGCGCCGTCCCTGCACCACGTTCCCGCCAATCAGATCGTTGAGGCCATACGTACGGGTCCGGGCAACATGCCCCGTTTCACCGGTAACTTGAGCGACTACCAGGTTCGTGACATAGTGGCCTACGTCACCAGTGAAATTCAGCACCCCCGTAACGTCGGCGGACTGGGACTCGGTGGACTTGGACCAGTCGCCGAGGGCTTCGTCGGTCTGCTGATTGGTGTTGGTCTCCTGGCGATGATTGGCTACTGGGTAGGGGAGCGAGACGAATGAGCACGCCTGAAGACCGCACGCCGGTCAGTATCACGGGCCTCTCCGCCGATCACCCCTTGCTGCAACCCGCGGCGCGTCGACCTCAACTCGTCGAGCGAGTCATCGCTCTCCTCTTTTTGCTGGGAATTCTTCTCGGCGCCGTCTTCATGGTGGCCTACGTCAAGAACTGGGCCGCGTGGACGCTGGGTGCCAGTTTGGGTGGGGGTTTTTCCTGCCTGGGTGCCGGGCTGATTGCGTGGGGCAAGTACTTGATGCCCCGAGGACCCTTCGTTGAGGAGCGTCACAGTCTCGCAAATACCCAGGCCGACCGCGACGCTTTCGCCGCGGCCATCGTTGAACGCGGTGGTGGCGTCCTCAAACGTCGCAAGGTGCTCGGTGGCCTACTGGGTGCCGGTGTTGGTATCTTCTCGCTTTCGATGGCCTTTCAGTTGTTGCGGAGCCTCGGACCCATGCCCAAGGGCATCCTCTTTCACACCGACTGGGCCAAGGGTACGTACCTCGTGGACATCACTGGTCGCCGCGTGAACATCAGTGACCTGGCCATCGGTTCGATCACGACGGTGTTTCCCGAGGGTCTGCAAGATACCGACAATGGTCAGGCCGTTGACCAGACCGTTCTCATTCGTTTGAGCAACCAAGACTTCGTTACGCGCAAGGGCCGCGAGACCTGGGCTCCCCAGGGCTACGTCGCTTACTCCAAGCTCTGCACGCACTTGGGCTGTCCGGTCGGTCTCTACGAGCAAGAACTCGAGTTGCTGGTGTGCCCTTGCCACCAGTCAATGTTCAACGTGACCAACGGAGCGACGCCGACCTTTGGTCCGGCGCCTCGTCCGCTCCCGCAGCTCCCCCTGCAGGTTGACGCCATGGGCTATTTGCAAAGCCAATCGGATTACCTCGAACCCGTGGGTCCCGGATTCTGGGAGCGTCGCTCGTGAGCAACACCGCCAGTACCAAGAGGGCGCAGCTCGCCTCCGCCGGCCCCTACGGCAAGATTTCCCAGGCCATCAATGAGTTGGATGAACGCCTGGGCGTTGCCAAGGGTGGACGCACGTTGCTGGACAAGATTTTCCCCGATCACTGGTCCTTCATGCTGGGTGAAATTGCGCTCTACTCCTTCGTCGTGCTGCTTCTCACGGGAATTTACCTCACCCTGTACTACGTTCCCTCTTCCTCAGTCGTTACCTATAGCGGTACGTACTTGCCTCTGGTGGGACAAAAGGTCTCCCAGGCCTACGCCTCCTCGGTGGACCTTTCTTTCGCGGTGCGCGGCGGTCTCCTGGCTCGCCAGATGCACCACTGGGCCTGTGACATTTTTGTGGGCTCCATCGTGGTGCACATGGGTCGCGTTTTCTTCACCGGCGCGTTCCGCAAGCCCCGCGAGACGAACTGGATTATCGGTACCACGCTCTTGGTCCTGTCCATCATCGAGGGCTTTCTCGGTTACTCCCTCCCCGACGACCTCGTGTCGGGGACCGGACTGCGCATCGCGTACTCCATTGTCTTGTCCATCCCGGTGGTGGGTAGTTACGTCGGCGTGTTCCTCTTTGGCGGCAACTTCCCCGGCACGGTGATCATCCCGCGCTTCTTCATCATCCACGTCTTGATAATTCCGTTGATCTTGCTGGGTCTGGTCGGCGGACACCTGGCCCTGCTGGTGCGTCAGAAGCACACGCAGTTCCCGGGTAAGGGTCGCACCGAAACAAACGTGGTCGGTTCGCCGATGTTCCCAGTCTTCATGGCCAAGACCACCGGATTCCTCTTCGTGGTGGCCGGCGTCATTGCCCTCCTGGGGGCCTTTGCTCAGATCAACCCCATTTGGCAGTTTGGTTTCTACGACGCCTCGCGAATTTCCTACGCCGTGCAGCCCGACTTCTACATGGGCTTCCTTGATGGCGCCCTGCGCATCTGGCCGGCCTGGGAATTCAGCGCCTTCGGACATACCATCCCGCTCGAAGTCACCCTACCGGCGGTGGTGCTGCCCGGTATCTTGTTCAACCTGGTCTACGCTTGGCCGCTTATTGAACGTAAGTTCACCAAGGACAACGACTTACACAACCTGCTGGACCGACCGAGTATGCGTCCGAAGCGCACGGCCGCTGGCGTCAGCGTGGCGAGCTTCCTCGCCATCCTCTTTATTGGTTCCTCCACCGACGTACTGGCAAACTTCTTCCGCGTCTCCTTGAACACCGTGCTCTTGGACATGCGTATCTTGACCATCTTGGTGCCGCTGATTGCCTACCCCGTGACCTACAAGATCTGCAAAGAAATGCAGGGTTTCGCCGGTGCGGGTAAGCGAAAGACGACCAATGTCGTTACGCGGACCGTCGACGGTGAGTACGTCGCGACGGCCGCTCCGGTGTACGTCGACGACGCCAACCATCACCTCGAAGCCGAGCCCATCCCCACCTTCGTTACCGAGCCTTCCGCTGTCGCTGATGGTTCCGGGATTCGCCGCGCTGAGCGCTAAGCGCAGCGCGTCAATCGGTCTACTTCTTTCTTCTCCTTCAAACGCGCCTGCCGAGTGGGATTGGCATCCACGCGAGCCAACCCAGTGATGGTTTGTGCCGACGCAGCAATGGTGCCCAAAGAGAAGGTGCTAGAACGTGTTGATTACTAATCAGTGAAGGATGCCCGCCATGAAGCTACGTGAACTGCTCGGCATCCTCGTTACCGCCGCGACCGTGCTGTTGTTGCTCGGAGACGGCGCAGCCGCCTCCACCGCGAACGGTCTTCCTTCGAAATCACTGACACCGGGAGCCATTAACAAGCTGGTGACGCAGGCAACGATTCATTCAACTATTTGCGTCTCGGGGTACACCAAAACAATTCGACCACCGTCTTCCTACACCACGGGGCTCAAGCGTCAACAACTCGCCGCCGGCTACAACCTGAACGGCAACCTCTCAACCTCCGCCTACGAGGAAGACCATCTCGTCCCCTTAGAAGTTGGCGGCAGTCCCCGGTCGGTGCAAAATCTTTGGCCCGAACCCCGCCACATCTATTGGGGGGCGTCGGTGAAGGACCGGCTCGAGAACAGAATTCACGCCTTGGTCTGCGATGGTTCTCTCACCCTGGCCCAGGGTCAACGAATCTTCGAAACGAACTGGGAAGCGGCGTTCGCTACCTACGTCGGAGCACCCTAGGGGAACAGCCGTAACGGGGCCACCGCGTGTGCGTTCACGCTCCCCGCTGTTGCACAGGCCAGTCGAACGCCCCCTCCAGAGCGTAGAGTTGCTGTCGTGGTGAATTCTCCTGATCGCTGGCCCGCGGCGAGCACGCTCCTTGCCTCGAGCAGTCGCCCTGATCGAATCGCTATCAAGCTCCTGGGTGCCCACACCTACCGAACCTCGGTCACGCCCCGGTCGGCGGCTTCGACTCCGGTCGCGGTGCGCGCCGCACTATCGCGCTACTCCACCTACGTCTTCGACGAAGACATCGACCTCGCCGACGAAGTCATCATCGTCGATCATGGTGATCTTGAAGAAGCGGACCTTGACGTGGAGGGGCAACTGGAGGCGCTCCTCGTTTCCGGCGATGAACCGTGGCTCCTGCTCGGTGGCGACAACGCCATCACCTGGCGAGCGATGCGAGCTCTCGCGGCCGGCGAGCTCGGTCGATGGGGGCTGATTACGCTCGACGCTCACCTGGATATGCGCGAGGGGGTGAGCAATGGTTCGCCCGTCCGACAATTGCTCGACGAGGGACTCGATGGTAACCACGTCGTGCAGATCGGTCTCGCCGATTTTTCAAATTCAGCCCACTACGCGGCCGAGGCTCGCCACCGGGGGGTCACTATCATTCCTCGCTCGCAGTTGCGATCGAGTGACTTGATGGGCGTCCTCAAAGACGCCCTCGCCATCGCCGGCGCCGATGGCCGGCCGGTGTACGTCGACATTGACGTGGACGTTTGTGATCGTTCCGTCGTGCCGGGCTGTCCCGCCGCGGCGCCCGGCGGATTGAGTGCCGATGAACTACGCGTCGCCGTGCGCTGCCTCGCCCGGGACGCCCGAGTGCGAGCCATTGATTTCACTGAAATAGACCTTGAACGAGATACCGCGGACGAAAGAACGGTGCGGCTGGCCGCTCTCCTGCTCTTAGAGGCCGCCGCTGGTATCGCGAGGAGAATCCCATGAGCATTACCATCACTCGAAGCCCCCTCACCCGTGAGGAGTTGCTGGCTATCGCTCGGGACGGGGCGCAGGTCACCTTGGGCGCCGACACCCTCGATCTACTCGCTCGTCAACGCGGCGCTATTGACGCTCTCGTTACCTCGGGCTCGCCCGTCTACGGCATATCGACCGGCTTCGGTTCCCTGGCCACCACTTTCGTTAGCCCCGATCAACGTCAAGAACTCCAGCGGGCCATCGTGCGCAGCCACGCGGCGGGCATGGGTAGCCCCGTTGAGGTAGAGGTGGTGCGGGCCATGATGGTCAGTCGCCTCACCAATCTTTGTTCGGGCGTCTCGGGTGTTCGCCCCTCCACCGCTCAGGCCTACGCCGACCTCTTGAACGCGCACATCACCCCGGTCGTCTACGACTACGGCTCGCTGGGCTGCTCCGGCGACCTGGCGCCTCTCTCCCACGTCGCACTGGTGTTGATGGGCGAGGGGGAGGCCTTCGTCGCTGACGGTAGCCGGGTCTCGGGAGCGCAGGCCTTAGCCGCCGCTGGCTTGCAGCCCGTCATCCTCGCCGAAAAGGAAGGTTTGGCCTTGCTGAATGGCACCGATGGCATGCTCGGGCAGTTGATCATGGCAATTGAAGACGGCAGGGCCTTGCTGGCCACCGCCGACCTTTCGGCGTCACTCTCGATACAAGCCCTTCGTGGCACGGACCAGACGCTTCGCGCAGATATTCATCGTCTGCGCCCTCACCCCGGCCAAAGTACCAGTGCCGCTAATCTGGCGCGACTCTTGGCCAACTCGCCCATGGTGGCGTCTCATCGTGACGATACCTCGCAGGTGCAAGACGCCTACTCCCTGCGCTGCGCTCCCCAAGTGCACGGCGCGGCCCGTGATACCTTCGACCACGCGGCCCGCGTCGCGGACGTGGAACTGATGAGCACCATCGACAACCCTTCGGTACTCGAAGACGGTCGCATTGTCTCAAACGGTAACTTCCACGGAGCCCCGGTGGCCTACGTCCTCGATTTCCTCGCCATTTGCGTGGCCGACGTGGCTTCGATGGCCGAACGCCGAACCGATCGTCTGCTCGACGTGCACCGCAATTACGGCCTGCCTCCCTTCTTGGCCCAAAACCCCGGAGTTGATTCGGGTCTGATGATTGCCCAGTACACGCAGGCCGGCCTGGTCTCGGAGATGAAACGACTAGCCGTTCCCGCCAGTGTGGACTCCATCCCTTCGTCGGCGATGCAAGAAGATCACGTGTCCATGGGTTGGCACGCGGCGCGCAAACTGCGTCGCAGTCTCGACGCCCTGGCCGACGTCTTGGCCATTGAACTGGTCGCGGGCGCCCGGGCAATGGCCCTGCGTGCCCCCCTGACTGCGTCGCCCGTCACGCAGGCCGTGGCTGAGGTGGTGAACAAGTGGTCCGGTGGCCCCGGCCCCGACCGCTGGTTGTCGCCGGAGCTCATGCGCGTCGGCGCCATGGTGCGCAGTGGCGAGTTGTTGGCGCTCGCGCGCAGCATGATCGAAATTGGATAGAAAGAAGAATCGCTATGGAAGGTGCCCGCGTCGTTCGCTCCCCGAGGGGAAGCACCCGAACAGCCCTGGGTTGGGGACAAGAGGGTGCGCTGCGCATGCTGCAGAACAACCTCGACCCCGAGGTCGCGGAACGTCCCGACGATCTCGTCGTGTACGGAGGTACCGGGCGAGCCGCGCGTGACTGGCGTAGTTATGACGCGATAGTGCGCACGCTGACGACGCTGAAGAACGACGAAACCATGCTCGTTCAGTCGGGTCGACCAGTTGGTGTTTTCCAGACGCACGAGTGGGCGCCGAGAGTGCTCATCGCCAACTCCAACCTGGTGGGCGACTGGGCGACGTGGCCCGAATTCCGTCGATTGGAGGCTCTGGGCCTCACCATGTACGGCCAGATGACGGCTGGTTCTTGGATCTACATCGGTACCCAAGGCATCTTGCAAGGTACCTACGAAACCTTCGCCGCCGTCGCCGCCAAGCGCTTCGGTGGCACGTTGGCGGGGACGCTGACGCTCACGGCAGGAGCCGGTGGTATGGGTGGCGCTCAACCCTTGGCCGTCACGATGAACGACGGCGTCTGTTTGGTGGTCGACGTTGATCCTTCGCGCCTGGCTCGCCGCGTCGAGCAGGGCTACCTGGACGAGTGGACGGACCGTCTCGACGACGCGATCGATCGTGTCCTCGAGGCCAAGCGAACGAAGACCCCTCTATCAGTGGGTCTCTTGGGCAACGCCGCGCGCATCTTCCCCGAACTCCTGCGGCGAGGGGTTCCCATTGATATCGTCACCGACCAAACCTCGGCGCATGATCCTTTGAGCTACCTGCCTGACGGTATCGAACTCGCCGATTGGGCCGAGTACGCCGAGAAGAAGCCCGAGGAGTTCACCGATCGTGCTCGCGTCTCCATGGCCAAGCACGTCGAAGCGATGGTCGGCTTTATGGACGCGGGAAGCGAAGTGTTCGACTACGGCAACTCGATACGCGGCGAGGCCCAGGCTGGCGGGTTTGAACGAGCCTTCGCCTTTCCCGGTTTCGTTCCGGCCTACATCCGCCCCCTCTTCGCCGAAGGCAAGGGCCCCTTTCGCTGGGCCGCCCTGTCGGGCGACCCCGCCGATATCGCTCGAAGCGACAGGGCGGTCTTAGATCTCTTCCCCGATAATGAACCGCTGCACCGCTGGATTACCAAAGCCCAGGAGAAGGTGAAGTTTCAAGGTCTGCCCGCGCGTATTTGCTGGCTGGGCTACGGCGAACGAGACAAGGCGGGCGTTTTGTTCAATGACCTGGTCGCTTCGGGGGAAATTAGCGCACCTTTAGCGATAGGTCGTGACCACTTGGACTCGGGTTCGGTGGCGTCGCCGTATCGAGAGACCGAAGCCATGCTTGATGGTTCCGACGCCATCGCCGATTGGCCACTCCTGAATGCTCTCCTCAACACCGCCTCGGGTGCCTCGTGGGTGTCTATCCATCATGGCGGCGGGGTCGGTATAGGGCGCTCCATTCACGCGGGTCAAGTGTGCATCGCCGACGGGACGGCGCTCGCGCGAGAAAAGATTCAGCGGGTCTTGACCAACGACCCCGGAACCGGGGTGATGCGCCACGTCGATGCCGGCTACGAAATTGCCGAAGAAACCGCTAGGACTCGTGGCGTCCGCATCCCTATGCGTGAAGGCTTGTGAATTCCACCCTCATCACCAACTGTGGTGAGTTGCTGACCAACGACCCGGCGCTGGGTGACGGCTCGCTGGTGGGGCGGCTGAACGACGCGGCCTTCGTCATTGAAGACGGTCTCGTTGCGTGGCTGGGGCCGTCGAGTGCCGCCCCGGCCTGTGACGAAATCCTCAACCTCGAAGGCCGCGCCGTGGTGCCGGGATTTGTGGATTCGCACACGCATCTGGTCTTCGCCGGAGAGCGTAGCGACGAGTTCGAGGCCCGCATGGCCGGCCTCCCCTACGACGGGGGCGGTATACGCCGCACCGTCGAAGCGACCCGAGCGGCTTCCCGGGAGGAGCTGACTCGGGTAACGCTCGAACGTCTCGCCGCCCTGCGGCGCGGTGGCGTCACCACCGTGGAGATTAAGTCGGGCTACGCCCTCGACGTCAGCGGGGAAGCCCGACTCATCGATATAGCCTCCGCGATCACGGAGGAAGTGACCTTTCTCGGCGCCCACGTGGTCCCCCAGGAATACCTGACTGACCGCGAGGCGTATCTCCATCTCGTGACGGGTCCCATGATGGACGCTTGCGCCGGGGCCAAATGGGTCGACGTGTTTTGTGACCGCGGCGCATTCAGCGTGGACGAGGCGCGGGTCGTTTTAGCGGCCGGACGAGCGGCCGGGAAGGGACTGCGTCTTCACGGTAACCAGCTTGGTGAGAAGGGTGGGGTGGCTCTGGCGGTGGAGATGGATTGTGCGAGTGTGGATCACTGCACTTTCGTCAGCGACGACGACGTGGAGCGCTTGGCCAACTCGTCGACGGTCGCGACCCTGCTCCCGGGAGCGGAGTTTTCCACGAAGTCGCCCTATCCGTCGGCGCGTCGTCTACTCGATGCCGGGGTGAGCGTGGCGATAGCCACGGACTGTAATCCAGGTACTTCCTACGTCACTTCCATGAGCTTCGTTATCGCATTGGCGGTGCGCGAGATGGGCATGACCTTCGATGAAGCTCTGTGGTCCGCCACGCTGGGCGGGGCCCGAGCCCTGCGACGTTCAGATATTGGTTCGTTGAAGGTGGGGTCTCGAGGACAGTACGTCGTACTGGACGCGCCTCGAGCGGCCCACCTGGCCTACCGGCCGGGAAGTGACCTGGTGCACTTCGCTTCGCCCATGGTCGCACCCTCGCGGTGATCGTCAACGACGGCTACTGGCACGCCGGCTGACTGACCTCAGTACGCGCCGCGGATCTGGTGCCGAGGCCACACTCGAGTGTGGCAGCGAAACCCGCTACCGCCCCGGGTGGGGCGATCGCGACGGACGCTTGACGCGAACTATTCGTCGATGGTGAAGGGAGCGTGGATGGCGCCGAGGGTAATGCCCGCGGCGTGCTCGTTGGGAGTCTCGCCCCGGGCGATCTGGGCCCGAGTGGCCGCAGCTTCCCAGCGGGACTCCACCCTGCCCACCTTCCAGTAGGCGAGGGCGGCGGCCCAAATGATCACGAACATGGCGACGACCACCATTCCCGCCTTATTGATGTTGAAGTTGCTGGCGTAGTTCCATACACCGCCCGAGAGGTGCAATTGAGTGGCCAGCACCTGCATCAGTTCCAACGTGCCGATGTAGAAGGCGACGACCACGCTGAGTCCCGTGATAGTGATGTTGTAATAGACCTTACGCACGGGTTTCGAAAAGGCCCAGCCGTAGGCGAAGTTCATGAAGGAGCCGTCAATCGTGTCGAGCAGACTCATGCCGGCGGCGAAGAGAATGGGCAAAGAGAGCAGCGCCCAGAGGGGGAGTCCGGCCGCCACTGAGGTGCCGGCGAGTACCAAGAAGGCCACCTCGGTTGCGGTGTCAAAGCCCAGCCCGAACAAGAATCCCAAGGGATACATTTTGCCGGGACGGTCGATGGAGCGGGCCAATTTACCGAAGAAGCGCATGAATAGGCCCCGAGCATTTAAGTGCTTCTCCAACTCGGCGTCGTTAAAGCGGCCCTGGCGCATTTCGATGAAGAGTTTGACGATGCCCCAAAGCACGAAGAGGTTGAGGGCCGCGATGAGGTAGAGAAAGCTGCCCGAAACGAGCGTGCCCACCAAGCCGCCGAAGCGGTGGAGGCCCGAGTTGGCGTTGCGGACCTGGCCGCCGAGAGCCTTGACGCCCAGCCCCAGGAGCAGCGTGAGGAGGAATACCACGGAGGAGTGGCCGAGCGAGAAGAAAAAGCCGACCGATATGGGGCGATTACCCTCGGCCATGAACTTTCGGGTGGTGTTGTCAATGGCGGCGATGTGGTCGGCGTCAAAAGCGTGCCGCATGCCCAGGGTGTAGGCGAGCAGTCCGGTACCGACGCCGATCGCCGACGTCTTCATCCCGACGCTGTGCGTGTGCGCCGCGAGAAGCAGCAGCGTGAAACCGACCACGTGTAGCAGCACGATGATGCCGAACATGCCAAAGAGGCGACGCCACTCATTGGGCGAAAAAGAAGCCCTGAAACGTTCAGCAGCGGAGGGCGAGGCGGTCAGGGTCACTCGTCAACGTTAATGGGAAGTAGTTGTATTAAGCAAGTGGGGATGACTGTATTCTGTGAAATCGCTTGCCATCGTCGCGCGGCGCTCTGCTGGGAGCGATAGGCGTCAAGGTAGTGAAAGGGCGAGTTGCCCGAGGCCGAGCGCGTGAGCGAGCCACTGTGTTCTTCGCTGATGGAGACCTTGAGTGCCCAGCCGAGGGCCCGACGGCAGTCTCGAAGCAGCGCTCCAAGGTCTCCGGTGGTCTTGATTTTTATCGTCGGCTCCCCTCTGAAAATTTCCAAAGAGTGCAGAATCTTGCCCTATCCAAATCTCTGAAGAGAGGTTTTCGTTTGGCTACGAGTTAGTCACCTCAACCAGACTCGCTCCTGGACCCGCGTTCAGCGATTGGGAGTGACCGGGCTATCCCCTGTTCTTTACACGGTGCACTGCTCGTCGAGCAGGCGCAAGCGAACGAGGACCCTCGACACCTCGAGCCGATTCCTCGCGATCAGCTGGTACAGCCAATCATTCATGGACTGGATGGAGGAAAAAGAATTCGTCGCTAGGACGAATCTGCCGACGCGTCCCCACCCACCCGGCAACAAGCTGAGGGATTTGGCCACGGCGTTCGACCTTAGGTAGGTCACGCCGCGCTGGTCACGAGCTATCACCGTGTCGCTCAGGGGAAGATCGGCGAGGTCTTCCCAGGTACAGGTTGAAGCGGGCAGGCACTCAATCAGGCTCGCGAGGTCTCGGCGCGCGAGCCAGTTGACGCAGGCCCGACACAAACCGCAGTCGCCGTCGTACAGCACGGTGAGTCTTTGGGTCACCATTGATGCTCCTCTTTCCACATAAAACTGTAGGGCTCGAACGAGATCAAGGAAGCAGCAATTTCCTTGGCGCTGCGCGGGGGAGTCGAATCGAGCCAGTGGGCTTAGTACGCTGACGTCACGACGAAGAAGGATTGCGTGATGACGTATTTTGAAAACAAGACAATTGTGGTGATCGGGGCCACCGGGGTTTTTGGCAGCCACGTGGCTCGTTCGCTACACCAGCAAGGAGCTGACGTTCGGCTGATTGTGCGAAATCCGAGGGGCCTCGATGAGACCTTAGGCAGGCTACCCGTGGCCGTCGCCTCGATTAGCGATCGGGGCGAACTCGAGTCAGCCTTCACCGAGGTTTCGCTCGGGCGCCCGGTTGATGGCATCATCAACTGCGCGGGCGTGGTGGCCTTTGGGGCCTTTAATGACCTAAGCGAACGCGTAGGCGCCGAGTTGATGGCAGTCAACGCCATTGGGACCATGAACGTCATCAGGCTGGCTGGGGAAGGCGTCAATCCCGACGGCTTCCTGGCCTCCTTCACCGGTGTGGCCGCCGACATGGCGATAGCCGGCATGGGAGCGTATTGTGCTTCCAAGGTCGCCGCCAAGACCGCCATGGCGGTGGCGACTCGTGAGTTGCGAGCGAAGAAGATCAAGGTCCTCGACGTCCGAGCCCCCCATAGTGAAACGGGATTGGTGAACCGCGCCCTCGAAGGTACCGCGCCCAAGATGCCCCTGGGGCTGGAGCCGCAGGTCGTGGTCGACCGAGTCCTCGAGGCAATTGCTCATGGCGAGAAGGATTTACCCGCCGAAGCGTTCATTGTCACCAAAGCGTGAGCGTCCGTCGTCTCGGGTAGGTGTGCTGCCAGCCCAGGGATTGCGACCGGACACGCCTCACCAGCATCAATCGAATCCTGACCATCGAAGACGCATTCCCCGGTGCTGGCTACTGATCAACCGGCCAAGGCGGCTCACCCAATCACCGGCAATGAGTGGCTCTACCCTTGACGCTTCGAATCTGAATTTCACTCCCTTTCGAAAGGACAATTGCCCTCGCTATCAGGGATGGCGCTGGTTCATGCGAAGTGGATGAAAGAGTGGCTTCCAGTAGACGTCGCGTTCGGGTCTGGTGCGGCCCCGGTCATTCGCTCGCTGGGCTCGAAGTCTTCGATGGTGAAAGGCCACCGCGTGTCAATTTTCTCCTTCGCACCCGGTCCGCTATTGATCCCGCACGCGCGACTTCACGCCGCTAGCTGTTCGGTAATGGCGTCCGCCGCCCGTCGCCCGCTGACTAGGGCTCCTTGAATGGAGGGGGTCTGCATCCAGTCGCCCGCGACGAAGAGATCGCCCCGACTCGCCGGCCTGGTGCAATTCAGCGGTGTCGTAAGTTTCGGGAGCGCGCGGGTGACTACCTGGCGTTCGATGAGTACGACGTCACCTTCGTCAAGGTCGTAGAGACGAGCGAGGTCACTGCGTACCAGCGCATCATCCCTGTCGCCGACGCCGGACGCCACGACGAGACCGCGTCCGCTCGGCGCACGCTCGGGAGCCACCGAACTGACGTCGAGCATGTTCCAGACGCCTCGCTTGGTGTCGATGCGGAATTGCTGACTTTTTTCGAGTTGGGGAGTGGCGAACCAATAAGCGGTTTGGGTGCGCCAGCCCGTATCGGGGGTTCCAATCAGGGCAGCGGCGGTGCTTTGATCGGTGGCCACCAGGACGGCACGAGCCGAGTACGAAGCTGTGTTCGTCGAAACTGAGGTGGCCGTAAGGGCGGTCACTGCTTCGTGAAGATGAAGTTGAAGTGCGGGAGAGCTATTGAGCAGAGCCAGTGGCAAAGCGCTCACTCCAGTAGCGGGCGTCCCTGGACGTCCAGAAGCGAAGGATTTGAATAAGAGCTGGGCGTAGTGCCAAGAGGTCTCCAAGGTCTCGTCCAGCATCGTGCCGCGTAAAAAAGGTTGCAGAACTTTGTTGATGACCGAGGGACTCAGTCCCACTTCCAGCAAGCCCTCTAGGGTCGTTCGGTCGGCACCCCGGGTGAGTCGCGTGGCCGACGTGAAACGCGCAGCGAGTAAAAGTCGTGACAGGCTAAAGGCGTCGGACGGGGCGAGTTGCCCACCCAGGGCCCGGAGGTTTGGCATCAGCGCGTAGCGAGGGTCAGCAACCTCGAATGAGGTCTCGCCATCGCTAAATCGAAGAGCGGGCGCAAAGGATCGCAGGTCGAGTTCCTCGAGAACACCCGACGCCACGAGCTCGGGGTAGCTCGGGTTTATGAGTTGGAATCCTTGGTCGAGGATGAATCCATCAGTGGTGGAGGAGTGCACCCTTCCTCCAACGTGGTCGGAGGAATCTACGAGGCGAACGGTGAATCCCCGCTGCGTGAGAAGCTGGGCCGCCCGCAGCCCAGCGAGTCCGGCGCCAACAATGACGACATCGGTCTGCGTAGGCACGATTGCAGGTTAGTGGTCGGGTTGCGCCTCTCGAGGGCCAGCCGTGGGTGTCACCTGGCCGAAAAACCAACCCAGGCCAGAGCTACGACCTAGGGCTCGGCCGACGTGCGGGGAGGGAACTTTCCCCTGAAACGATGTTGAACAGGTGATTTGACGCGGCGGCCACACTAAAGGTGTGGTCGAAGAAAGAGTGTATCGACCGCCGACGAGCAAGTCCGGCTTGTTGAGCGCGAGACGACATCAGGGTCAGTGTCGGAAGCGGTCCAGCCCTTTGGTTCTCGTGGCAAATTGTGACAATCGGTGCGTATGGTGGAGATATGACAAGCACCCCCTCAACGCTGAGCCGTCCGACAACTCTTGGCGCTCTAAAAGCATCAGGTTACGTATCACGTTCAATTCGTGACGAGATTCGCGCCAACCTTGAACAGCGCCTGCGAGACGGAGAGCCAATCGCCGCGGGCGTGATTGGCTACGAAGACACGGTTCTGCCCCAGATCGAGACGGCCCTTCTGGCCGGTCACGACATCATTCTTCTCGGCGAGCGTGGTCAGGCGAAGACCAGAGTCATCCGTGCGCTGACGCAATTACTGGATGAATGGATTCCCGTCGTCGAGAACTCGCCCGTTCGAGATGATCCATTCAATCCAATATCGGTGTTCGCGAAGGATCTCATCGCCGAGCACGGCGACGATACGCCAGTTGCCTGGGTGCACCGCGACCAGCGCTTCGCGGAGAAACTGGCGTCACCCGACACCTCAATGGCCGACTTGATTGGCGAGATTGACCCCATCAAGGTGGCCGGAGGACTCTTCTTAGATGACCCCCGCGCCCTCTCCTACGGATTAGTACCGAAATCGAATCGCGGTATTTTCGCCATTAATGAGCTCCCCGACCTTTCTGAGCGTATTCAAGTGGGTTTGCTCAATGTGCTCGAGGAGCGCGATGTTCAGATTCGCGGCCACCTCGTGCGTCTCGACTTGGATGTCTTGGTGGTTGCCACCGCTAATCCTGAGGACTACACCAACCGCGGCCGACTCATTACGCCGCTAAAGGACCGCTTCGGTTCCCAAATTCGAACGCACTATCCTCACGACGTCGCCACCGAATTGGCCATCATTAAGCAAGAAGCGACCCTGCCACTGAAGGATCGAGAAATTGACGTCCCTTGGTTTATCGATGACATTGTCGCTCGAATTAGTCACGTGGCCCGTCAATCACTCGCTATTTCTCAGAAGTCCGGTGTGTCAGTACGACTCTCCATTGCGAACTACGAAACGGTCATCGCGAGCGCGTGGCGACGCGCCCTGCGTACGCACGACGCCACCATCACCCCTCGCATTAGTGACTTGGCCGCCAGTGTCCAGTCCACCCAGGGGAAAATTGAGTTCGACACCCTCTACGACAATGACGCGAACGAAGTCATTGCCGCGATGGTTTCCCTCGCCGTGCGCCAGACCTTTATGGAGTACGTGATCTTGCCTGACGCGGGAGCCATCGTCGAAGCCTTCGAAGGAGAAGCCATCGTGCACGTTGGCGATGATCTACCCGACGCCGAGTACCTGAACGTTCTGGCCAGCATGCCCGAATTGGCCTCAGCGGCGCGAGGGCTCTTCGTTGACGAACCGGCGCCCGGTGCCCTGGCTTCGGCGGCCGAGTTCATTCTGGAGGGGCTGTACCTCACGAAGCGCTTGGCGAAGGACGCTTCTGGCGCTCGAGCCCTCTACCGCACGAGGAACCGCTAGGTGCCTATCCGTTACGGCTTTCGCCAGTTCCGCGGGGACGACGATGACGACCCCGACGCTGAGGAGCTCCTGCGACTCCTGAGCGAGGACTACCTCGAGCACGGTGATCTCGAGCTCGCTCTTGAACGTTTTCTTCAAGACGGCTACACCACTCGTGATGGTGAGCGCATTGCTGGGCTTGAGGAATTACTCGGCAAAACACGCGAGAAGAAGCGCGCCCTCGAGCGCGACCTCGACCCCGAAGGGGAGTTGCTCAAGTATCATCAGCGACTCGACGAGATTGAAGACCTCGAGCAAGCCGCCGGTCAGGAACTCCTGGCTGAAGCGGACGAATCCGGTGACGAGCGACGACTGGAAGTGACCCAGGACTTGGTACGCGAACGCGAGCGCCAACGCGAGCTCATGGGCGATCGGCTTGATCAGCGACTCTCGGGCTTTCAGCAATATGAATTCGTTTCTACCGAAGCGCGCGAATCCTTTGAGGCCATGATGGAGGAGATCCGCGCCGACATCCTGAACACCTATTTCGAAAAGACGAAGGAGATGCTGAGCGATCCCGAAAGCGACGAATGGCAGGATTTACGCGAGATGATGGACGCACTGTCCACCATGATCGAGCAGGACCGCCGTGGTGAGGCACTTGATCCCTCCTTCGCCTCGTTCATGGAGCGCTTCGGCTCCTACTTTCCGGGGGCTACCTCACTCGAGGACCTCGTGCGGATGATGGCGGAGCGGGCCGCCGCCGCCGAAGCAATGTTTAATTCGCTGCCGGCCGAGCAGCAGCGCGAATTGCGGGGCATGTTCGCCAACGTGATGACGAACATGAATCTCGATCTTTCCATGGCGCGCCTGAGTTCCAATCTCCGCCAAGCCTTGCCCTCGGTCGACTGGGATCGCGCCCAACGCATGCGCGGCCAGCACGGTGGCTCCTTCGCCGAAGCCCGTTCGGTGATGGAGCAGCTTGGCGAGCTCAGCGGCCTCGAAACCTATCTCGAAGGATCGCGCGCGGCTCGTTCCTTGGACGAGGTCGACATCGAGGCTCTTCGTCGAAATCTTGGTGACGACGCCGCTCGCCACGTGGAAAAACTTCGTGCCGCTCTGCGCCAATTGCACGACCGCGGTTTCATAGACCGCGACCGCGAAGGCTTGACCCTCTCGGCCAAGGGCGTTCGCCAAATTGGGCAACAAGCCCTAAAGGATCTCTTTGGCCAGTTGAGTGGGTCGCCAACCTTGGGGTCACACCCTTCGCCCAGCGTCGCGCGAGGGGGTGACCGCGAAGAGACGACGAAGCCCTGGAAACCCGGTGAACCTTTTTCGCTGCATCTCTCAGAAACGCTGCGCAACGCCGTCTTTCGTCAGGGTCCTGGTACGCCGGTGCGCTTGCATCCCGATGACTTTGCGGTGGAGGAGTTTGAAGCCACTCGGCGGTCGGCCACTGTTTTCGCCATCGACCTCTCCTTGTCCATGGCGATGCGAGGCAACTTGGTTCCGGCCAAGAAAATGGTCCTCGCACTCACCCAGCTCATCCGCTCCAAATTCCCGCGTGATTTCGTCGCGGTCGTTGGCTTTGGCGAGGTCGCCCAGGAACTGCGCATCGAAGACATTCCCGGACTCACCATTGACTACAACTACGGCACTAATTTGCAGCACGCCCTGGCGCTTAGTCGCCACCTCTTGCGCCAGGAAAAGGGTGACTGTCAAATCGTCGTGGTCACCGATGGCGAACCCACCGCGCACCTCCTCGATAACGGCGAACCCTTCTTCTCCTGGCCTCCCGTTCCCGAGACCCTGGAAAAGACCATGGCGGAAGTTTTGCGTTGCACCAAGGCGGGGGTCATAATCAATACCTTCGCCCTCGATATCGAACGAAGCCAGTTCCCCTTCGTGGAGCAAATTGCTCGAGTCAACGGGGGGCGAACCTTCTACACGTCGGTGGACGAACTCGGTGTCTACGTGCTCGATGACTTCGTCAATCACCGCCGAGCGGGTTAGCCAGGCAAATTTTCCGATAGGACGCGTCGCACGGTGTCGAGGTAGATCCCCAGTGGATCCTCGTCCAGCTCCTCATCGTCACCTTCGTCCCCGCCGTCAAAGGGCTCGTCGGCGAACATGTCGTCAAAGTCGGGCACCACGCTGAGCACCACGAGATAACTTCCGGAAGCTACCGCGGCCTGGTCGACGAGTTCGTCGGCCATCTCGGCTAAGTCCTCGGCGCTGTACTCGTCTTCATCCGGGTCAAGGTCGGCGACCTTTACCGTAAAGGTAAGTCCCTCGGTATCGCTGACGTAGAAATTCACGCAAGCCCTGGAGGTGAGGTAGGACCCGCTCGCCACGACGTCAAAGGTGGAGGCGACCAGTTGGTCGTGGCTAATTTCGCTGGCTTGCAAGCCATCGATGGCGTCGAAAGCGTCAGCGAGGGCGGCCCCCACATTGGCGACTCGACTCGCGAGGTCGTAGGCAACCTCGTAGGAGCCAATTTTGACCGGTATGCCAAGGACGCCCCCGAGGCCCATGGCGGAAGCGCGTTCGCGGACTATCACGGTGTTAAGTAGGCCCACGCCGTAATTGGTCGAGGTTTCCACGATGTGGCACTGCGCCAAGTGCTCGAGTCGATCAAGGGCGCTAATGACCACCACCACATTCTCCGCGGCGTCCGGCGAAAGCTGGCGAAAGCGATCGGCCACGGCGTCAAAATCCATCCCGTACTCGCGACCGAAGTAGAGCAGGGCCTTCAGCCAGCTATTAATTTCGCCCTCGCTCAGCGTGGCTAAGAGGGCGTACGCGTCGAGGGCTTCGAGCAAGGGGGTGCTGCTTCGCTTGCGGCGACCAACCACGATGCGGCGGTGGGCGTAGAGGGTGATCAGGGCCGCGTCGTCCTCGGTCAAGGTCCGGCGAATGGCTTCGGGGTCGCCATTGCTGGCGAGGTCGAAGATGATTCGCCCCAGCTGGTCGTCGAGATTGTCGTCGCGGTAGCGAACCAAGTCGTAGGCGGGGGAGTCGTAGGCGAGTTCCGAAAAGGGTGTGGTCATACTCCCAGCGTAGAAGAAGGGCCCTTCCTTTAAGTATTTGGCCGAAAAGTGCCATTCCGATTTGCATTTTTTGTGGCGTTCAGCAACAATGACACAGTTGTAATTACACCGGTGGTGCGGAGCCGCCGGTCGGGAGGAGCATCGTGACGATCGTTCGATTAATCAATGATGGTGAAGACCGCGGATGGCAGTCCCGAGCGAACTGCATGGGCGTCGACCCTGACCTTTTCTTCCCCGAGCGCGGGGCCTCAACCCGCGAAGCCAAGGAAGTGTGCCGTGGTTGCGTCGTGCGCGACGACTGCCTCGAGTACGCCCTCGACAACGGTGAGAAGTTCGGCATCTGGGGTGGCATGAGCGAACGCGAGCGCCGTCGTCTGCGACGCGCCCGCGCCCTCGAGCGACGGGCTCAGGCCAGCTGACCGAGTCGCCACTCAATGGTGGCGTCCCGGCGAAGTCCTAGTTGAGCCCAGCGCGTTTCGGGAGCGAGTTGCAGCGTTACCCACGGCGCCAGTCCAACTAATTCAGCGCGAGCAATAGTGGTGGCCTCACCGAGGAGTATCGTCAATTCGTCGTAAAGATCGGCCAAGGAAATCGTTGCGACGTCAATAACGTTGCAACTCACTTGGGTGGAGTCACCCACGGCCAGACCTAGGGTGCGAACGCCCGGCCGCCGCAGCGAAGCGGCGAGCTCCTTGGTGCGGGCCAGATCCACTCCCTCGAGCCATAGATTCCACGCCACCAAGAGGGGGCGCGCCCCGACCGTGACCGCCCCACTTCGTTCGTCCGGCCTCGCGGGCCCCCGGTCGGGGGCGAGTGTGCGGAATGCGCGTCGACGAACCTCGGGCAAGCTGCGATCCCCGGCGCCCAGGGGTCCGTAGAGGAAAACGGGAAGGTCGAAGGTCGCGGCCAGCCAATCGGCGGTTTGGTCGCGCAATGCCACCGACTCGTTAAGACGGTGAGGGGCTAATGCCACGAAGGGGACAACGTCGACGACGCCCAGCCGCGGGTGGACTCCTTGGTGTCGGCGAATATCGAGCTCGCCCAAAGCACTTCTGATGAGCTGGTGGACGTCAGCCACCAGCTCATCGGCCTCGTTAATCAGGGTGAAGACGGATCGGTGGTGGAAGGGATCGCTGTGCCGGTCGCGCAGCGACCCTCCGGCGGCCTGGTCCAGACGAGCCAGAAGTTCGTGGTTCCGCCCTTCTGAGATATTGATCACGCACTCAAACACGTCAGAAGCCTAGGCAGGGAAGCGGTGGGTGTCCGCGACGGTAGACTGGGAGGACGAAGTTCGAAGTTCCTGAAGGAGTGCCGTGAGCCAGATCCCCGCAACTGAAGCTATTGAAGTGGTCGACCCCGTCGGTCACGTCCAGGTGGTCTACCTCGGTCCCGTGGCCCCCCACTGGGAGTGCCGAATGGTCTTCGGTGACGAAGAGCAGATTCAGGGCTTCGTTGACCGCATCGACGCTCGCCTGCGCTTTCTGCCGCCCCACGACCCCCAGTTTCGTCGCAACCGTGAGCGCGTGAGTCGTGACGCGGAGCGTGAGAATCTCTTGATCGAGTGGAACCTCGGTTACGAAGAGGCCTAGGCCAAAGGCGAGGAAGTCACTCGCTCGAACCAGCGCTGCGGTTCGATGAGTTCGCGGGCGGTCGGTAGGCCGTCGACGCGCAAGAAGGCGTCAAAGACTTCGAGGCCGTGTGCCTCCACCAACACCCGCACAAACTCCTGCGCGTGGTCGTGGTGCGTTCCCTGCAGTGAGATAGAGAACAGGGCCGCCGCGGCGTCTTCGCCCCGCGCGTCACTGCGGCGATAACGTTGCCAGGCCTCGCGTAGCGCTCCCTGTGGACCGTGCATGGCCTCGGTGATACTGAAAGCGGCCGCGTCGAAGAAGGCCGCGAGGGCCGCGGTCGCGGCGTCAATGGCTCGAGTCACTTCGGTGGCCTCGGGCCGGGCAATACCCTCGAGCAGTCGTTCGGGGTCGTTCATCATTGAGGCCATGTTTTCAGGGTTTATCATGCCTTGTAAACGAGTCATAATGTCCGCCTGCGCCGAAGCGGCTTCCTTTACGGCGTCGAGTAGCAAGGCCCGCAGGGCGTCACCGGTACCTGGCTGATTGAGCACGACCCCCGCCACGAATTCGCGGGCCAGCGCGAAGGTGTAGAGGACCTCACGTGAGAGGGACCACTCGTCGGCGAAGGTGTGCAGGTTGTTCACGACGAAGGTGTTCTGGTTGGTACTGCGCGGCAGGGGTAGGGCCGCTAATGACCAGGCCCGCTCGGCGAAGTGACCGGCCACGCTACCCAGTTGAAAGCCGAAGAACATTGGACCGAGGGTGCTCGCCAGCTGGGCCAACATGGCCCCTCCCTCCACCTGCGCGAGGTCGAGACCACTACTCGTGTTTTGGACCAGGGGAGCCAGTAGCGGTCGCCACTGTTCGAGCGCGATGGCCGTCAATCCGGATCGGTTGACGGCGTTGACCTGGTAGGAAGCGGCGAGGCCAAAGAGCGCATCAACGCGCCGGCCAACCAGGGGGGCGAGTTCTTCGAGTCGCTGACGTTCAGCGGGCAGGGGATTGGGGTCTCCATCTTCCCCGCGGGCCACGTGTAGGGCGAGTTGGGTGGCGTTCACGAACCAGGCGTCGGGGCCTTGTTGGCCCAGCATGTTGAAGAGGTCACCGAACATGTTGCCCATGGGATTATCTGTCACTTCTTCACGATAAAGGCTTGAGGGAACGCGACACGCACCGTCTACGATTACTAGTCATGGCCACCGACGTCGCAATCGATATTGGAACCGCGACCACTCGACTGGCCACGGGTCGGGGTATCGTGTTCAACGAGCCAACGCTGGTGGCCATTGACACGTCGAGTGGTCAAGTGGTGGACCTCGGACACGGGGCCCTTGATCTCATCGGTCGGACGCCCCGTCACGTGGCCGTCTTTCGGCCGCTGGCCCAGGGAACCACGGTTGACTTTGACGTGACGGCCCGCCTCGTCGCCGCGCTTTTCGAGCGCGCCGGGGTCTCGAAGTTGAGTCGGGCCCGTGTCGTGATGTCGGTGCCCACTCTGGCGACACCCATCGAGCGACGGGCCTTGCGCCAGGCAGCTATGCAGGCGGGCGCCAAAGAAGTTTCCCTCATGGAAGCGCCGATGGCCGCGGCTATTGGCCTCGGCCTGCCCGTTCAGGACCCCGTTGGTTCCGCGGTGGCCGTGCTCGGGGCTGGCGCGTCGGAGGCGGCGCTGATTTCGCTAGGCGGCATCGTGACCTCGGGGTCGCGCCGCGTTGGTGGCGCTGACGTTGAGTCCACCCTCGCCACGCTCCTGCGCCTTCGTCACGGCGTGGTGGTCAGTCCGCGCACTCTCGAAGAATTGAAAATTTCGATGGGATCGGCCCGTCTGCGAACGATCACGCAGGTGCCCATAGTGGCCGCGCGCACCGTTGAGCGCGGGGTCATCGTGGACGTCGCCGTCGACGCCGGACTCGTCAACGAGGCCCTCAGCGACGTGGTGCAGAGTACCGTCAAACTCATCCAGGAGTGTCTCGCCGATGCACCACCGGACCTCTCCCAGGACATTTCCCAACAGGGTTTGACCCTGGTCGGGGGGCACGCTCAGTTAGCGGATTTCGCTGAACTGCTCAGCCTCAGCACGGGCATCGATGTGCGCGTGGCTGACGATCCCGCCACCGTGATTATTCGCGGCCTGGAACTCTGTCTCGAAGAAATGTCGAGCCTGCATTCGCTCCTGCGGACAGCGGACCGTTAAGCGTCGCTTTCGTCGTCGCGGCCCAGCTGGCTGACGGCGGCGCGCACCTGCCAGTCGCGGTCCTCGCTCGCTCGTTCCAGGGCTGCATCAATATCGGGACCTTCAAAGTTTGCCAGGGCGACGATGGCGCGTCGGCGTACGGGGGGTTTGTCTTCCAGGGCGGCGATTATTACTTCGCGCGCTTCGTCATCGCCAATAGCTCCGAGGGCCGCGATAGCGGCTTCGCGACAGCGAGCATCTTCGTGATCGCGCGCCACCCGGCAGAGGGCGTCCACGGCCCCAGGGTAGAGAAACTCACCCAGGGCAAAGGCCGCGCCGTCAACGACCAGGGCGTCGGGGTCACCGAGAAGAGTGGTCACTCGTTGTGCGATGGCCGTCGTGGGCGGGTGCTGGGACACCTGCGTGAGGGCCTCGCGGCGCACGTCCACGTCCTCATCATCCAGGCAACGTAACCAGATTGTTTCGTCCACAGCCTCGTGACGAACCAGCCCGCGCAACGCGAGGATGCGACTGCGGCTGCGCGCTGCACCGAGGGCCTGAAGCAGTACCACCCCGTCCGCCGGCTCGGCGGAGAATCCAGCCCGCAGGAGTGTTTCGTCGGAGTAGTCCGGTATCGTGATGTCATCGTGCACGACACCATCTCACCACCAAAAAAGCCTCAGCGTGTCGTTAAGACCGCACTTATGACCTCCTTCGCCTTCTTGCTGCTGGTCATTGGGCTCGAAAAGTGGCAACTGAATGAGTTCGCCATCACACCGGGTAATGCCACCAACGTCCCCGCCCTGATCAGCGTGAAGGGTTTGGGAACCGACCCTCGGGCCGATCACATCTATCTCGTCGACGTCTACTTGCAACAGCTCTCGGCGCTGCAGTATCTGACGTTTCATCTTCAATCGCACGTGCAATTCATTCCCGGTCAGGATCTGGTCGAACCTGGCGTGCCGACGTCGGAACTCACCGCGCAGGGCTACCAACAGATGGTGGACTCGAAGACCGCTGCCGAAGTGGCCGCCCTTCGAAGTTTGGGCTGGACCGTGCCCGGCCATCCGGACGGCGCGGTGCTCACCCAGGTACTGAGCGGTTCACCGGCGGATCCCGCCAAGCTCGCAGTGGAAGATCGGATTGTCTCGGTGTCAACGACGCCCAAGGCGGGCCACAGCATCGCCACGCCCAATGCCTGCACCCTCGAAGCCGTCATTCACCAACTGCCGCCTCACCACCGACTTCTGCTCACCGTGGTTCACCAGTCCTTCACGTCGTCGGGAGTGCTGGTCCTCGGTCCCCGCCGCCAGGTCTCGCTCGAGACCGTTGCGCCGCCCTCTGGGCTAGGGCCTTCGGCGTGTCCTGGTGTCACGGGGCCGCAAGGATCTTTTCTCGGTGTTGGTCTGGAAGACGCCGTTCGTTACGACTTTCCGGGACAAGTGAATGTCAACACCTCTTCTATCGGTGGCCCTTCAGCTGGTCTGGCGATGACCCTTTCCATCATCGACGCCCTGTCGAAGGGATCACTTACCGGCGGACACCTCATAGCCACCACCGGCACCATCGACGCCCAGGGTCGCGTGGGGGAAGTTGGTGGTGTCGCCGAAAAGACCATCGCGGTTGAACGGGCCGGTGCGCAGTATTTCTTCGTTCCAGCGGGAGAGGCGTCGATCGCTCGCGCGGAGGCGACGAAGGGACTGCACGTGATTGGGGTCGCCTCCCTGGGGGAGGTTCTGGGCTACCTGCGTGGCATTGGCGGTGCCGTCCCAGTCCCAATTAGCCCACCGACGAAACCGTAAAGTTGCCCGCGCAGGCCGTAGGCTGGAGCCATGGAAGAACGCCGCATACTGTCCAACATGCGACACACCTCGGCTGACGTAGCCCGCGTTACCTTTTCGACGGTTCGCAAGAACGGGCTCGATCCCGTTGAGGTTCGCTCGTATTTAGATTCCGTGGCGCGGGAAATGGCTCAGTTCGAGGCGCGCATTCGCGATTTGCAAGAACAATTGACCGACGAGCGCGACCGGGCGGCGAACCCGACCTTCGACGAAGCGACCTTGATGTCGGCCCTGGGCTCGCAGAGTGCCGCAATCCTGCGCTCCGCCCACGAGGAAGCGGGCCGAGTGATGGCCGAAGCGCAAGAGCGCTCCGCCACCGCCTTCTCCGAAGCACAAAAGCGGGCGTCCGACCACCTCATTGAGACCCAAGAGCGCATCACCATGATGCTGACCGAAGCGGAGCAAACGGCGACGCAGCTCGAGACGGATGCTCGCAACGGGGCCGACCGGCTTATCGAGACCGCCAAAATTAATGGTGACTCTCTGGTGGAGCGTGGTCGCGAACAGGGCCGCGCCATCGTCGATCAAGCCAACGAAGCGCGTCGCACAATTCTGAACGACCTCGCGGTGCGTCGCAAGGCCCTCAGCTTGCAAATTGAGCAGCTGCGGGCCGCTCGAGACTCCCTCGCCACCTTCGTGCAGGGCGTGCGTGATCAAGCCGACACCTTGCTCGGAGCGATTACGAACTCGGACGAGCAGGCTCGTCAGGCCGCTCTCGACGCACTGCGCCTCGCCAAGCCGGTGCCTGAACCCAGCGAAGAAGAAATTCTGGCGGTGGCTCCGATACGTGTGGTCCCCGAAGCGACCCTCGCCCCTATGCCCAAATCCTCGTCGGTCACTCTCTTGCCGGCGGAGCCCACCGCCCCCACCGAGAAGGTCACCTCCGTCGCCAAGAAGAAGGCCGCGGTGGAGGAGTTCGTCGAAGAGGACCCCGACGCGACTGACGTGGTGAATGAAATTTTTGCTCGACTTCGCAAAGCCACCCTGGAAGAACGGGGGGCTGCCCCCGTGGCTCCTAAGAAAGCCGCTCCGGCGAAACTCGAAACACCGGACGGGGAACTTTTCGCCCGCCGCGACGCGGCACTCGACGAAGCCCTGGCGGGTCTCACGCGCAAGGTGAAGCGAGCCTTACAAGACGACCAGAACGTCACGCTTGAGCGACTTCGCGACGTGAAGGGACCTATCACGAACGAGCTCGAAGACGAGCTGGCCCAGCGTGCTCGCTACGCGAGCGCCGCTATTGAATCCTTGGCCGAGTCGGCGAACGCCGGTGTACGCTTCGCCTCCAGCGAAACGGGTGCGGCCGCGAGTCTGGTCGATCAAATGGCTATAAACGACTGCGCCGCCGACCTCGCCGTCACCATCGTGCTGGCCTTGCGCAAGCGTTTTATGGCCGACGGCAATGGGGAAGCCACTGATCGCGCCAACGCGGCGTACAAGGAGTGGCGCGGGGCCCGCATTGAGCGACTCTGTACTGACGCCGCGCGACGGGCTTTTCACATTGGCGTTACCGCCACCGCCGTCGGTGGCAGTGTGCGCTTTTTGGCCGCTCCGAACGACGCGCCTTGTGACGCGTGCGCCCTTGACGCCGCCGCCCCTCCTCGGGTGAGTGGGCAAGCTTTTCCCAGTGGTTCGCTCTACCCCCCTCTTCACGCGGGGTGCGCGTGCACCGTGGTGCCCGTTTAGTCAAAGTTCGGCCTAGGCTCAGGTCGTGACCACTTCTGATTCCCCCGTAACGTCGCGCCGATTCGGGCGCCTCTCTCCCCGCGTCCTCCTGGGCGCCTTGGTGGGCGTGTTATTGGTACTCTTCACCTCCCTGCGCTCCCTCGCGGTTTTGTGGACCGACCAGATGTGGTTCTCCCAAGCTGGTATCGGTGAGGTCTTTAGTGGCATCTTCTGGACCCGCGTGTTCTTAGGCGTGAGCTTTGGGCTGGTGTTCGCCATTTTGATCTGGGTCAACTTGATGTTGACGGATCGCTTCGGGGCTCGTGACCTGGCCTTTAATCCCGAGGATGAAGTAGTTCGACGCTTTCAGACGGCGGTTCGCCCCCGAGCCGTGCGTCTCTACGCACTGGTCGCCGTGGTCATGGGGCTCATCGCTGGACTCAATGCTTCCAATCAGTGGCAGGCCTACTTGCTATTTCGTCACCACCAAAACTTCACGACGAGCGATCCGATTTTTCATCTCAATACTGGTTTCTACGTTTTCACCCTGCCCTTTCTCTCCTTCATCGCTACCTGGCTGCTGGTGTCGCTGTTCGTCACCCTGTTCGTCAGTGCCGTTTTCCACTTCTTCAACGGGGGCATTCGTCCCGCCGGCAGCGCCCCCCGAGTTTCGCCTCGGGTCAAGGCCCACCTCAGTGTTCTGGGGGCGGGTATCGCCCTGCTCAAGGCTGTTGGGTACCTCATCGCTCGCTGGCACTTATTGACCTCCGCCAATGGTGGGGTCGAAGGTGCTGGCTACACCGACGTCCACGCCCGCATGCCGGCGCAGACTATTTTGATGTATCTCTCGGTGGCCTGCGCCATCATCCTCCTGGTCAATGTCCGTTCGCGGGGCTGGTCCTTGCCGGCGGTGGCCGTGGGCCTGTGGGCCTTCGTGGCCTTGATTATCGGCGTGCTGTACCCCACGCTTTTGCAATCGCTCAAGGTCTCACCCGCTCAGGCCACCTTGGAGGCTCCCTTCATCCAGCGCAACATCGAAGGAACGCTGGCCTCCTACAACCTGAACGGCGTCGATTACCAAAATTTTGCCGGTCAGAGTACCGTCTCGCCGAAGGAACTCAAGGCCGACGCCACCACCTTGAGCAATATTCGACTCTGGGATCCGGACTACCAGATCGCCCTCGCTACGGTGACTCGTCGCCAGTCGATTCGTTCCTATTACAACTTCGCATCCCTGGCGGTTGACCGTTACGCCGTGAACGGGAAAGTTACCCCCGTCCTCATTGGGGCCCGGGAACTTTCCACTGCCAACTTGCCGTCGCCGTCGTGGGTCAATACCCACCTGCAATACACCCACGGGCTTGGTGTTGCGGTTCTGGCGGCCAATCAAGTGAATTACCAAACCGGCAACCCCGTCTTCAACGTCGCCAACGTACCGCCCTCGTCAACGGCTGGTTTCCCCCGCTTGACCCAACCCGACATCTACTTCGGCACGGGCTTGGACGGCTGGGTGGTCGCCAATACCAAACAACCGGAACTCGACTACCAGGTGAACAACGGCTCGAACGCTGGAGCCCCAGTCGAGAGTCACTACGCCGCGACGGGCGGGGTCTCGGTTGGTTCAGTGCTGAGCCGTTTGGCGCTCACGTTGCGACTCGGAAATTTCAACTTCCTGATCTCGAGTCAGATCAACTCCCAGAGTCGCGTACTCTTCGTGCGTGACGTGACGGCCATGGCCCAAAAGGCTGCCCCCTTCTTGACCATTGGTTCGCAGCCCTACGCCGTGGTCGATGGGGGACACGTCGATTTTGTGCTCGACGGCTTCACCACCACGGACCAGTATCCCTACGCGCAGAACGCCAACGGGCTGAATGTCAACCAGGGGAATCTGCCCTACAGCTACAACTACCTGCGTAACAGCGTCAAAATTGTTATCAACGCCTACACCGGTCAGATGAACTTTTACGTCATCGATACCAGTGACCCCATTATTAAGGCCTACCAGGCGATCTTCCCTTCGATGTTCCAGTCCCTCTCGGCGATGCCGACCTCGCTGCAGCAACACCTGCGTTATCCCTCGGAGCTCTTGTCGGTGCAAGCGGCGATGCTGGGCAGTTACCACATCACCAAGGCCAGTTCCTTCTACGATGCTTCCGACCGCTGGGAGGTCTCGCCCACCACTGGTGCGGGTACCCCCAGTCAGGCGCTGGGGGTGAATACCATCACCAACGCCAGTGGTCAGTCGGTGTCGATTGGCTACGCTCCCATGGATCCCATTTTCCAGGTGGGCTCACTGCCCTTCGCGAGCCATCAGCAGATGCTCGAGTCCCTGGCCTTCGTCCCGGCGGGCAACGCGGGGACCATCCAGACACTCACCGCCTTCATGGTGGCTACCGCTGATCCCAGCGACTACGGCAAGCTCCACGTGTACGAAACACCACGCGGAACGCCGGTAACTGGACCCGCCCAAGCCGACTCCGAAATTCAGCAGGCCGCCACGGTGTCGTCAATCATTACGCCGCTGGACCAACACGGCTCCCAGGTCCTACTGGGCAACGACCTCATCGTTCCCCTCGACAAGAGCATCCTCTACGTGCGACCCCTCTACGTCACCGCGACCACGAACCCCATGCCTCAACTGCGCTACGTCATTGCGGTGTTTAACCAGCAAGTAGCCATCGCCCCCACCTTGTCGGGGGCCCTCAGCCAGGTTCTGGGTGCCAGCGTCGCCACTGGTGGAGGAAGCAGCGGCGGGACGTCGGGTGGATCGAAGGGTGGCAAGTCTGGCCAGAGTGCCACCTACTACTTGCAGCAGGCGTCGATGGACTACACCAAGGCACTCGCCGCACTTACCGCGGGCCAGCTCGGAGCGTACCAAGCGGACGTCAATGCCATGAATGTGGCCGTTAGCAATGCGCAAAAGGCACTGAGCAAAAAGTAGGACAGAGTCTGCTCAATTTTGACGATCCGCTCGAGTCGTGTAGGATTGTGGTCCCAACGCGGGGTGGAGCAGTCTGGTAGCTCGTCGGGCTCATAACCCGAAGGTCGTAGGTTCAAATCCTGCCCCCGCCACTAAAAATTCAGTACCGAAGTCCCGGTTTGCCGGCCCAAAGTGGTCAGCGGCCGGGATTTCTGCTTTTTCGCTACCCATCGAGCGCGTGAACTTTGCCCGAGACGCAAAGAAACCGCCCCGGAGGGCGGCTTCTGCGAGCGAGGACGTGACGGGTCACGCCGGTGTCAAGAGTTGACTTTCATCACGCCGCGCTCGGTGGCGCGTTCGAGCGACCGGTTCCGAGCACGACCTCGGCGTAGACCGAAAGCGTCTGCTTGCGTGGCCGCCCGCGCTTCTTTCTGGCGGGCTTGGCGGCATTGACATCCCAGCGTTCGACTAACCGAAGATTGGTAGCCTCTACGATCATGAGCTTTAAATGCCTTCACTGCCATGGCATGCATGAGCACTCTTCTGAGGGGCGTCGGTGCTGGGAAGCCGGGGGTGTGCCTGCCGCCAAGCCAGGGCCACCTGTTCGCCCAGCTGAGCCCCCAGCCCTTTCACCAGTGAGCCCTCCGGCTGACGAACCCGTCAAAGAAGCTCCATACCGCTCTCGCCCCGGCCACAACCTCTACGTGAGCATCGGTCCCAAGATTGAGGCGTGGAATGAGGCCTCTGCCACTGCCTCTGGCTACTGCGACTGTGGGCACTGGGAGCGCTACGGAATGCCCAACCCGACTTCGGTTGTACTGAATTGGAACCGCCACGT
This sequence comes from uncultured Actinomycetes bacterium, assembly GCA_903828785.1. Classification (GTDB taxonomy): domain Bacteria; phylum Actinomycetota; class Acidimicrobiia; order Acidimicrobiales; family RAAP-2; genus RAAP-2. The sequence goes on along the minus strand of CAIKNP010000001.1, from coordinate 174,559 downwards.
TGATGAGTGGGAAAGCTAGATCAAAAAGTTCGAGCATCTAGAGCTCAATAATTCAGGGTTGTCGCAGAAAATGGGGGGCAGTTTTTGGCTGGCTTTTAGGGTCGTGCGCTATCCATGTAGTACGACCAATTAGTAACCCGGTGGTGAGCAAATGCCCCTTCTGAACCATCGGTCGAATGAAGGAAATCAAGCGAGGCCCGGCGGCTCGTCGCCGCGATTTGATCGAGCGAAGACTTCGGCGCAAGTGCGTGTGCGAGAGATGCGCACCGTAGTCATCACCTTGTAACGAAGCCTGGTCGATTACCGAGGAGATGATTACGCCAACGAACACCTAAAGGTGACTACTGACCCCGGTCGTCACTGGGTACCATCAAGGGTATGCATTTTGTCCTGGCCCTTCTCAGTGTCGTCGTAGGAGCGGGGGCAGGCTTGGTGTTGCTGGCCAGCCCCGTGCGAGGACTGAAGCAGCAATCGCCTCTGGGGTGGGTCGTGGTGACCCTGCTCCTTTTGGCCGCCCTTAGCGTGGCGGTAGTCAACGTGGCCAGTATCAAGTCGCCCCACGCGGTCCCAACGCCGGCTATTGGCGACCAGGCCGTCTATTACTCGGGCCACGGGAGTGGGAGCGCAACGATTGCGGTAAGTCCTGATTACGTGGGTGGAGCGCCGGTGGTGCTCATTCCGGGTGGTGAATTTGCTGTGGCCATGCGCTGCGTGGGCTCCGGAAACGCCACGGTCACCGTACTCCCCGTCAAGACGCACTTCGTCGCCGTCTGCTCGGGGCCTGGGTCACGTATTGTTTCAGAACTTTACGGTTTTCGGGGAGAACGGATTGCCACGCCCCGATCGATACAAGTCTCCACCGACTCCGCTAACCACTGGTCACTCGCCGTAGTGAACCCCCAGGGATCAATAGGTATTGCCGACGCTCTCCCTTAAAGGACACGCCGGGCACTAAGACAGGGTCGCAGCCTTCTGGTCCTGGTAACTCGAAGGGCATTGTCTAAAGTGAAGGGATTGCGCCGCGTAGTCGAGGAGAGTTCAATGTCATTTTCAAAGCCACTCGGTTCACTCTTTGACCTTCACGGCCAGCGAGCGCTCGTGATTGGGTCGGGCGGAATAGGTGGCGTGGTGGCACAGGGTCTCGCCGCCTACGGAGCCGAAGTTATTTGTGCGGACGTCCAGCAAGTCACGGCTGACGAAGTGGCAGCGACTATTCGGGCTTCGAACGGTCGGGCATCCAGTCGAGTGCTGGATGTGACGGACGAGTCCGACGTGCGCCGCGGGGCCGCCGAAATCGGTGCGGTGGACATTGTCGTCCTGACTGCGGCCACGAATGTGCGCAAACGTATCGCCAACTTGACGCTCGACGAGTTTCGCAAAGTGGAGCAGCTGAATCTGGAGGGGACATTCCTCGTCCTGCGAGAATTCGGTGCCGTAATGACCGAGCGGGGGCGGGGGAGCATAATTGTCTTTTCGAGCATTCGCGCCAAAGTCGTTGAGCCAGGTCAGGGTGTCTACGCCGCGACGAAGGCCGGTGTCTTGCAACTCGTTCGCGCCGCCGCCGCGGAGATGGGTCCCGCCGGGGTGCGCGTGAATGTCATCGCGCCGGGCGTAGTGGATACCGCGCTTACCGCCCCCATCAAGGCGGACGCCGAGTGGTACGACGCCTACGCCCAAAAGTCGGTCCTGGGTCGTTGGGCCCAGCCCGAAGAATTGGTGGGTGCCACCGTCTTCTTAGCCTCCCCGGCCAGCAGCTACGTAACCGGTACCTACCTGGTGGTTGATGGCGGTTGGCTAGCGGCGGACGGTCGCTTCTCACCGCGCCTTTAGGATTGCTGTGATCAGCTGAACAGTTTTCTGTTTCACTTCGCTGGGGCAAAGACTGCACGGAAGTAGGAAATGCTATAGTCAATTTGATTCGGTCAAATTGCTGCTACCGAAACAAGTGAAGGGGAATCGAAGTGCTGAAATCAAGAAAGACAGTCATTGTGGCGGTCGCACTGGCTCTGACGACTTTTGGATTCGTCGGTAGCGGATTGGCTTCGGCTTCCGCCCCCACCACCCTCGTCATTGGTTCGCAAGTCGCGCCTCCTGGACTCGACCCCACCTCAAACGCATCCGCCGCCATTGACGAAGTGTTTGATTACAACGTTTACCAGCACCTGTACCAGTTGAACCCAAAGGGACAGCTGGTCCCGACCCTGGCGACCTCTTACACCTTGTCACCAAACGGCCTCACCTACACCTTCAAGCTGCGCAGTGGCGTGCAGTTCAGCAACGGAGACGCCTTCACCGCCAAAAACGTCGTCTTTAGTCTGAACCGAGCCGCCGATCCCGCCAACGGCTACCCGTACCAGAGTCTGGTGTCTGACGTCGCCAGCGTGACCGCTCCCAGCGATACGACCGCCGTCGTGACCTTGACGCACGCCGATAGTCAATTCCTCTACAACTTGGCTGCCTACAGCAATGGCGTGATTCTTGACCCGAATGCGGTCAGCACTATCGCCACCCAGCCCGTCGGCACCGGTCCTTTCACCTTCGTGTCCATGGTGCCGAACTACGACATCGTGCTGGCGGGAAGCCCCACGTTCTGGGGCACTCCACCCGCGATGAGACAAATCATTTGGCAGTATTTCGCCAATCCCACCACGATGGACAGTGCCTTGCAGAGCGGCCAAATTCAGGTCATTGACAACTTGAATAGCCCCAGCAACGTCAGTGCGTTCAAGGGCAACAGCGCCTTCCAAATCATTGCGGGCCCGACGAACGGAAAAATTGACCTCACGGTTAACAACTCGAAGGGTCCACTCAAGAGTCTCAAGGTACGCCAAGCGCTCTACTACGCCTTGAATCGCCCCGCCATTTTGAAGACCGTCGGCGCCGGGTACGGCACCGTTATTAGCTCCGACCAAGTACCGGGTGACCCCTGGTACACGCCCAGCGTGAACAGCACCTACGCCTATAACCCGACGAAGGCCAAGGCCTTGTTGAAGGCGGCGGGCTACCCCCACGGTTTCACCCTGACGCTTAGCGTTCCGCCATATTCCTACGCCACCGAAGCGGCCCCCTTGGTGCAGGCCATGTTCGCTGCCGTTGGGGTAAAAGTAATCATTAAACCCATCTCCTGGCCGCTGTGGATCAGCAACGTCTTCCTCGGAAGCCAGAACTACCAACTAACCATCATTGATCAGGTCGAAGCGCGCGACATTCCTGAGTACGGCGACTGCTCGTACTACTTCAACTACGCCGGCTGCAAGGCCGTGAATCAGATGATCAACGCTGCTAACCAAGCGACATCTGACGCGGCGATGGTGACCGGCTACAAGGCCGTGGTCAAGAAGATCAATGCTGACGTCGCTAACTTCTGGCTCTACAACCCCGATCAGTTGACCGTCGCCGCGAAGGACGTCATCGGTTTGCCCAGTGGCGGACTGACCGAATCGTTCAACATGCAGTACCTTGCTCGCTCGGGCACACTTTCGCCGTCGCTTATTGCGCAAGGTTTCCTGAACTAAGAAGCTGGCAGTAATCGTCAGCGCCGCAATCCTTCGTTGCTGGCGGCGCTGACGCTGGCAGTTCTGGAGAGAGTGCACATGAGCAAAGGGAGAGGCTGGTTCGTCGTTCGGCGACTGGGCGTGGTACTTTCCTCGCTCGTCGCCGCCTCGATGCTGGTCTTTGTCTTCCTAAATGTCTTGCCGGGTTCTCCCGCCGAGGTAATTCTTGGTACCCAGTCGACGCCCGCGTCGGTAGCTGCTCTCACCATTCAGTTAGGACTGAATAAGCCCATCTGGCGTCAGTACCTGGACTGGATGGGTGGACTCGTGAACGGTAATTTTGGTGTTTCCTATATCTCGGGCCAGTCCATTGGTCACGAAATCCATCAGGCACTCCTCGTGACTGGCCCATTGGTGCTCTTGGCGATGCTCATCGGACTCGTGATTGGTGTGCCCCTTGGACTCACGGGGGCGCTCTACAAGGGACGATGGCTGGGCAGCGTCGTAGGCGGGCTTAGTCAAATTGGCATTGCCATTCCCAGCGTGGTCGCGGGCATTCTTCTAACCGTGGGGCTAAGCATCAAACTGCACCTCTTTCCCTCGAGTGGCTTTCCGGGCTGGCAAGACCCCTGGGGCTCCCTGAGGGCTCTGGTCCTTCCAGCCTTCGCCCTGGGCGTGGTGGAAGGGGCCATACTGGCTCGTTACATTCGCGCCGCGGTAATGGAGCAACTGCGCTCAGACTATCTACGCACCGCTCGATCAAAGGGCCTGCGCCGTAGCCAGGCCCTGCGTCGCCACGGCCTGCGCGTCGCGGCAATTCCAGTGGTGACCGTGCTGGGTCTGGAAATCGCCAGCCTCATTGTCGGAGCCATAGTGGTTGAAAATATTTTTGCCCTACCCGGCGTAGGCATGATGTTGCTCAATGCGGTCAACAACCGTGACCTCATCGTGGTCCAAGACATCGCCATGGTGGTCGTTACCGCCGTTCTGCTCATCAATACCCTGGTTGACCTGTCGTACCAGTGGCTCGACCCACGGCTGCGGGGGCGACGATGACGCTCCTGGCCGGCAAGGTGGACGAAGCCCAGCGCAGGTCGGCGTTTCGGCGCTGGCGAGCCAACCCCAGCGCCCTGCTCGGTACCGTCATCGTTGGGGTGATTGCGCTCACGGCCTTGGTGTCGCTCGTTTGGACGCCCTACGGTCCCTTGGCAATTGATACGAATCACACCCTTAGTGCCATGAGCGCGAGCCATTGGCTGGGCACGGATGAGTACGGGCGCGACACGCTGAGTCGACTCATGGCGAGCTGCAAAATAACGATGTACGTCGGGGGGCTCTCCGTGCTCTTCGCTACCGCCATTGGCCTACCCCTGGGGATATGGTCGGCGTGGAACAAGGGCTGGGTGAGTCAGCTCATCTTGCGTGCGGCCGACGTCCTCTACGGTTTTCCCGCGCTCCTCGCGGCTTCGCTCTTCGCGGCCGCCTTCGGGGCCTCGACCAATACCGTGGTTCTCGCGATCGGGATCGCGTACATTCCGGTATTCGTTCGCGTCACCCGTAGCGCGGCGCTGGTGATTTTGAACGCCGAGTACGTGTTGGCGGCTCTCGCCTACGGGCGACGTCCCTTCGCTATTGTTCGCAAACACGTCCTACCGGGCATAGGCAGCATCATCGTGGCGCAGATGAGTCTGCTCTTTTCCATCGCCGTCTTGGCCGAGTCGGGGCTCGACTACTTAGGTCTGGGTACCGCCCCACCGAATTCGTCCTGGGGCACCATGCTCCAGTCGGCGCAGAACTACCTCAGCAGTGACGCTCTCTTGTGTCTCTGGCCCAGCCTGGCCATCGTCCTATGCGTCCTGGGCTTTAGTTTGCTCTCTGAGGGTGTGAGCGAATTGCGCGACGAACGCGGGGGGCGCTGATGGCCCTACTCAAACTGCAAAGCCTCAGCGTCGCTCACGGCGACCTTGATCTGGTCTCCGACGTCTCCTTCGACGTCCACGCCGGTGAACGCGTGGGCATCATTGGCGAGTCGGGCTCGGGCAAATCATTGACCGCCCTCGCTATTGCGGGGTTACTGGGCGAAGAATTGCGCTCACGAGGCAGCGTTCACTTTGACGGTGAGGAACTCATCGGGGCCTCCGAACGCCATCTCAGTCGACTGCGCGGGGATCGCATCGCCATGATTTTTCAAGAGCCCATGACCGCCCTAACCCCCACCAAGCGCGTCGGTGTGCAGATTGGCGAAACCTTGAGAATTCATCGGGGAGTAGGTCGCCGAGCGTCGCAGATCGCGGCCGTTGAACTCTTGGGGCGGGTGGAGTTTTCCGATCCGCAGCGTTACGCGCGCATGTACCCCCACGAACTGTCGGGTGGGCAGCGCCAACGGGTGATGATTGCGCTCGCCATCGCTGGCGACCCCGACCTCATTCTGGCCGACGAACCAACAACGGCCCTCGACGTGACCGTCCAGCGGAAGATCTTGGAACTCCTCGATCGCTTAGTTCGCGAAGAGAACTGCGCCCTCGTCCTTATTGCGCACGACTTGGCGGTAGTGAGCACGATCTGCGATCGCGTGGTGACCATGTACGGAGGGCGCGTGGTCGAGACCGGAAGCGTCGCCGACATCATCGATCACCCTCGTCACCCCTACACCGCGGCCCTGCTGGCCACGTCCAGCGCCATCGCCGTTGACGTGGAGTCCAGGGGCACGGTGTTACCCTCGATACCCGGGTCAGTACCCAGCGCTGGGCACTTTCCTGGTGGCTGTCCCTTTCGGGACCGTTGTTCATCAGCGACGAGTGCCTGTCTCGAGTTCCCCCTAATGGAGAGTGGCTCCCATCGAGTGGCGTGTTGGCACCCGCTCGACGAGAACAGCGAGAGGGGGTCAAGGTGAGCGGGTCGGAACTCCAGCTGGTCGGGGTCAGTAAGACCTACCCTTCGCCGGGCTGGGGCCGTGATGAGGTAGCGGCGCTGACGGACGTGTCACTGGACGTCGTGCGCGGCCAGTCCCTGGGCATCGTGGGCGAGTCGGGATCGGGCAAGTCAACACTGGCCCGCCTACTCCTGGCCCTCGAACAGCCCAGTGCCGGGAGGGTGCTGTTTCGCGATGAGCAGATTTCGGGCCGGGCCGAACGAGACCTGCGTCTCTTCCGGCGCAGCGTGCAGATTGTCTTTCAGGACCCGATGTCCTCGCTCGACCCTCGCATGAAGATCCACGACATCCTGGCCGAGCCCCTGCGCGCCCTCGGCGTCGAGGTTGACGAAGCCGAGCGAGTGCGCAGTCTGCTCGAGTCCGTCGAGCTACCACCCAGTGCGGCCAAACGTTGCGCCTTCCAATTTTCTGGCGGTCAGCGCCAGCGCATCGCCATTGCCCGGGCCCTCGGACCTTCGCCCAGCGTGCTCATCGCTGACGAGGCGGTCAGCGCTCTGGACGTCTCGGTGCGGGCGCAGATACTGAACCTGCTCTCCTCACTGGTGACTGATTTTGATCTCACCCTGGTGTTCATCTCGCACGACATGGCCGTGATTCGCCACCTCTGCGACGCCGTTGCGGTGCTGTACCGAGGTTCGATTGTTGAGACGGGACTCACCAGTGACGTCTTCCGCTCTCCCCGTGAGGCCTACACCCAAGAATTACTCGCGGCCATACCCCGCATTCGTGCGGGTCGAGGAAGAGACTAAAGAACCCGCAGGGCGCTGGGGTAGCGGTCGAAGTAACTGGGCCAACCCGCGGCGGAGGTGGCCGACAAGACGGCGTGCACCACCGCGCGCGTTACCGCGTTCGCTCCGGCCGCCATGACCGCATCGAGTTCGCGAACGCGATCGGCGGAAAGGGATCGTACGTGGCCGTCGCTGAGGGGAACCTGCTGCGTCGCCAAGGTGAAGACCACGTCGCCGTCGGTGAGACAGTGCACCGGCGTGATCGCCCGGGCGAGACCGTCGTGGGCTGCCATGGACACCCGACAGGCCTCGGATTTCGTTAGGTCGGCGTCGGTCGCGACCACGACGAGCACGGTGTTGCGCGGCCGTGATTCGTCGAGGGCATCGCGGGCTCGAGCGCAATCCTCGGGCGAGGGGGCCACCACGTGAGCGAATTCATCGCCCAGACCAAAGGCCGCTCCGTAGAGTTCACCGGTCGCGAGATTCACCACGTTGCCGCCGCAGTTCACGGCCGCCAAAGCGGCGACCGTCACGCCATTGGGTAGAACCACACTGGCTGAGCCAAGACCGCCCTTGAGAAATCCGGCGAGGCCACCGGTGCCGGCACCAACGTTGCCCTGAGCCACGGGCTGGCTGGTGGCCGCTTCGAAGGCCGCCCGCCCAAATGAGGCATCGGGTCGCTGGTGAAAATTGCCACGCCCAACGATGTCGAAGAGGCAAGCGGCGGGCACGATGGGCACGACCATGTGGGACTCGGGACCAACGGGGAATCCAATTGAACGCTCGGCGAGACAGTCCATGACTCCCGATGCGGCCGCGAGACCGTAACTACTGCCACCGGAGAGACAGACTGCGTGGACCTGATCAACCAAGGTGGTGGGGGACAAGGCGTCCGTCTCGCGGGTGGAAGGACCGCCGCCGCGCACGTCGACGCTGCCGACGGTACCGGGCGGGGGCACGACCACCGTGGTGCCGGTGAGCCAACCGTCGTCACTGCGCTGGTAGTGACCAACTCGTATGCCGGCGACGTCGGTGAGGTCGTTGTTGCTTCCACGGTGAGCTCGTGCTTCATTTGCCTTCATTGCCATAGTGATTTCACGGTAGTGCAGGTGGGGTTGGGATGGTGAGGTTTGGCGCACTTTTATACCTCGTTAAGCCAGGGGGGTGTCCTAATCCTCATCATTTGTTCGGTATCGTATGAACACTTGCTCGAGAGTGCTCCTCAGCGTCGGGCCACAAGGACGGGGTGGAAAATGAGTGAAGACCAAGTTTCGTGGCTCGAGCCTGCTGGTCACGAACTAGACCTGGATGAAGCGGCGCTCGTGGCATTCACCCAGGATTTGGTGAAAATTCGTAGTGTGTACGACGGTGAGGGTGACGGGGAAGCCCTGGTGTCGGCGAAGGTGGTGACGCAGATGCGCGCCTGGGGCTGGGATCCGCAGGTCATCGAGGTGAGTCCTGGACGTTCGAACGTCATCGTCAACGTAAGTGGCGGTGGCGGTCCGGGGCCCACACTCGGCTTTGAGGGACATCTCGACGTCGTCACTGAGGGCCAGCTCGAGGAGTGGGACTTCGATCCCTTCGGAGCGGAGATTAGTGAAGGTCGCATGTATGGTCGGGGGACCGCCGACATGAAAGCGGGCGTGGCAGCCATGATGTTCGCCGTTCGAGCGCTGCAAGGCCGCGGCCCCTTTCCGGGAGCAATTCGACTCTTCGCACTGTGCGACGAGGAGGGCATGATGTTGGGTGCCAAACACGCGGTTGCGTCGGGTGCCCTGGCGGGGGTCGATGGTGTGATTATCTGTGAACCCGAGGGAGACGAAGTATGTCCGAGTTCGAAGGGGGCCATTCGACTTCGCCTTGACTTCCTGGGGAAGATGGCGCACGGGGCTATGCCCTTCGAGGGACGCAATCCGCTACCGGTACTGGCGATGGTAATCAACGACTTGAGCGAACTCGAGACCGAGTTGCGGGAGCGTCACGGTGCGCACGAGCACCTGGGCACTTCGCACGTGACGCCTACCGTCGTCACGGCGGGCCGTCCCGAACAAATGAATACCACGTCGGCGACCGCTTCGCTCTACGTCGATATTCGTACCATTCCCGGGGTCGATCACGACGACATGCTGGAGCGCATTCGCCGCCAGTGCCTTCTGCGGGCCTCCGACCAGGGTATTGCGGTCGAACTGGTCGTCATCGATGACCGTCCGCCGGTGCGCACGCCTGACGACGACCCGATCGTTTCCTGTCTGGTGGAGGCGCATCGTCGCGTCACGGGTGCGCGGCCGGCTCTGGGGGGCGTCCCGGGAACAACGGACGGCACTATTTTTACCCGCGACGCCAAGGTCCCCACCGTGGTGTACGGCCCGGGAGGCAAGTGGATAGCCCACCAGGCCAACGAGTTCGTCGACGTGGCCTCCATCGGCCGCTACGCCCGCACCTACGCCGAAGCGGCCCTTCTATTCCTGACGCGCTAACGAGTGAGTTGGCGAAACCACTCAACGAACAAGGGCGTCCAGCCCGGGGCCCGTCGAGGCCCTTTCACGTACTACGGCCTCGCAGTGCATTACTGGCACCAGCCACGTATTTTGGGTGAATACCCCCCCGTGGCGAGTGGGAACCTTGCTTTGCTGGTGGTGCCCAGTGGGGGAGGACTGACTATCTTGAGCGACGCGTTACCTGATAGATCGCCACGCACCCGTCGACACGTACCTACTGGTTGGACTAGTTTTCCAACCTAGAGTCACTATCAATAAGGGAGTTCGACGATGAGGGCAGTTCTCTTTTCTGGCGTGAATCAGCCCATTGAGGTGGTGGAGCTAGAACTCGCTGCGCCACGCGCTGGCGAAGTTCGTGTTCGTATCGCTGCTGCGGGGGTCTGTCACTCCGATCTCCACGTTCGCCGTGGTGAGTGGGAGCCCCCCGTGCCGCTCGTCATGGGTCACGAAGGTTCGGGAATAGTCACCGAAGTTGGACCGGGTGTCACCACATTGGCCCCTGGGGACCACGTGATTCTGTCGTGGGTAGCCCCCTGTGGTCAGTGTCGTTACTGCCTCGCGGGTAAGGAGGCCCGGTGCCAGATCGCGGCCACCGTCGTCGCCCCCGGTGGAGTCCTACAAGACGGGACTTCGCGCCTCAGTCGCGAAGGGAAAGTGGTGCATCACTACTTAGGTGTTTCCTGCTTCGCTGAGGAAGTCGTCGTCCCAGCGCTGGGGGCCGTCAAGGTTCGCTCCGACGCGCCGCTCGACACCCTGGCCATCGTGGGTTGTGCCCTGGCCACGGGGGTGGGCTCGGTGCTCAATACTGCTCACGTCGAAGAAGGGGCCACCGTGGTCGTCATTGGTTGTGGTGGCGTTGGCCTTTCGGTGGTGCAGGGGGCGCGACTCGCTAAGGCCTCTCGCATTGTCGCCATTGACCTGCGTCCCGAGAAGACGGCCTTGGCCAGGCGCTTGGGGGCGACTGACGAAATAGATGGCTCCAGCGGAGAAGCGGTTGCGTTATTGCGGTCAATCCTGCCCGACGGCGCGGATTACGTCTTCGACGCCATTGGCCTCATCGCGACGACGGAGCAGGCTATCGACATGCTGGCTCTGGGAGGGGCGGCCGTGCTCGTCGGTCTTCCCCCAACGGGGGCTAAGGCGCAGTTCGAACCCCTCGCCCTCGCCGAAGCCGATCAGCGCATCCTCGGCTCGAACTACGGCAGCGTTCGATTGCATCGAGACTTGCCGTGGTTGGTTGATCAATACATGGAGGGCCACCTCCTGCTGGATGAAATGATCAGTGGGCGCCGTCCGCTCGAGGAAGCGGTAGCCGCCTTTGACGACTTGCAAAGTGGCAGTGCCCTTCGAACCTTGCTGATTCCTTAAGCACAAGGCACATCGCGGGTCCAAGAGGTCAAACCGAAGCCCGACTAGGTCGGCGAGCAGTGGCGTCCCTGAGGGCAGGAGTTCTCGGAGCTTCGAGCGAGAGAGATTGTGCCATGCTTCCATTTTCAAAGAATCACGAAGGTCTTTCGCCATCCTCACCTAGTGTTCACAATTGTGTAACTCCGCGTGGTTTAACTCTTCTCCATGACAAACACCACCAACCAAAAAGGAAGCTTCGGTTTCCGTTCCATGACGAGTGCCTTTGGCGTCTCGATCATCGCAGCAACCATCGTTGTGGCATCGGCCGGTGCAGTACCCGTCGCCCACAGCACGCCCAAGCCCGTTGTGCAGTTGAAGCTGTACAGCGCCCAGGGATACGACTCCTACGTTGTTGACGCCTTCAACGCGTCGCAATCGGCCATCCACGTCACGCTCAATGACAACTCCACGGGAACCCTGCTGACGCAGATTGCCGCGGAGCAAGCGAGTGGTAACCCCGTCTGGAACATGATGTGGGCTGACGGCGCGACCTGGGCAGCCCAGTTCGACAAGGCGGGCTGGAGCCACAAGAACATTCTTCCCGCCGGTGTGAACTTCAACGCTGCCGGATTGCAGAACCTGCCCTCCAACAAGAGTTTCGTGCCCACCGGCCTTACCGTCACTGGCGGCCTTTGCTACGACACCGCGAGCACCCAGGGAGTCACCCTTCCTTCCACCTTTGCGGGCCTCGTCAACTTGCCCCAGGGTTCGCTCGGCATGAACAACCCTTCGCGTTCTGGTCCCACCTTCCCCCTTATCGCGGGGCAAATGGCGCACCTTGAGGGTCTGGTCTCGTCAACCACGCGCAGCGCCAACGCGGCCCAGATCGCGGCCGCCATTGCCAAGGGTAAGAACTTCCTCCTGGCCCTGAAGGCCAAGGGTCTGCAAGTGCACAACACCAACGGGCCTACCTTGGGCGCACTTGAGTCGAACCCCAGCACCTTGAGTGCTGCGACGATTCAGACGTCTGCCTGTTACGGTGACATCGCGGCGGGCTACTGGCCCACCGGTGCGGTGAAGTACCTTGACTACTCGGTTGCTTTGCCCAGCACCATCGCCGTGAGCAAGGACGTTACCCCTGCCCAGTACGCCGCCGCGAAGACCTTCGTGGCGTACGTGTTGTCGGTGACTGGCCAGCACGCCATGCAAGACGGCGACCCCCAGGGTGACGGCCTCTTCTGGCCAGTAATCAATGGTGTTAGCCCCGAGGCTGGTTTGCCGAGCTACAGCGAAACGCACGCCTACGCCATCAACCCCTACATCTGGGGACCGCTTCAGAACGACATCGACACCTGGTTCACCAACAACATCATCTACTAACGAATTAACGCCCCTAGGCGACATTCCCCGGCAGCGTTAGCTGCCGGGGAATGTCGTATGAAAGATTCCGTGTCCCTTATCCCCGTACTTCGCAAGACTCTCGGCCGCGTTCGCTGGTCGGGCATTGTGCTTTGGGTGGTCCTGTCACTCCTGGTTATTGTGCCCGTCACCATTTTCCTCGCGGCGGCCATTTCCCCTCGACTCTTGCGGGTAGGTCCGCAATGGTTCACCTTGCACAGTGTCTACGAGGCCTTCACGGGCTACACCGGCCGGGGCATTATAAATTCGCTGTGGGTGTCCACCACGGTGGCCCTCCTCGCCACCACCTCGGCAACGACCTTGGCGTGGCTCGTGACGCGGACCAATTTTTATGGTGGTCGTTTCTTGGGGGCAATGATGTGGGTGCTCTTGTTAATCCCCACGTGGATGATGACCGTGGGATGGTCCAACCTGATTACCCCGGGTGAGCTCGCCACCGCCCTCGGGATCAATACCACGCAGATCTTCCACGCTTTCTATGGACCGGGCGGCATCATCCTCATTTTGACGACCGCCGCATTGCCCTTTTGTTACTTTGTCGTTTCGGCTGGCCTGCGAGGCCTGGGCTCGGAGTTTGAAGACGCCGCCCGAGTGCACGGGGCCGGCGCCTCGCGCATGCTTCGCACCGTTTTACCCATCGTGGCCCCCGCGCTACTCTCGGCGTTCGCGATCGCGTTTGCTGAGTCGATATCGGACTTCGGTGTGGCGTTCACGCTGGGTGCTAACACGCATTTTCCCATGGCCACCTTCACACTGTACAACGCCATCACCGAAAATCCCGCCAACTTCTCGGTGGCCGCCGTCATCGCGGGGGTTCTCATTCTCTGCACGGTACCTCCAATATTGGCCCAAGCGCGGGTTACCCGAGGACGCTCGTACGCCGTTTTGAGCGCCCGCACTCGGTCGGTGCGTCGCTATCAATTTCAGCCCCTGACGCGAGTGTTGGTGAGTGTAAGCACCTTCGCACTACTTACTCTCGTCGCGGTAATGCCCATGGTGGCGGCGGTGGCCACCAGCTTTACCCGAACAATCAGTTTCGAGACGCGCACCGGTATTCACTGGTCAACCTTCTCCTATCGTCAAATCTTTCACCCGCCACCCTCCATCACGTCTTTGGGGAATGCGCTCGGCATCAGCAATCAGCTCGGTGTGTACGTGGCGACCGGGACCGTGATACTCGGCTACGTTCTCGCTAAACGCCTAGCGGCGACGCGGGGTGGGTGGAGCCAGCGTATTGCGGACATCTTCCTCCTGGGCTCAGTGGCAATTCCCGGCGTGGTCTTGGGTGTTGGTTACATCCTCTTTTACAATCAGGCGATCATCGCCCGTCACGTCGTCAGCCTGTACCAAACCATGCCCCTGCTCATTATGGGACTCATTGCCGCCGCCGCCCCCGGCCAGGCCCGACTGCTGATGGGTCCGGTGGCGCAAATTCAGGCCTCGATGGCCGAGGCGGCGAGAGTGCACGGGGCCAAGCGCTTTCGCACCTGGCGCACGGCGAGTTTGCCCGTTCTCTCGCGTACCTTGACCTGGGCCTGGGTGCTCACCTTCACCAAGACAATCGCCGAGTTAGCCGTCGCTCAGATGTTGCTCGTTCCGGGTCACGAGCCGGTTTCGGTGATGATTGAAACCACTCTGGGCACGGTCTTCGCCCCTATTGGTACCGCCGCCACGGTGCTCGTCCTGGCCGAAATGCTGGGCGTTATTGTGCTCGTTCTTGGTCTATACCGCGTTCTCACCCCGAAGGGGTGGCGCCGAATTGGAGAGGTTGGTTCACTGCGATGACCGCTGAAGCTATTGGGGTGCATCTGCATCAACTCACGAAGTCCTTCGGGGAAAAGCGTGCGCTGGATGACGTGTCACTCGACATTGCTCCCGGAACCTTTACCGTCCTGCTGGGACCATCGGGATCAGGCAAGACCACCTTGCTGCGTTGCCTCGCGGGTATTGAGCGCCCCACGTCGGGCACAATTACTCTGGGCAACAAAACGGTAGTGGCACCAGGCGTCTTTCTCAGTGCGGAGAAGCGACAGCTATCGATGGTCTTTCAGGACTACGCGCTTTGGCCGCACCTCTCGGTGGCTCGTAACGTGGGTTTCGCCCTCGAACGGTCCAGCGTGAGCAAGGAAGAGCGAAGCGAAAAAGTATCCACCTTGCTCGCTCGCGTTGGCATTGAGCACCTCGCCGAGCGCTTCCCCAATGAGCTCTCGGGCGGTGAGCAGCAGCGGGTGGCGTTGGCGCGTGCCTTGGCTGCCGACGTTGGGCTCATTCTCTTCGACGAACCATTGTCCAATCTCGACGCCGACCGACGTGAGGATTTGCGCATCGCAATTGCGACCCTGGCGCGTGAATCGGGGGCCACCGTTGTTTACATCACCCACGATCAGTCCGAAGCCTTTGCTCTCGCCGACGCGGTGGGGGTCTTGAACCAGGGTCGCTTGGTGCAATGGGCGTCGCCCGAAGAGGTGTACCAGGCGCCAGCCACGCCCTTCGTCGCCCGCTTCACTGGTTTGGCCGGTGAGCTGCCCGTGCGCGTTGAAAGCGTTTCCGAGGGGCTCGCCGAGGTGAAAATCCAGCTGGCCACCCCGGCGCTGTTAGGGTCTTGTCCCACCCGCTGCGCCAGTGGCGAAGACGCCACTCTGTTCATTCGACCCTCGGCGGTCAGCCTCGAAGAAGTCGGCTCGTCGAGCACCATTGTGGCCACCGTCGCCGACAGTGCCTTCATTGGTCGCGGCTACGAGCACGTTGTCACGCTGGACGGCAATCGGCGGCTCACGAAAATATTCTCGCAGCAGCGATTTCCTCGGGGGACACAAGTCGCTGTGGTGATTGACCCGCGCAGCGTCTACGTGATGAGCGACGTCTAAGCATGGCAATTCTTCTAAGCGGAACGGGAACACCCACCCGCTGGGCTCGGCGACCGAAGGAGGGCACGGTAAAGTGGCTCAGGGAAAGTGACATTTCTGGTGGCCCTTTCGTCGGTCACGGGACCTCCAAAGAAGGCTCTTCGGCCGTGCAAAATGCAGTAGTGAGACAAGGGATACGAAAATGATTGCTACGACGGTTTCCTCGGGGGTTCTCGTCCTCGTCGGCGCGGTTTTCTTGGCCAGCGCGGTAGAAATGGTGGAGGCGCTCACCATTGTCTTTGCCGTTGGCCACACGAGAGGTTGGCGTTCGGCCCTGCAGGGCGTCGTCGTGGCGCTCCTTGCGCTGGGCGCCCTCGTCGCCGCCTTCGGACCCGCCCTGGTCCACGTGCCCCTGACCTGGCTGCGACTCATCGTCGGCGGCATCTTATTGATCTTTGGTCTGCAGTGGCTGCGCAAAGCGGTTCTGCGCGCCAGTGGACTCAAGGCGAAGCACGATGAAGATGCCATCTACGCCGAAACGGTTGAGGAGTTGCGAGCCCTCGGCGATGCCCCCAAGGGGGACCGCATTGCCTTCGCTATGGCCTTCAAGGGTGTGTTTCTCGAGGGCCTTGAGGTAGTCATCACCGTGCTGACGCTGGGTACCTCGGCGCACCGACTGGGCTTGGCGTCTATCGTCGCCGCTGGCGCCGTGTTGCTGGTCGGCGTCGTCGGCATTGTGGTCTCCAAGCAACTCTCTAGTGTTCCCGAAAATGCCATGAAGACCAGTGTTGGTGTGCTGCTCATCTCCTACGGCACCTTTTGGGTTGGTGAGGCCCTGAAGGTTTCCTGGCCGGGGAATGACGGCTTTCTGCTCGTACTCGTCGTCTTTTACGGCTTGAGTACCTGGCTCGTGATTCAACAAACCAAGTCGGCGAGCGCGAAAGCGATGGTGAGCGCGTGAGTAAGCAGACCAATCTAGTGATGAGGATTCTCAAGGGATTCGGCATGTTTTGGTGGGACTTTCTGGTGGGTGACACCCCGGAACTGTTCGTCTCGACCATTGCGTTAATTGGCGTCACTTTCCTTCTCGGACGGGGCATTCACAACTCGCACGTCGCGACTGTCGTGCTGCCGCTCTTCGTAGTGGCTTCCTTGGCTATCACCGTGGCGCGATCACGTCCGAAGAAGGGTTCGAAGTAAGTCTCCCCTTCAAGGGAGACCGAGCAAAACCACGTTCGGGCTTTTTGACGTCGATTGAAGGCGTAGCAACGCCGGTACTCGTCCTCGGGGCACAGCGCTTCCCTGGCTGAGCTCTAAGGTCGTCCCGAGGCCCTCGTTCGCGCCAGCGAGATTGAGAGTGAAAGTCTCCCGGGGCGCCAACGCAGTTCGTGAAGCGATCGTCGACGACTTACGCCGAGAAAGCGTCGTGGGGCCAGAACACCTCACGAAATTTCGCCAGGAGTTGGAAGACCGAGTGAACGCTCGGGTACTTATCGGCTTACTACCCAACAGTACGCAGAACTACTGATCCTTAGGACGCAACTGGAAGGAGCCCGCCGACACGGGTGGACTCGTTTCGATAAGGAATTGGGGTCTAATTACTCGCCGAAGCGGGCGTCGATGGTGATCGTCGTTCCCGTCAAGGCTTTGGAGACAGGGCAGGTCTGTTTGGCGAGTTCGCACACCTCGACAAACGCTGCTTCGTTCATGTTTTCGACGACGCCCCGAACCTCGAGGGCGATGCTGGGTATATGAAATCCCCCCGCCGGATCGGGTCCGAGCGAAACGGTGGCGAGCACGGAAAGGCTGATCGCGGTGGCTCCCGCTTCGGAGAGGAGGGCACTGCACTGCATCGCGAAGCAACTGGAGTGCGCTGCGGCGATCAGCTCCTCGGGACTGGTGGTCGCTTCAGATTCATCCGACGCCCGGCGAGGGAAGGATACCTGGTACTGACCAATGCCACTGTGGACCAGCGTGACGACGCCGGAGCCGTCTTCGAACCCTCCGGTCCATTGAGTGTGAGCGTTACGGCTAGGCAAGGGAACTCCTTTGGTAGTGGTTAAAAGGCGTGCCCGCAACCCTGGCAGAAGTTTTGCCCCGGGAGTCGCAGTTTGCCGCAGGAAGGGCAGAAGGATTGTGCGTCGTTGGTGTTGACGGCTCCGGGCTGGTAGGTGCTGATACCGCCAGCAGCCCCCGTTTTCGAAGGCATGCAGCACATGATCAAGAGGGCCAGCGAACCGAGGAAGGGGACCAGCGCCAAGAACATCAGCCAGGGACTGAATCCCCCGTCACGTAGTCGACGTGCTTGCACCGCCAGTGAAGGAAGCAACACCGCAAGAAAGCCCAAGTCGACCACTGCCGGGCTGCGACTCACGGAAAGAAGGATGAAAGCGAGGAAGAGAAAAAGAGCAAAGAACCAATACTCCGAGCGCGACGCGGTCCCCTTGAAGTCAACGTACTTTGAAAAACAACTCTTAATGGCATTAGCGAAGGACATAGAACTCTCCCTATCAAAAGAACTACCCCAAGCATAACCACGGTGCCAGCGTTACACGTTTATGAATGCAGATATCGACGGTAGGCCAGGACGCTCCACAAGGCTTCAACAATGCCAAAGGGCCACACTCCGGAAAGAAAGCCGTACAGGCTCGACGCCAAACAGCCCAGGGTGAAGGCCAGGACGAATCCGCGACCCCGAGATTCGAGGGCGTAGGTGACCATCATAAAAGTCACCGCGACGACGCCGTAAAGGGTCAACACGAGTACCGCTCAGTGGTGCAAGTGATCACCCCTCAACACTAGACAGCCACGCCGTACTTGTCCCCACACGTCCGCGGTCCTAAGGTCGGTTCATGGGCAGATTTCTCCGTCGAACGAGCGTGGTGATTGCCATTAGTTCGTTTGCCCTGACGGCGGTTTCGTGTGGGGCGAGTCCGGCGACTCGAGGAGCTCGTACCTGTGCGACGATCAGCCTGGGCACGTGGTCCACGGTGGCCCTGGCCCGCGAAGTTGTTGTGGTGTCGGCGGACTCAAGGAGTGAAGTAATCATGAGGGTCGCGGCATCCCAGGGCTTCGGCGGCCTTCTGCTCTTCGGCGACGCGGTGCCAAGCAACCTTGTCGCGACCCTGCGGCATCTCCCCTCGCTCGAGCCCCACCACCAAGGCCTGGCAGTCATGACCGACGAAGAAGGGGGAGGTGTTACGCGAGTGCCTGCCTTGGTGGGAAGCTGGCCCTGGGCCCAAGTCATGGGTGCGACCTTGACGACTGCGCAGATAGAGGCCCTGGGGGAGCGCGTCGGTCGTTCCATGCGAGCCGCTGGATTCACCGTCGATCTGGCGCCCGTAGCCGACATTGATGGCCAGCCCGTGTGGCCCAGCGCCCGCAATCCGGACGGGCTGCGATCATTTGGGGCTTCCCCCACTCGTGACGCCCACGACGTCGTGGCCTTTAGCGAAGGCCTCAAACTCGCGGGGGTGGTCGCCACGCTCAAGCACTTCCCCGGGCTCGGTGGATCGTCAGGGAATACCGACTTCGGTCCAGCCCGCACGCGGCCCTGGGCCGTGTTGCGAACGAGCGCCCTGCTGCCCTTTCGTGTCGCAATTGCTCGTGGCGTTGGCGACGTCATGATGTCAAACGCGACCGTTCCGGGCCTCACGGCGCTTCCCGCCTCACTCTCCAAAGCGGCGGTGGACGCCCTTCGGGCCATGGGCTTTAGCGGCACCATCATGACGGACGCCTTGAGTGCTGGGGCCATCAAGGCCCTTCACCTCACCCCCGCTCAGGCGGCCCTACGCGCCATGATTGCTGGCGACGACGAAGTGCTCGGAGGGAAAGCGACGTCGCCGAGCAACGGCCTGTCAACGGCTACGGCGATGGTCAACGCCATTGTGGCAGGGGTAAACAATCGCTCCCTGCCCAGGGCCACGCTGGAGAGCGCCGCCGCGCGCGTACTGTCGAGCGTCAATCCGAACTTCTGCCCTGCCGCTCAGCGGTAGTGCGGCGGCGCCTCGTGGTCGTGACGCCGAAGTTGGCGTAACTCCTCTTGGAGTCGCGCTACGTCGGCCCGTAATTTTTCAACGAGAGCGAGGAGTTCTTCCCGGCTCAGATCATTCACCGCCACCTCAATTGACCAAAGGGGTGATCACGGAAAGAGACCCCGGAGCTCGGTGGCCTCGGCGATTCGCTCAACGCCCACCGCCACGGCAGTTTCTCGCAAGGTGGCCCCGAGTTCGAGGTGCCGCTTCCAGACGTGATCGAAGGCTTCGTTCATGGTCTTTTCGAGACGTTGCGTGAAGAGCTCGCGCTCCCACATGAAACCCTGCAGGTCCTGCGCCCACTCGAAGTAGGAGGCGACGACACCACCCGCGTTGGCGAGGACGTCGGGCACCACCTGGATGCCACGCTTCGTCAACACGTCCATACCTTCACCCGTGGTTGGACCGTTCGCCGCCTCAACGACAATGGTGGCCGACATCGTGGCCGCGACCTCGGGCGTTATGACGCCACCCATAGCGGCGGGTATGGCGATGTCACTCTCGAGTGCGAAGAGTTGGTCGGCCGGAATCTCCATCGAACCCGGAGTCCCAACAACGGTACCGGTCTCGGCGAAGTGCTTCGTCAAGGCCGCGGGATCAATACCTTGGGGGCAGTGAATAGCGCCGTGAACATCGGCGATGCCGACAACGTTCATGCCTCGGGCGGTCAAAATCTCAACGAGGGGGGCGCCAACTTTTCCGTAGCCTTGAATGACGACGCGCTGGCCAGCCACCGGTCGACCAATTTTTCCCAGAATGCCCACGGTGCAGATGGCCACGCCCAGAGAAGTGGCACCGGCGTGACCCAGGGTTCCGCCGATGGCGAGCGGTTTCCCCGTCACGACACCGGTCGTCGCGTGACCGCGCAGCATGGAGACGGTATCCATGATCCAACTCATAACTTGCGCGTTGGTATTCACATCGGGGGCGGGGATGTCGGTGTCGGGACCAATCATCGGGGCGATCGCGAAGGCGTAGCGACGGGTGAGCCGTTCGAGTTCACCAATGGAGAGTGTCGCGGGGTCGACCCGCACGCCACCCTTGGCTCCACCGTAAGGGATGTTGACCACGGCACACTTGATGGACATGTCCGCCGAGAGCGCCGCAATCTCGTCGACGTTCACGCTGGAGTGGAAGCGAATCCCTCCCTTACCGGGTCCGCGGGAGGTGTCGTGCAGTATGCGCCAACCGGTGAACATCTCGATTTGCCCGTTATCGAGACGAACCGGGATGGCCACCTCGTGAATGCGCTCGGGGGTAGTAATTCGCTTGACCATTCCCTGGTCGAGACCGAGCAGTTTTCCCGCGTCTTGAATTAATGAACTGACGTGCACCCACGGGTTGAACTCGTGAGGAGCAACGTCTTCCGGACGTGTGACCACGTTGTCACCAGCCTTTTCTCTTTGTCGTGGGCGTCGTTGCCCACCTCTCCAATGTAGGGGAGAATCACGCGTGAGGTGAGCACTGCGGGTAATCAGTAGTTGGCCTTAGCGGTGGTCGCTCGGACCGGCGCTGGTGGCTACGGTAAGGGGGAGGAGTTTTATGCTGCTGTCGACACTCATGCCCTACGGAGGTGACCCTCACGCCGCGGTTCGCGACGTCCTTGATCTCGAGGCGGCGGGCCTCGATATGGTGTGGGTACCCGAGGTGTGGGGCTTCGACAGCCCGTCGCTGATGGGCTACCTCGCCGCGAAGACCACCACCCTGCAAATCGCTTCGGCCATTATGCCGATTTATTCGCGCACGCCGTCGCTACTCGCGATGACTGCCGCGGGCCTTGACGCTCTCAGTGATGGGCGTTTTCAGCTAGGACTTGGTGCCTCGGGTCCCCAAGTAATTGAAGGATTTCACGGTGTCCCCTACCAGGCGCCCCTGGCCCGCACGCGCGAAATTGTGAGCATCTGTCGCCTGGCCTGGGCTCGTCGTGGCCCCCTCGAATTCGAGGGCCAGTACTACTCCCTGCCGTACCAGGGTGAAGACGGCACCGGCCTCGGTAAAGCCCTAAAACTCATGGGTAAACCTCGCCGCTCCGCTATCCCAATTTGGTTGGCGGCGCTGGGCGAGAAGAACGTTGCCCTAGCGGCGGAAATCGCCGATGGGTGGCTACCCATCTTTTTCATCCCCGAACGCGCCCGCGAAATATGGGGGGCGGCGCTGGACGCTGGGCGTGCTCAGCGCAGTCCTGATCTGGGGGAACTCCAGATCAGTGCGGGTGGGCTCTTGGCCATTGGAGACGACGAGGAAACCTTGCGTCTGCGAGATTTGCAACGTCCCTCGCTCGCCCTCTACATCGGCGGCATGGGCGCCCGAGGAAAGAACTTCTACTACGACCTCTGCGTTCGTTACGGTTTTGAGGAGCAAGCCCGCATCATTCAAGACTGCTACCTCGACGGTCGCAAGAGTGAAGCGCAGGCCGCTATTCCCGATGAGTTGCTCGAAAAGACCACCCTGGTGGGCCCTCGTAGTTACGTGGCCGAGCGCGTGGCGGCCTTCAAGGAAGCCGGTGTGACCAACTTGCAAGTGGTGCCTTGGCCCCAAGGGGAGCAGACGGCCGGCGAACTCATCGCTACCCTCCGAGAGTTCCTCTAGGTATCAGCGCGGGTGCCATCACGGCCGCCTGACGCCAGCCAGGCCTCGTACATGGTGGCGTAGGCGCCGCCCAGTGCCAGTAGTTCTGCCGGTGTTCCCATTTCGACAATGCCCCCGTGGTCCACGACCACGATGCGGTCAGCCCGCTGGGCGGTGGTGAGTCGGTGCGCAATCAAGATGGCCGAGCGGCCTTCCAGAATGCGGTCGAGGGCGCGTTCGATGATGGTCTCACTTCGTAGGTCGAGGGACGAGGTTGCCTCATCGAGTATCAGCACGCGGGGCCGGGCGAGAAAGGCCCGCGCCAGGGCGAGCAGTTGGCGTTCCCCGGCCGAGAGCGTTTGGCCGCGCTCGTGAACGACGGTGTCCAGTCCGTCGGGAAGGCGATCGACCAGGTCGCGCAGACCCACGACGTCAATAGCTTCCTCGATTTCTTCGTCACTGGCGCTCGGTCGCCCGAATCGCAAATTGCTGCGCATCGATCCGGCAAACAAAAAGGGTTCTTGGGGCACTACCCCTAACTGGCTTCGCAGCGAGTGCAGGGTCACGGTCCTAATGTCGACACCGTCAACGAGCACCCGCCCTTCGGTGGGGTCGTAGAAACGGTTGGCCAGTTTGGCCAGCGTTGACTTACCAGCTCCCGTCGGGCCAACGAAGGCTACCGACTCGCCCGGGGCAATTTCGAGATTGACGCCCTGCAGGACCGTTTGTCCGGCGAGGTAGGCGAAGCCAACATTTTCAAAGCGCAAGCGGCCACTAATTTCGGGCAGCGTCGTGGCGTTGGGAATCTCGTCCACTGAGGGTGGTGTTTCCAGCAGTTCGCGCAGCCGAATGACCGAAGAACGTCCCTGTTGCAAGGCGTTGTACTGCTGGACCAATAACTGGATGGGTCCAAAGAAGCGGTTGAGATACAAAAAGAAGGCCACCAGGGCACCAATAGACAGCTGGTGGCGAATGACCATCTGTCCGCCAATGCCGAGCAGCAAACCTTGGCCCAAAATGCCCACCATGATGGTGGCGGGTCCGTAGACGGCGTTGATTCGTCCGGTATACATATTGGCGTCACGGTAGGCCCCGACCACGTGACGGTGATTGCGAATGTTTCGCTTCTGCCGATTATTCGAGGTGACCACCCGAATGCCGTAGAGGGACTCGGAGAGGTCGGCCAATACGTTGGCTATGCGGTCGCGAACGAGGAGGTAGCCCCGCTCGGAGGCGTGGTGAAACCAGAGGGAGAAAGCGACCAGGATAGGCACGATGACCGCGATAGTCCACAGGGCCAAGGTGACGTTGGTCGTAAACAGCACCACGGATATCACGATCATGGTCAAGCCCTGGACGGCGAAAGAACTGATGCCGTCTTGAATCAACTGCTGGAGGTTTTCGATGTCACTGGTCATCCGGCTCATTAAGACGCCGGTCTTCTCGTCGGTGAAGAAATCCAGACTCAAGCGCTGCAGGTGCGTGAACACGCGAATACGGAGGTTCTGCATGACGCGCGACGCCAGGGTCCCGGTGACCGTCGTCTGCAGGCGTTGCAAGTACACGCCGACGAGACCGAGCAGCAAGTAGGCAATCGCGCACAGCACAATGATCCGGAGGGACCGATGGCCCACCGCCATGCCGTTGTTGATCGCGTACTCGGTGAGGAGCGGTCCGACTTGCAGTACCAAACTGACGCCAATGACGAGCAGGGAACCGAGGATCACGTAGAGGGGGAACTCTCGCAACATGCGCGGCAAGGTCAGCGCCTGGCGCTCGTGATCGTCGGGACGTTGGTGAAAGGTGAGTTCGGACGGCCGGTGCGCAGGCTCGGTGGCCATCAATTTGCTGGCTTCAGCCATGAGTTCGCTGGGGATTCCGCCAAAGGGTAGCCCGGCCGCCGTACCGCCGCCGCCAAAACCACCACCGCCGCCACCGCCGCCCCAGCCGCCGCCCCAGGCCATTACTGCTCCGCCATGGTTTGCGCGAGTATCTCGCTGTAGAGGGGGGAGCTGCGCAGGAGCTCTTCGTGCTCGCCATCGGCCACAATGCGGCCACCGTCGAGCACGATTACCCGTTGGGCCAGTGCGATGGTTGAAATGCGGTGGGCAATCACAATGGTGGTGCGATGCGCCATGAGCTGGCGCAAGGCGTCGTAGATGCCCGCTTCGATGTGCACGTCTATGGCGCTCGTGGCGTCGTCAAGGATGAGGATGGGCGGATTTACGAGCAGGGTTCGCGCAATGGCGATGCGCTGTCGCTGACCACCCGAGAGGGTGTAGCCCCGTTCTCCGATCACGGTCTGGTAACCGTCAGACATCTTGCTAATGAACTCGTGCGCATTCGCCGCCCGCGCCGCCCGCTCAATGTCCGCGAGTGAGGCGTCGGGTAGGCCGTAGGCAATGTTGTCAGCGATCGAGAGTGAGAAGAGGAAGGGTTCGTCGAGTACGACACCCACCGCCGACCGAAGACTCGCGAGAGTGAGGTCACGAATGTCGTGCCCGTCGATAGAGATTGCGCCGTCGGTGACGTCGTAGTAGCGCCCGAGCAAGCGAGCCACGGTGGACTTACCCGATCCCGTGCGGCCCACGATGGCCACTGTTTCACCGGCGCTGACGTGCAAGGTGAGCTCGCGGAGGATGGGGTTGTCTCGGTAACTGAAGTTGACCTTGCTGAAGTCAACCTCACCACGGACGTCGAGGAGGTCGTAGGCGCCGGGCCGCTCCACGATGGAGGGTGATTCGTCGAGAATTTCGAAGATGCGCTCGGCGCTGGCTTTGGCGCGCTGGCCCATCATCACCAGTTGGCCGAGCATCATGAAGGGCGCCTGCAACATGAGCAGGTAGGCGTTAAAGGCCAAGATTGCGCCAACGCCGAGGCGACCCTGCAGCACCATGGCGCCACCAAAGCCCAAGACCAGCGCCAAGCCGAGTTGGGGGAGATTCTGGACCCAGGGGGACCAGGTACCGCGGATCTGGGCATCCTTCACGTAGGCCCACGCGACCCGCTGCGCGGCGTCGGCCAGGCGATTGACTTCGGCTCCCTCCTGGGCGAAGGATTTCACCACCCGCACGCCATTGACGTTTTCGTCGACGATAGTGGCGACGTCAGCGAGTCGGGCCTGGGTAATCCAGGAGATGGGAAAGAGCACCTTACGCATCCGCAATCCGACGACGTAAAGGATGGGCATGACAACCATGGCAATGCAGGCGAGCAAGGGGTCAATAGCCAGCATGAAGACGAAAGCGAGGACGCCAATGGAGCACTGCACCAAGATCAGTGGCGCGAAGGTTGAGTACATCTGCACGCTACGAATATCCGAGTTGGCCCGACTGATCAATTGGCCCGACTGGACACGATCGAAGAAATCGAAACTGAGCCACGTCAGGTGTTCGTAGATGAGCGAACGAAGGTCGGCTTCGACTTCGTAGGCCGTGCGAAAGAGATAGTAGCGAGAAGTGATTCCCGTGATTCCCGCCAGAAGACCGTAGATGATAATGACGATGACCGCGTGGTGCAGGCCACCAGCTCGCTTTTGAATATCGTCACTGATAGCGCTGCGCAAGACGTTGGGCACCAGGGTTTGAAAGATGAGGCTGGCGAAGGACATCGAAATGGAAAGGATGAACATCGTCCGGTGCGAGGCCACGATAGGCAGGACTCGTCGCCACCAGGCCAGCGTCGTATCGCGGGAGATCTGGGCCCGAGGCCCGGGATACCTGGAGTGAA
Source organism: uncultured Actinomycetes bacterium (assembly GCA_903828785.1). Lineage (GTDB taxonomy): Bacteria > Actinomycetota > Acidimicrobiia > Acidimicrobiales > RAAP-2 > RAAP-2. Next base: position 148,964 of record CAIKNP010000001.1, on the reverse strand, counting down.
CGCCACCCAAGGGATTGGCGTCTTCGCCTTCAACGGTCGGGGCGACCGGCGACGGCGTGAACATCATGTACCCATTGTACGGGCTAATTCGGTGGCAGATTCGGAGAGGACCTAATCTCTTGCCTATGACTAATCCGCTTATCGTTGATCACCCCATTGTTGCTGACAAGGTTCGCCAACTCCGAGCAACGAGTACCTCCAATGCCGACTTCCTTCGACTGGCGGGGGAGATTTCGCGCTTTCTCGCCTACGAGGCCTTTCGCAGCATTCCCTTCACGATGACCACCGTCGACACGCCGGTGGTGAGCGGAGCCCCCGCCACCATCATCGAAGAACAGTTCATTATTGTTCCCATTCTCCGAGCCGGTCTCGGAATGACGCCGGCGGTTCAAGAAGTACTGCCCCACAACCGCATGTGCTTGGTGGGTCTGCGTCGCAATGAAGAGACCCTCCAGGCGGATCTCTACCTTGATGGTCTGCCGAAGGATTTGGCCGGCGCGCCCGTGGTGCTCTGTGACCCCATGCTGGCCACCGGTGGTTCGCTCAGCCAGGTGATCGAAATGCTGCAATCGCGAAACGCGGGCACTATCACCGCACTTTGTCTGATTGTGGCCCAACCCGGCGTGGACGCCGTTCGAGCAGCACACCCCGACGTTCAGATTGTGGCGGCCGCCCTCGACGCCGAGCTCACGGACCTTGGCTACATCATGCCAGGTCTGGGCGATGCCGGCGACCGTTTGTTTGGTCCGCCCGTTCGCTAGGGACCAAGGCTAGAGGCCGATGTCCTCGTGCCAGAGTTGGGGGAAATCGCGAATGAACTGGGCCAGCATTTCGCGACAGTCTTCGTCCTCCAGAACCAGTACTTCTACGCCGTGCTCGGCGAGCCAGTCGTGTCCACCATGGAAGTTGGTGGCTTCGCCAATCACCACCGCGCCAATGTTGAACTGACGGACGAGTCCGCTGCAGTACCAGCAGGGCGAGAGGGTTGTTACCATCACGGTGTCGCCGTAGTGACGCCGCCGGCCCGCTCGACGGAAGGCGTCGGTCTCGCCGTGTATCGAGGCGTCATCTTCTTGCACTCGACGATTGTGTCCAGACCCGAGGAGTTCGCCCTCGCGAGTAAAGAGGGCGCCGCCAATGGGAATGCCCCCTTCGGCCAGTCCCGTGCGGGCTTCGGCGAGGGCCACCTGAAGCATGTCGAGAGCGAGTGCACGCGAGAGTGGCGGTCGAAGGGTCATAGTGTAAGTATGCTCCAAATCTGTGAATAGTTCTACCTACCCCGTCACCATTGGGAGCCAATCCGTTTCGCTGCCGCTCGTGGCCCTGAGTGATTCTCTCTCCCTCGCCTTACTGATTACGGTGGACATGGGGGTGCAGTTCATGGGCCAAGCGGGCGAGGAATTAGCCGAACTGCTTCGCCCCTACGACGTCGACATTGTCGCCACCGTGGCAACCATGGGTATTCCCGTAGTGATTGAAGTCACGAAGGCCTTGGGTCTCGATCAGTACGTCATCTTGCACAAGACGCCCAAGATTCACCTTGCGGACGCCGTGAGTGAGCCGGTGCGGTCCATTACTACCAACGCGGACCAACGGCTCTTGTTCGATCGGGCCCGCACCCCCGACGTCGCCGGCAAGAGGGTCGCCATTGTTGATGACGTGATTTCTACCGGCGCCTCCACGGGGGCCGCTTTGCGCTTACTGCGCAGCGTTGGCGCCGACGTCGTCGCTATAGGGACGCTGGTGACCGAAGCTTCGCTTTGGCGCTCGGCGCTGGGCGAGGACGCCAGTCGCGTGCACGCTCTGGGTTCTATCCCCATCTTTCACCCCGGTGACGATGGGATCCTGGTCGAAGACTGGCTGGGTTAAGCGTCGTAATGACACAAGCCCCGGGCCTAGGGCCCGGGGCTTGTGTCATTACAGCAGGAAAGGGCTTACTGGCCCGTTGTCTGCTTCGCGATCGTTCCCGAAATCTTGTCAAAAATGAAGTACAAGACACCGGCAGTAATGATGCCGAAGAAGATCGACATGTCGGCGCCACCGAACCAACCCGCCGGACCACAGTTGGCCGTCGCGGATCCGTCGCAGTAGAAGGCGCCGTAGTGATTGGAGAACGGGGTCATCCAGTGCAGGGGAAAGTTCACGGGAGGTGGCGCTTTGGAGTAGCCCGTGGTCGCGGCGACCACACCGACGAGGAAGGCCACGATGGCCCCCCAGTTAAACCCGCCGCTCGCCCAGTAGAGACTGGAGGAATCAGTCTTTTGCAGTTCCGCAGCGTTGTAGCGCTTCTTACGCAGCAGCCAGTCGACGATAAAGACACCGAGCCACGGGGCAATCCAGACAATGATCACGCCAACGAAGTCCTTCATGTACAGGGAGAAGGAGGAGGCGAAGGTGGCCCAAATCGTTAGCGTACCGGCGATTACCGAGTCCATGAGAACGGCTTGGTAACGCTTCATTTTTAGACCCATGGCCTGAACCGACACGCCCGACGAATAGAGATCGAGCGAGTTAATGCCGAAGAGCTGCACGATGGCGAACAGGAGGAAAATAACGACGAACCACGAAGGCAGACCCTTCTGGTGGTAGAGGGCTTCGAAGGGGTTCGCGCTGTTCCAGACACCTGAGTTTGAGAGGAAGCTAAAGGCCAGGGCCCCGAGGATCATCATCACCATTTCGGGTAGGGCGGTCCCGACGAAGATCCAGCCCACCACCGCGCGAGGCTTGGCGTCTCGCGGCAAATATCGGGTGTAGTCGTTGCCACATTCAGTCCAACCCAAGCCGGAAAGGGCGATGGTGAAGGCCAGTCCGGCGCTGTAGGGCTCCCAGCCGTGGGCGAACACGAAGACGCCACCAGTGTTGGCGTGCTGACTGGTAAAGATCGCAAAGACGGCGAAAATGATGGCGAAGGGAATAATGAGTGCCCGCAGCACCTTCACCATGGTCGCGTGTCCCAGGTAGGGCATGACCGCCTGGATGGCGGTGGCGACGATGATGAAAATTACCTTGTCCGCGCTATTCACCGTGATGCCGGCGTACTGCGTGAGCACGATGACGGCCCCGACGATAAGGATTAAACCCTCGGTTTCGAAGCCCAACTGGGTAATCCAGTTGAAGAAGGAGACGATGCGCGACCCGTTCGTCCCGAAGGGTGCCCGGGAAATGGTGAACGCGGTGGTTCCAGTTTCTTGACCCTGGAGCGATGCCATTCCGAGAATCAGGAAGGACAGGTTGCCAATGACAATGATGCTGACGGCCGTCCAGAAACTGAAGCCGAAGCCCATAAGTAGGGCGCCGTAGACGAAGTACTCGACGTTGATTGCCGAGCCCGCCCACATTGCTCCGATATTTCGGGGAGTGGCCCAGCGCTCGGACTCGGGTATGAAGTCGATTCCTCGAGTCTCTACCTTGAACGCTTGGTCGCCAGGCGACCCGTCATGAATAGTTGATTCAGTTGCCACGATGTGGGCCTCCCTAATAGACGTCATTCCATCTGCTCGCCGCCGTGAGGTGCTCGTCGAACGCCACCATTGTGGCAGACCTGAGCCCCTCAGTGGGTCATGGTGACTCGACTGGCCCGACGCCAACTCTGTAAGGACTTCTTATGACCGGTGGGGTGTGGTTCTCATAATGGCCAACAATGATGGAATCAGGGTGCAGAGCATCAGTGTCGGCAGTCGAGTGAGCCCCCCTCATTCGACTGCCGACATTTTTATTTCAAAAGTGTGTTTTCCCTGATGCGACCCTCTATCGAGCGCCACGACCAAAAGGTGGCGAGGGTGAGCAACACGCCTACGACCGACACCAAGTAGAAGGGCAGCGCCTCGTTGATGGTGAAGAGAAATCCCGCCGCGATCGCCGTGATTGCCAGGGCCCCTGTCTGGGCGGTGGCCGAAAGTCCTTGGCGGCGCCCAAACTCTCTATCACTGGCTCCTTGAGTCAAGAGCGAAGCCACGGAAGGGACGGTGAGCGCCGCCCCGATTGATTCGAAGGCCCCAATGAAGGGCATGACGGCGTTGTTGTGACAGTGGGGGTACACGGACAGGAAAATGGCGCCATTCAGTAAGCCAATCAGACCAGCCCACTTGCGGTTCCAGTGATCGGCAATCCAGCCACCGACCCGGCTCAGGGCCACCCAGGGAATGCAAAAGAGCGTCCAGCTCAGGCGAATTTGGAGTTGGCTGGCGTGGTGGGCGTGCATGAGCATGCTCCAGCAGGTTTCGTAGACACCCATAGAGACGCCCGTCGTGGCGGCCGCAATGACGGCTCCTAGCAATTGCGGCGTCCACTGGACCTTGGGCAGTGGTGTGTCGTCGAGTGAAACATCTCCGAGGAAGGTTCGTCCGGCGATGATGGCGGCGATCAAACTAACGACGCCGGTAAGAAAGAAGGCCCAGCCCAAGGTTTTGACGGTGGCGACCACGCCGGCGATGGGGCCGATGGCAATCCCGAGGAGCTGGGCCGTCAAGATCTTGGCGACGGCGCTCCCGCGCTCATGCTCGGCAAAGAGTGCCGAGACCGCCGACATTGAGGCAACCTCAATAGCCCCGGCCGCGCCGCCCTGCAAAACGCGAGTGAGGGTGAACCACGAAGCGTGCAAGGGAAACACGTAGGTCATCGACGCCACGCCGTAGAGGATGAGTCCACTCACCAAAATTGGTCGACGTCCGTAGGTGTCAGTGAGGTGACCGAGTCCAAACTGCGTGGCCACGCCAGCCAGAAAGAAGGATGCGACAATGAGGCCGATGATGTGGGGGCTACCCCCGCGGTGCTCGAGGAAGAGGGGGAGCAGCGGAAGGCCCAAAGTGGCGCCCATCCACTGCAGTAAGACAATTATGGAGAGGCGCCGTAGCGTTTGTTCTCGCGTAGCGTTTCTCACGCTTCTACGCTACCCCCGCGAGGCCATCACAGTTTCAGGCTTCCGCACTCCACCACGACGATGAGGCCCAGGAGCGCGTAGAGCCAGGGCAGTACCAGCGCACTTAGTCGAGCACCGTGTTCGCGCACGCGGGGATGCGAGGCGAGGGCGTAGGCGAAAAGAATGAAAAGTCCCTGCCAGAAGGCAAAGACCAGCATCAAGCCGAAAAAACGCCAGCCAGCATTGGCCCGGAAAGTGGGTATCCACACCGCGAGGTTGTCGGCACCGAGTGCCACGGTGACGACGAAAGCGGCGACACCGGCGCGGGGTGGCGCAGACGCTGCCGCTCGGTGGCGTTGTCGCCACGCGCGCCACGCCAGCCACCAGGGTGCGAGAGCGAGCAGGCCAATGACCCGTAAGGGCACGATGGTGAGGAAGGAGCCCACGGTGGCGGCGGCCACGACGAGCGTGGTGACGGCCGCTGTTTGCCAGATGCTCAAGCGCAAAAATGTTGTGCGGGGAACGAGCGCGAGTTGGGCGGCGAAGGCAAAGAGATTGTCAGTCATGGTGCCGAGGTAGATGAGGGAGGCCAGGGCGAGAAGTTGCTGCAAGCTGCGCACGCTGAAGAACTTAGTAGGCGTCCAAGGAACGTTGGTGGTCGACTAGGGTAGACCGAATGCTGGAACCCGCTGTTGCTCCGAACGCCGACGACTTGGCCCAAGCCCGCCACATAATCGCGGAGTACCTTCGGCCCACCCCAACGGTCACGATCCACCTGCGCGGTCGTCCGGTCTACGCCAAGATGGAGTCCTTCCAGCCCACTGGATCGTTCAAGATTCGCGGCGGACTGGCCGCCGTGGGCGCCGCTCATCGACGCGATCCCCGCGGTGCAGTCATCACGTCCTCTGCGGGAAACCACGGACTGGGTGTTTCGCACGCCTCGTCGCTCCTGGGCGTTCAAGCGACCGTCGTCGTGCCAGTCACTGCCTCACCGGCGAAGGTGAAGAAGCTGCAGAACTACGACATCGAGCTCATCCAATGGGGCAGTTCGTATGACGAGGCCCAAGCCCACGCGATCGACCTGGCGGAGCAACGAGGCCTCCATTACATCTCGCCCTTCAATGACACCCACGTCATGGCGGGCCAGGCGACCGTCTTTGATGAAATGTTCGCCCAGGTCCCCGACCTAGAGCACATCGTGATTCCCGTAGGTGGTGGGGGACTCGTTTCGGGCATGCTCTTCGCCCGGGCAAGGCACGGGGCGACAGGCGTTCACTTTACGGGCGCGCAGCCGGAGAATTCAGCGGCGATGTACCACTTCATTGCTGGAGTACCCATCGCCGACATTCCCCAGTCTCCGACCGTGGCCGACGGTCTCGCCGGTGGCGGGGATGAAGGCTCATTGCCGAACGACGTCGTGGCCGATCACGATGTTCCTTTGGTAGTCGTTCCCGAGCTGCTCATTCGACGAGCGGTTCGCGAAGCTGCGGAGACCAATGGACTGATTATCGAGGGTTCGGCCGCCACGCCCTACGCGGCGATCACGAACAACCTGGTGAATGACGAGCACTCTCGAATCGCCTTCATCGTTTCGGGGCGCAACATTTCTCACCAACTGTTCAACGAGCTCTACAACGAGGAACAGGACTAAACCCTTCGGTACCGCTCGGCAGTACAGTAGCGTCATGGTCTTCTCGAGAAGAGTGTGGGTGGCGAGTCTGGTGGTCGTCGCCACCGCGCTGACGCTGGCTGGTCTCGTCACTGCGGCCACGGATCCCGACCCCAACGGTGGACCTCGTCACGATGGGCTGGTGTTGAACGGACGTGCGCCGACCAGTGTCGGACTGGCGTTTCAGCTCAACACCGACGCTCGCTCGAACGCATCAGGAACGCTCGCGATTAATTTTGCGAAGAACACCTTGAGCGGTCAAATGCAAGTTCCCCTGCTGCTCTCTTCGGCTACCTTCTCCCTGCGCGGCGTTGACGGGAAACTCTTCGTCAACAATCCCAATCTCAACCTAGGGAATCACGCGACGTGGTACGACCTGCCCCTTACGCTTCCGGCGCTCTTTGGGGTATCGCTGGAGTTCACGCGACCCGACGTGGCCTTCATTCATTCCTTTCCGAAGACCTGGATAACCCGCGACGGTTATCAAACCACTTACCACTTTGAGAAGTCGAAGGTTTCGGTAACGCCCGTTGGTTACCTGCACTTGCGCGCCACTAAGGGTGACGAAATTCTCACGGTGACCACGGGAGAACAGGGTGAGGTAATCGCCGCCTCAGTGACGATACGCACCGCTCACGCCTACACACTCTTGAGTATGAAGGTCCTCTGGTACAACCACTCGGTGCTGGTGCTCACGCCGCCTAAGTCCCAGTGGGCGGCCTTCCCGGCGGCCTTGGTCAAGGATATTCGCGGTACGCAGTTTTTGCACGATTTCGTTTTGCCCAATAGCCTCCTCGGTTTGATGTCCAGTCTGCGGGCCGCGTGAAGCGGGGCGGAGAGCCCCGGTGGCCGGCGGCGATGGGGCTTTTCACCTGCCTCGTCTTGAATTTTTTCTTGGCTGATCGTCTAGTGGTGGGTTCGCGGTGGATTTTGCCGGTCTTGGTCGGCTTGCCCCTTATTCCGCTCTTGGCGGTGCGTCACCACCAACCCGATCAGTCACCGTGGGTTCGTCACGTCGCTCTAAGTCTCATCGGCCTCGTCACGCTGGCGAATCTGACGTCCTTGGTACTCCTCGTCGATCGCCTCCTGGCGACGTCGGTGACCCAGGGCAAGGGTTTAATCGCCTCGGCCGTGTCAATCTGGTTGACGAACGTTATCGTCTACGGGGTCTGGTTCTGGGAGATAGACCGCGGCGGTCCCGCCTACCGCGCGGCGGGAATCATAAATCGCATCGATCTGCAGTTTCCCCAGTTGGAGAATCCCTCCCTGGCGCCCCACGATTGGCACCCCCAATTCCTCGACTATCTCTATACGAGCTTTGCCAACGGCACCAGTTTTGCCCCCGCTGACGCAATGCCCTTAACCTCGCGCATGAAGGTACTCTTCACGAGTGAGAGTGTGGTGTCGCTGGTCGCGATATCGATCGTGGCCGCCCGAGCGGTCAATATTTTGCGCTAGTTGAGCAGTCGACTCAGCGCCCGGTTCGGCCAGCCCTCACGCTGGTGACGCCCTTCAAAGTGGTCGGCGTAGTTAGCCAGCGCCAAGCCGGCGTTGATGCCCAGCCAACGGGCGGGTTCCAACTCCCACGGTCGTACACGCCCTTGCACGAAGGGTAGTCGGGTGGTGTCGGTGTGCACCCCGGGCTGAGTGATGAGATCAGCGAGAGCCTCGGCACACACTCGGCTGAGGGTCAGCCCATCACCGGTGTAACCGCCCGCTGAGGCGAGGCCCCGTTGATAATCGACGAGCACCGAGGGTTCGCGATTGCGGGGCATGCCCAGCGCTCCTCCCCAGCGGTGCGTTAAGGGGGCGTCGAGACGGGGGAACAGTTCGTGCAGCGTTCGCTCCAGAGCGCCGAAGACGGCCGGATTGTGGTCAAAGGAGGGCTCGACGGAGGAACCAAAGTGGTACGGCGCTCCGCGCCCGCCGAAGGCGAGGCGGTGGTCGGCCGTGCGCTGACCGTAGATGATGAGGTTGCGATCATCGGCGAAGGTCGGCATCGTGGCGAAGCCGTACTCGTCCCAGAAGGCCGCCGGCAAGGGCGCCGTGGCCACCATCAGGGAGTAGATGGGGGCAAGGTCGCGGCGGCTTCCGGGCAGGGTGGGGGTGAATCCTTCGGTCGCGCGTACGACGAAGTCAGCGCGCACGGTCCCCGAGGCGGTGAGCACGCCCGCCCGTTGGTGACCCCGAGCCGGCTCAATGCGCATGACCGCGGTGTTCTCGTGCACGACACCACCGCGTCGCTCCACCGCTTCGGCCAGACCGCGGACAACCTTCAGTGGGTGGATGCGCGCACAGTGGGGCGAAAAAACTGCTCCCCGGGCGCCCGCTACTTTGGCGTAGCCATCGAGCTCACCGGCAGTGAGCCAGCGCCCGTCGCCGGATAGGGAGTTGCGAAGTCGATTCTCTTGCACCGCTGATCGGGCGAAGGTTATGGTGCCCCCTTGTACGAAATCACCATCGATGCTCGCTTCGTCGAGGGCGCGACCGTAGTTGGCCACCGACTCCTCGAGATAGCTTCGCTGGTACGTCATGGCTTCGTCACCATGTCGGCGCCGAACGACATCATCGTCGAGCGGGAACAGCGAAGATACCCAACCACCATTGCGGCCAGATGCCCCGAAGCCCACGAGGTTCTTTTCGAGAACGACTACCCGTAGACGTGGGTCTCGTCGTAGGAGTTCGTAGGCGGTCCATAGCCCAGTGAAGCCCCCGCCGACCACGACGACGTCAACGTCAAGATCCCCCGGTAGGGACTCCCGAGCGTTGACGACATCGAGTGTTGACCACCAATACGAATCTGGTGGCTGCACTAGAAGAAGGTTTTGACAGCCTGCGTGAAGACCTCGCGAAGCGTACCAACCATCCAGTCGATGTCGGCGCGAGTAGAGATCAGCGGCGGAGCCAACTGAACGACGGGGTCACCTCGATCGTCCGAACGGCAAATGAGCCCTCGTCGGAACATCTCGGGCGAGATGAAACCTCGGAGCAGGGCTTCCGCTTCGTCGCCCGACCAGGTTTCCTTCGTCCCCTGATCCTTGACGAGCTCCACGCCCCAGAAATATCCCGCGCCCCGGACGTCACCGACGATGGGGATATCGGAGAGGTCCCAAAGACTCTGGCGGAAATACTCCTCATTGGCCATTACATTCCCGAGAATATTTTCTTTCTCGATGATGTCGATGCTGGTGAGGGCCACCGCGGCAGAAACGGGGTGACCCGCCCAGGTGAATCCGTGCTGGAAGGCATTGTCTCCCTCCATGAAGGGTTCGGCGATACGGTCGGAAACAATCATGCAACCCAGGGGGGCGTAACCAGCGGTCAGGCCCTTGGCGGCGCAAATAATGTCGGGCACGTAGTCGTACTTCTGTCCACCGAACCAGGTACCGAGGCGGCCCCAGGCGCAAATGACTTCGTCCGACACCAGCAAGACGCCGTAGCGGTCGCAAATGGCGCGCACTTGCTGCCAGTAACCGGGGGGAGGAGTGAAGCAACCACCACCGTTTTGAACGGGCTCCAAGAAGACCGCCGCCACCGTTTCGGGACCCTCGCGAAGCAGGGCCTCTTCTATCTGCTGCGCCGACCAGAGACCGAAAGCTTCAAAGTCATCGGCGTGCTGCTCGGCACGGTAGAAGTTCACCGCGGGCACCTTCACGGCACCCGGTACGAGGGGCATGAAGGGTTCTCGGTAGTTGTCAAGCGACGTGATCGTCAGGGCACCCATAGTGGTGCCGTGGTAGGCAATGTCACGACTAATGACCTTGTAGCGGTTCACGTCACCGCGCAGCTTGTGGTACTGGCGAGCCAACTTCCACGCGCTCTCGTTCGCTTCGGCACCACCGGTGGTGAAGAAGACTCGGTTGAGGTCACCGGGGGCCAAACTGGCAATCTTCTCGGCGAGCTCAATGGCCTTAGGGTGGGCGTAGGTCCAGATGGGAAAGAAGGTCATGTTGTCCATCGAGGCCTTGGCCGCTTCGCCAAACTCCGGTCGACCGTGGCCGAGCGCGTTGGTGAAGAGTCCAGAGATGCCGTCGAAGTACTCCTTGCCATTGGCGTCGTAGACGTGAACACCCTCACCCCGAACCATGATCGGGATTTCGTGCGTTTCGTCGTACGCGCCCATGCGCGACATGTGCAACCAGAGGTTGCGTCGGGCACGCTGCGAGTAGCGGTAACTGTCGTGGTTGGTGTCGGTAAAGGTAATGCCGTCAGTAAAGACTTCGTCAATACTCATTTGGTTCCCCAAGCGTAGGTCTGTTTTGAAAGTTTCAAATACAGAAAGGTTTCCACTTCGGTAACACCAGGAATACTCCGAATGGAGTCATTCAGCAGGTGCACCAGAGCGTTGTCATCCAAGGCAATGACTTCAGCAATAATGTCGAAGCTACCCGCGGTCATAACCACGTAATTCGCTTCGTCAATGGCGGCCACCTTGTCGGCCACCAATCGAACGTCACCATGAACTCGGATGCCGACCAGTGCTTCGCGGCCGTAGCCGAGTTGCAGTGGATCGGTAATCGCGACGATCTGCATGACGCCTGCATCTTTGAGTCGTTGTACGCGTCTGCGCACACCGGCCTCTGATAATCCAACCTCTTCAGCAATCGCTCCGTACGGGCGACGTCCATCACGCTGCAAAAGTGAAATGATTTGGCGATCAATCATGTCCAGCACGTTCGGTGCCGCTACGAGTTCCAAATTGGAACGCTCGGGGCTCTTCGTACTGTTGTTCTTTGCTGGGATGGTCGCTGACATTGGTTTCTCCCGCTCGACGGCTTTTGGCCTCGTGGCTGCGGATAAAGACACTCTAGCACCCCCAGACGCCTAAATGCGCACCCAAATGGCATTTGAGGGACTCTATCCTTCGTGAGGAGTTGCACAAGCCTTGCGCCATCTGGCAGAGTGACACGTGGCACAATTTTGTCACCCGTTTACTTCAGAGGAGTTTGCATGCGTCGTTTACAGAATTTCATCGGTGGTCAGAACGTTGACCCGCAGAGCGGCGTCTACGTCGAACTGATTAATCCCGCGACTGGTTTGGCCTTCGTTGAGGTTCCGGTCTCTAACAGTGCCGACGTTGACTTGGCGGTCGCTTCCGCGGCCGAGGCCTTCAAGACGTGGAAGCGGACGACGCCTTCCCAGCGTTCGCTCATGTTGCTCAAGATTGCCGATCTCTTTGAAAAGAACCGTGACCTCCTGATTGACGCGGAGACGGAGAATTGCGGAAAGATCACCGCCGTCACGCAAGCTGAAGAGTTCCCCCCGATGATCGATCAGATTCGTTTCTTCGCCGGTGCCGCTCGAATGCTCGAAGGTCGTAGCGCTGCGGAGTACACCCCGGGCATGACGAGCTACATTCGTCGCGAGCCGATCGGGGTCTGCGCCGCGGTGACGCCCTGGAACTACCCCATGATGATGGCGGTGTGGAAGTGGGCCCCAGCCTTGGCCGCGGGTAACACCATGGTTATTAAGCCTTCGGACACAACGCCCGTTTCGACAATCATGATGGCCCAACTCATGGCTGAAGTTTTGCCCCCCGGAGTCCTCAACGTGATTTGCGGGGACCGCGACACGGGGCGCATGCTCGTTGAGCACCCGACTCCCGCCATGGCCTCGGTGACTGGCTCGGTTCGTGCCGGCATGGAGGTCGCGGCCAGTGCTTCCCAGACGCTCAAGAAGGTGCACTTGGAGTTGGGCGGCAAGGCCCCGGTCATTGTCTTCAATGACGCCGACATCGCTGCCGCGGCCGAGTGGATTGCCGTAGCGGGCTTCTTCAACGCGGGTCAGGACTGCACCGCCGCAACGCGCGTCCTCGCCGCCGGCCCTATCTACGGGGACTTCGTGGACGCCATTGCCGAGCAGGCCAAGAACACGGTGACGGGCCTGCGGGACAATGCTGACGCCCTCTTTGGTCCGGTCAACAATGTCAACCAGTTTGAGCGAGTGACCGGACTACTCGGTCGCGCTCCGGGTCACGCGTCAATCGTCGCCGGTGGTGAGCGCATTGGTGACCAGGGTTACTTCGTGGCCCCGACCATCGTGGCCGACCTGCAGCAGAATGACGAGATGATCCAGAACGAAATCTTCGGGCCCGTCATTACGGTGCAGAAGTTCACGGACGAAGCACAGGCCCTCGAGTACGCCAACGGCGTTCGTTACGCCCTGGCGTCGTCGGTATGGACCAAAGACCACGGCCGCGCCATGCGCTTCACCCGTGATCTCGACTTCGGTTGTGTCTGGGTCAACACGCACATCCCCATGGTTGCGGAAATGCCTCACGGTGGTTTCAAGCAGTCCGGCTACGGCAAGGACCTCTCCATGTACGGCTTCGAGGATTACACCCGCATCAAGCACGTGATGCACAACCTCGAGGAGTAACCTGCGCTAGACCGCTACGCAACGAGGTTTTGAAGGGGAGATTCATGTCAGAACGCGAGATAACCGGACCCTTCGGCGCACCCGTACCCGACCGCGAGTCTGGGGCCATGCTGCGAGCCGAGGAGCTGAGCCTCTTCGACTCCACCGCGGTGGCGGTCTCTTCGGTGGCCCCCGCCTACTCGATCGCCTCAACCATGAGTTTGGTGTTCGTGATTGCCGGAATCGGTATGGCCAGCCCCGCAGTTTTGCTCGTGTCCTTCGTGCCAGTGATGTTTATCGCCTTGTCGTACTTCCATCTGAATCGCCGCAACCCCAACTGTGGGGCTAGTTACTCGTGGTTGAGTCAGGTTGTTCACCCCAACGCGGGCTGGATAAACGGATGGGTGCAGATTTGGACCTCAATCCTCTTTTGTACCACCGCGCCGCTGCTGGCCGGTGGCTACACCTTGCAATTTCTTCACTCGGCCTTTAACGCGGTATCGAGCGACGCCATGAACAACACGACGGACGTGGCGCTGGTTTCGGCGGGGTGGCTCATCCTCGTGACCTTCATTTGCATCTACGGCATCCGCTGGACCACCAACGCCCAGTGGGTCATGGTGATGATTGAGTACATCGCCGTGGTGGTCTTTTCGGTGGGTGGCATAATCAAAGTCATTCTTCGCCACCCAGCCCATTCAGTGCACTTCTCCATGGGCTGGTTCAACCCTCTGAACATCCACGGCTACAGCGCTCTGGCGCAGGGCTTGGCCCTAGGAGTCTTTTTCTTCTGGGGCTGGGATACGGCTCTCAACTTAAATGAGGAATCGCAGGACGCCCGAAAGATACCCGGACGAGCTGGTCTTATCTCAATGTGGCTCTTGCTCTTTGTCTTTTTGCTTAACTTCGTGGCCGCGCAAATGTTGCTGGGTCCCGCCGCTATCAATAATCAGGGAGCCACCGTGCTCTTCTACTTCGGCCAACAGTTTGCTGGTCCGTGGGCGAGTTACGTGATGATCTTCGCCGTCTTGTCGTCGACCGTGGCCACGACGCAAACGACGGTGCTGCCAGCGGCCCGCATCACGTATTCGATGGCGCGCGACGGAGTCTTCCCCAAGGTCTTTGCCAAAATTCACGGGCGATACCAAACGCCCGCGGTGGGCACCCTCTTAGTGGCGGGCGCGTCGCTCCTCGGTATTGCGTTGACGACGCTGTCGTCCTCGGCGAATAACGTTTTTGGCAACCTCGTCAACAACATTGGTGTGCTGGTCGCGTTCTATTACGGCATAACGGGCTTGGCCTGTGCCTGGGCGTTCCGCAAGACCCTCGGAAAGGGATTCCTACCAAATCTCACAATGGTTGTACTGCCGCTCATCGGTGGTGTGAGCTTGCTCTACGTTTGCTGGGTCGTCATTCAGTCCGGTGGATTGACCGCGCTGCCTGACGACATCGTGATCCTTTCGGGAATTCCCGTTCTCGCGTTTACGCGTTGGAAACTGAGGGGACAAAGCGGATTCTTTACGCAGGCCCTCGTGTCGTACGACAGCGTTGAGGACTGACTAACCTAGAAATGACTACCCGAAAGGATGATCAACGATGATCGTCGGCGTACCCAAAGAAATCAAGAAGGACGAACACCGCGTGGCGATTACGCCGGCGGGAGTGCGAGAGTTCACCACGCAGGGACACCGGGTAATCATTGAAGTCGGTGCGGGACGAGGGTCATCCATCGCCGACGAGGCCTACGTCGCCAACGGAGCCACCATGGTCGCGAGCGCTGATGACCTATGGGCCGAAGCGGACCTCGTGCTAAAGGTGAAAGAGCCCGTGGCGCCGGAATACCACCGGCTATCGGCGCGACCGAATCAGACGCTCTTCACCTACCTTCACTTGGCCGCATCCCGCGAGTGCACGCAAGCACTGGTGGCCGCCAACAACGTCGCTATTGCCTACGAGACGGTGCGGCTCGCGGATAATTCCTTGCCCCTACTTACGCCAATGAGTGAAGTCGCCGGTCGTATGGCGCCCCTGATGGGAGCACATCACTTAATGCGTTCTGGTGGAGGTCGCGGAATGCTGATTGGCGGCGTGCCGGGGGTAACCTCGGCCAATGTCGTAATCATCGGAGCCGGAGTCTCGGGTCTGGCCGCGGCCATGATGGCGGTGGGGCTGCACGCCAATGTCACGATCATTGATCGCAATTTAGAACGACTTCGAATGGTCGATAGGCACTTCAACGGATCGGTTACGACGCTCGCATCATCGACGCTGGCCGTCGAGGAAGCCTGCCTCGACGCCGACATCGTCATCGGGGCTGTCCTGGTGGTCGGAGCGAAGGCGCCCAAACTGGTGTCCAACGACTTGGTGTCGCGCATGCGGCCCGGATCAGTCTTGGTCGATATTTCCGTGGACCAGGGCGGCTGCTTTGAGGCAACCCACGCAACGACGCACTCGGACCCGGTCTTCGAGCTCAACGGCTGCGTGTTTTACTGCGTGGCCAACATGCCCGGCGCCGTTCCCTTCACTTCGACCTACGCCTTGTCAAACGCGACCTTGCCCTACGCCTTGCAGCTGGCCCGTCAGGGCTGGCGGGCGGCGACGCAGGCCGACGTGCCGCTGTCGGAGGGTGTCAACGTCGTTAACGGGGCGGTCACCTACGGCCCCGTCGCCGAGGCGCTGGGTATGACCTACACGCCTCTCGCGGATTTGTAGAACTACTCCACCCAGGGGCAGTGGCGACAGCCACTCGAACAGCAATTCCCGCGCTGCAAGTGAGCGGTCACCGTCTGCACCGTGAGTCCTGACGAGGGGTCGAGGTAGGTAGTTCGACCTAATTCGATGGCGCGCTCGTGCGCTTCAATAATGGCGGGATAATCCCGTCGCGAGGGATTGAGTCGGGAAACGTGCGGGATGCTGCTCACGGCGCCGCCGCCTGGGTGAGAACGACCTTGCCAAATTTGCCGGGCTGGGCGAAGAAGGCGTACGCCGCCTCGGGTTCAGTCAAGGGAAAGGTCCCCGCAATCATCACGCGCAGCGCTCCCGTCGCCCAAGCGGGAAGCAACTCTTCACGCACGCGTTGGGCCAGGGCAGACTTCTCCTCGTGCGAACGACTGCGCAGCGTGGAGCCGGTGAGGGTGGCCCGCGTCGCCATAAGGATGCGAAGGTCGAGGTCGAGGCGGTTCCCGCCACCAAGACCAATCACAACGACCCGGGCGAAGGGCGCGAGGCGACCGAGAACAAGCTGGAGATTGGAAGCACCCACGAGTTCGAGGACCACATCGACGGGGGCCACGTCGCTGACTTGGTCGGGGTGACAGACCTCGTCGGCCCCGAGGGCTCGTAGTTCACCGTGGTGGGCCGAGCGCGTCACTGCGGTGACGTGGGCGCCAAGGTGGCGGGCAATTTGTACGGCTGCGGTACCCACGCCGCCAGAGGCACCCGAAATGAGCACTCGTTCGCTAGCGCGTAACTGTGCCTGGAGTGCCAGAGCGTCGTAGGCAGTGAGAAAGGCCTCGGCAAAGCCACCCGCCTCGGCGGCCGCGACTCCTTCGGGCACCACCAAGAGATGGTCGGCGGGCACGAGTACGTGAGAGGCCTGGGCGCCACCACCGACTATCGCGCAGACGTGGCGACCCATCCATTGGGGGTCCACGTCAGGTCCGACGGCGACCACGTGTCCGGCGAGCTCGAGGCCAGGGACGTCGACGGGCCAGCCCGCTGGCGCCGGGTAGTGGCCACGGCGTTGAAGAATGTCGGCGGCGTTAATGCCACTCGCGGTGGTCGCGATCAGCACGTGGCCGGGACCAGGTGAGGGCGTGACGCGATCTTCGAGGAGCAAAGCTTGTTGATCAATGACGACGCAAAGCACCAATCCACCTTAGGGGTGGGGACGCCAGCCTTCTCCGATACAGTTTGCGTATGAACTTGTACACCATTCCCGTCACCACCCTTCAAGGGGAAGACACCACGCTGGCCCGTTACGAGGGCCAATCAATCCTCATCGTCAACGTGGCTTCAAAGTGTGGATTAACCCCGCAATACGAGGGCCTTGAGAACTTGCAGCGTCTCTACGGGCCTCGGGGCTTCAGTGTGCTGGGCTTTCCTTGCAATCAGTTCATGGGTCAAGAGCCCGGGAGTGCCGAGGAGATTCTGGAATTCTGCTCCACGACCTACGGTGTCACCTTCCCCCTCTTTGAGAAGATCGACGTGAATGGACCTGATCGGCACCCCCTCTACCAGGAGCTGTGTGCGACCATTGACGCCACCGGTTACGGCGGCGACATTCGATGGAACTTTGAAAAGTTTCTCATTAGTCCCGATGGTCTCATCCATCGCTTTGATCCCGGCGTTACGCCCGAAGACGTCGATCTGATTGAAGCAATCGAAAGCGGTCTCTAGTCGTTGATTTGGCGTCGTAACTGGGCGTAGATGGGGTGGAAGCCCATTGAGGACCACAACATTTGCCCCGGTAGATTCGTAAGTCGCCAACGTACTTCCGCATAGGCGTAGCCCTGGGCCAGGGCGTCGTTTAACACGGCGCGTACCAGGTAACGGCCATAACCGCGATTGCGCATCCCCTCGGCCACCGCGATATCACTGAGGTATATCGTGCCATCGTGGGTGCCCCGCAGGCTTGGCAGAGGAAAGGTGATGCATTGGGCGATGGGGACGCCGTCGAGCTCGAGTATGTAGTAGAGCGTTTCGGGATCCTCGAGCGTTTCGGTCAAGTGCTTCGTGTTTGAAGAACGCTGCTGTTCGCTCAACGTAGCCGTGTCCACGCCGTGACTGGCGTCGATCAGCAGATCGAACTGGAGAGCCGTGTCGAGGTCGTCGAGAGTGCCGTGCCGGATAGTGAGATCGCCATTGAATTCGGAGCGAATCGTCGGTGGATCCTTCTCTTCAATGGCCAGGGCGGCCCGAACCGAAAAGGGAGAGTATCCGCGCTGTACCCACGCTTCGGTTTCACTTCCGGCGGGCGACCAAACGATGTGCGTGGACGATCCTTCCTCTCGCCAGTACGGCAGCGCCACTTTCAAGAGACCGTCGAGATCGTCCTCGTAGTCGAAGGACCAGCCATCGGGCCCGGTCCACGTGACCTGTTCACCATCACCATCAGCCATGGTGGCCCCGAAGAGATGGCCCCGAATGACACCGCTGGCTTCGCGCACCCAAATGGGATCACTGACCCGAGAAAGCGTACGTTCAAATTCGCGGCGATCAAAGTCGTCGCATACGAGGGGTTCCTTCATCGCGTGATGCGCGAGGTGCTGCCGGGCGAGATTTGCCACTACGGAAGTATCGTGGGGGATGAGACGGCGAACAGGCGACATAATTCGACGTTACCGGCTGTGCCAAACTTCAATCATGCCTTTTAATGCTTTCTTATTCGACATGGACGGACTGCTCATTGATTCAGAGATTCTTTGGCACGAAGCCGAGGTCGACGTATTCGGTGCCCTGGGTGTGCCTCTCAGCGCCACCGAAGAGCGGAGCACTAAGGGTCTGTTCGTCGACGAGGTGGTTGAGTACTGGTTTGAGCGCTACCCCTGGTCTGGGTCAAGTAAGGCCGCTACCGTGGCCACTATTCTCGACCGCGTTGGCACGCTCATCGAGACCAAGGGTCGTATGTTGCCGGGGGCCCGCCGAGCTATTGCCTTGGCCCACGAACGAGGTCCCGTCGCCCTCGCCAGTTCGACGCCACTCGCTCTCATTGAACGGGCTTTAGGTCACTTCGATTTGCGTAATGAATTCGTCACGGTGAGTTCGGCGGAGTTCGAGTCCTACGGCAAGCCCCACCCCGCCGTGTTCCTGACGTCGGCGGCGTCGCTGGGCGTAGCCCCAACGGACTGTTTAGTTTTTGAGGATTCGTCGGCCGGTGTGATCGCGGCAAAGGCTGCGCGTATGCACGTGGTCGCGGTTCCGGTGGCTGGCGACCGTCACCTCCCAGCCTTCGCGATGGCTGACCACGTCCTCACTTCGCTCGAGGATCTCAGCCCCGAATGGCTGGACGCGGCGCCCGTTTCCTAGATTCGCTCGGTCTTAGTACCATTGACGGAGAACCCTAGAAGGAGAAGCGTGTTTCGCCCCCTAAGCGCCGAGCTTGATTTTGTGGCCATCGAAGAGGCCGAATTGCTGCGCTGGGAGAAGAACAACGTCTTCGCGCGCACCCTGAGCGAGCGTGCTGGGGCCGACCCCTGGGTCTTTTACGAGGGCCCCCCTACGGCGAACGGCAAGCCGGGTCTGCATCACGCCTGGGCCCGCGTGTACAAGGACTTGTTTTGCCGATACCAAACGATGCGAGGCCACTACGTAGCGCGCCGGGCCGGTTGGGACACCCACGGCTTGCCGGTTGAAGTCCAGGTCGAAAAGCAGCTCGGTATATCGGGTAAAAAGGCCATCGAGGAGCAGGTGGGAATCACCGAGTTCACCCGACTTTGTCGCGAGTCCGTGATGACCTACGTGGGGGAATTCGAACGCCTCACCCGTCGCATCGGGTACTGGACCGACATGGAGAACGCCTACTACACCTACCATCCCGAGTACGTGGAGTCGGTGTGGTGGCAACTGCAGCAACTCTTCGATCGTGGTCTCTTGTACGAGGACCTCAAAGTGGTCCCCTACTGTCCACGTTGTGGCACCGCCTTGTCGAGTCACGAACTTGGTCAGCCCGGGGTTTACACCGATGAAGTTGACGAAAGCGCCTACGTGCGCCTCGCAATTCTCGATGCCGACGCGCACCCGCAGCTTCGAGGAGCGACCCACCTCGCGGTTTGGACGACCACCCCGTGGACTCTGCTTTCAAACGTCGCCGTCGCAGTGAATCCCGAGATCGAATACGCGGTCGTTGATAATACGGTGGTCGCCGCCGCCCTGGTGGAGAGCATCTATGGCGAGGGTGTTCGGCCCAGCTTCACGCTGCCCGGGCGCGACCTGCTCGGCGTCCACTACCAGCGTCCCTTTACTGACGTCGCTTTTCCCGAAGGTGTCGACACCTGTTTCGTCGTTGCCGCGGATTACGTCACTACCGATGACGGTACGGGTCTGGTGCACCAGTCACCGGCTTTCGGTGAAATTGACCGCGTCGTTGCGCGTCAGAACGGTCTGCCCACGCTTAATCCGGTCGGCCCCGATGGTTGTTTCACCGCGGACGTCCCCTGGCTGGAGGGCCGCGGTGTCCGTGAAGCGAATCACGACATTAATGATGAACTGGAGCGGCGAGGACTGTTGCTCAAGCGCATGGACTACAGCCACTCCTTGCCCCACTGTTGGCGATGCGGAACGGTCTTGATCTACTGGGGCAAGCCCAGCTGGTACGTTGCGACCAGCCAATTCAAAGAAAAGATGATGGCCGAAAATGCCACTATCGATTGGCACCCCGGTCACATTCGCGAAGGGCGCTTCGGTGAGTGGTTGGCCAACAATGTCGACTGGGCTCTATCCCGCGACCGATTCTGGGGGACACCCCTACCCATTTGGCGCTGTCCCGACAATCACCTCACGTGCGTGGGTTCGCGCGCGGAACTTTCGGAACTCAGTGGTGAGGACCTTTCGGCTATTGATCCTCACCGACCAGCGATTGACGAGGTGGTCCTGGCCTGTCGCACTTGTGGTCTTGAGGCTCACCGAGTGGAGCCCGTCATTGATGCGTGGTTTGACTCCGGTGCCATGCCGGCCGCGCAGGTGGGGTACCCCCACGTTCCGGGTAGCGATGTGGCAATGCAGTTTCCCGCCCAACTCGTGGTCGAAGCAATTGACCAAACACGCGGCTGGTTCTACTCACTGCTGGCGGTGAACACGCTGGTTTTTGGCGCCACTCCCTACCAGCACGTCTTGTGCCTAGGGCACATCGTTGACGAAAATGGCAAGAAGATGAGTAAGTCCCAGGGTAACGTCATCGACCCTTGGGAAGTGCTCAACACGCGCGGAGCTGACGCTTTGCGCTGGTGGATGTTCTCTCAAGGATCTCCGTGGACGTCCACTCGAGCCAGTTTGGGAGCCATTGACGCGGCCATGCGTGACACGCTTGCGACCCTGTGGAATACCGTGAGTTTCTTCACGACCTACGCTTCCCTCAACGGTTTTGACCCGCTCGACCCCGCCATTCCGGCGGTGGCGGATCGGCCCGCAATCGATCGCTGGATTTTGTCGCGTCTCGAAGCCGTGACGGTGGCGATGACCGAGGCGCTCGAAGGCTACGAACCCCTTGGTGGTACCGACGCCCTCTCGGCTCTCATTGATGAACTTTCGAACTGGTACGTCCGGCGCAGTCGTCGCCGCTTCTGGCGAACTGACCCCAACGCGCCCAAATCGGATTCCCTAGCGGCCCAAGCAACATTGCTGGAAGTTCTTCAGCGCGTCACCCTCTTGCTGGCCCCCCTCTGCCCCTTCATTTCCGAGCGCCTCTACAGTGAGCTTTTCGAAGTGGGGGAGCAGGACTCGGTGCACTTGGCCTCTTGGCCGATTGGTATGCCCGAGTTGCGCGACCCCGAACTGGAAGCATCAATGGCTGTCGCCCGGCGATTGACCTCGCTGGGTCGCGCCGCTCGAGCCGAAGCCGGTGTCAAGGTGCGTCAGCCCCTAGCGCGAGCCCTGGTGTTTATCCCCAGCGGAGAAGCGATGCCCCCTAGCGGCATCGTCGAGGACGAACTGAACGTTGACGTCCTCGAGTATGGCTCCGAACTCGCCGAAGTACTTCGCTTTGAACTCGTTCCGAACTTTCGAACCGTGGGGCCGCGGCTCGGTGAAGCGGTGAAGGAGTTGAAGCCGGCCCTGGCGGCCCTTGATTCAGTGGTGGCGGCCGAGGAGCTCGAGGCCGGACGCCCCGTGGTCGTTACGCTCTCCACCGGTGATTTCGCTCTCAGCAGTAAGGACGTGGAATTACGCGTTAAAAGTCAGGGTGGATTCGCGGTTTCCCGCGAAGGTGGTGAGGTCATCGCCCTGGACCTGGCCCTTAACGATGACCTGCTTCGCCGGGGCTACTTGCGCGATGTGGTGCGACAAGTTCAAGACTTGCGCAAGAACTCCGGACTCGATGTCTCGGACCGGATCATTTTGCACCTGACGGGCCTCGATGACTTGGTCGATGGTTTCGGAACACTGGCTAACGAAGTCCTCGCCCTCGAAGTCCACGAGGGCGCCGGCGCCGGCGACCCCACAGTGTTGGAACTCGATGACAATCGAGTCGCCATGGCCTGGATTGCGAAGGTCTAATTCTCCGCGTTTAACTTGGCGAGCAGCGACCCGAGCGTACGACGATCGTCACACGAAAGGCGCTGACATAGTTGGGACTCCAGCGAGGCGCTGTGCGCGGCGAGGGCCTGCTCTAATTTGCGGTCACCCGCCGGCGTGATTTCGATGAAAATTGCCCGACGATCTTCAGGGCATTCTCGCCGGGAAACTAATCCGGCCTCGACGAGTCGATCAATAAGGCGAGTGGTTCCACCCGACGAGAGCACAATGGCGTCCGCCAACTCGTTCATCTTGAGGGAAGCGTTTTCACTCGAGCGCAGCTGGAGAAGAACATAGAACCACGCCAAAGGCAAATCGCATTGCTCTTCCAGCAAAGCTCCGTAACTACGGTTGAGTCGCGCAATGGTGTCGTGCAGTAAGGCGAAAAGCTGGACGGGCTCATCCGACATTTCTGGCGTGTTCGTCATGACATCCACAGCAAAATTGTAGCAGATAGTTAATTAGTAAGTAATTGAGTTGCAAATAGTTGCAAAAGCAAGTATAATTGAACTGCTTACGTAAACATCTATTTTTAAGGACATTCATGACCACATTTGCCCCCGCTGGTACTTACACCGTTGATGCCACGCACTCGACGGTGGGCTTTATTGCTCGACACCTGGTGATTTCCAAGGTGCGAGGCAATTTCAATGTCTTCGAAGGCACCATCGTCGTCGGCGAAAGCATTGAGCAGTCCTCGCTGACTGCCAGTGTGCAAGCCAACAGCATCACGACGCACAACGACTTCCGCGATGGCCACCTTCGCTCCAACGACTTCTTGGCCGCCGAAGAATTCCCCACCCTGAACCTCGTTTCGACTGGCTTCACCTCCGCCGGCGACGGCAGCTACGTGCTGACCGCCGATCTCACCATTCGCGACGTCACTAAGTCCGTGGACTTCGACGTTGAGTTCCTCGGTGCCGGTCCCAGTACGCAAGAGGCCGTGACCGCCATTGGCTTTGAAGCACGAACCGCCATTGACCGTCGCGACTTCAATGTCAATTTTGAAGGCAACATCGAGAATGGCTCGGCCGTGGTCTCGCACAAGATCGAGCTCGTGCTCGAGATTCAAGCGCACAGCCAGGCGTAGTTTGGAACGTCGCGCGGGTGGAGTTCCCCCCTTTGCCCCACCCGCGCGACGTACCATTAGTCGTTATGCCAAAACTTCCCTCACGCCGCAGTGCCACCTCGACTCTTGGAGTCTTGGGCGCCTTAGTCGCCTTAGCATCAGTGTGGTTCGTCTCACTCAAACGTCGAAAGTAGTCGTGGTGCGTGTTGAAGCCGCCTGGCTCGGTAGCCTGACCTAATGGCCTCCGCGTCTTTTGCCCCTCTTCGCCATAAGAGTTTTGTACTGGCCATCAGCGCCAATTTCATTTCTTCCACTGGCACCTGGATGCAGAGCGTGGCGCTGGGTGTCTATCTCACCCTGACGACGCACAATCCCCTGTGGCTCGGGCTCTTGACGCTGTCGGCATGGTTGCCCGCGATCATTGGCTCTCCCCTGGGTGGCGTAATGGCTGATCGCATGGACCGTGAGCGCTGGATACAGTTCAATAATTTCGTCCAAGCCCTGGCCGCCGCCGGACTAGCCGTAGGCGAGCTCCTGCATCGTCTCTCGCCGGCCCTGGCTTGTTTTTTGGCCATAGCGGAAGGACTCTGTGGCTCGGCGTCGTGGGCCGCGTGGCAGTCACTCATGCGCGACCTCGTTGACAAGGACGAGGTATTGGCAGCAGTTTCTTTATCCTCAGCGCAATTCAACCTAGGTCGCATTATTGGACCGGTATTGGCGGCCGCCCTACTCGCCGTTGGCAATCCCGGTTGGTGTTTCGTCGCTAACGCCCTGTCCTTCGTCGTCGTGGTCGTGGCCTTCGCCTTCGTGCGTTCCCCGAAACGTGACATCGCTCCCTCGGCATTTAGGCCGCTACACGATTCAATGGTGGGACTACGAGCGATGTTTCGTACCCCTGGTGCGCGTAACGCCGTCTTCGGTGTTGGCCTCGTTGGGCTCTTCGTCAGTCCCTTCATTACCTTGGTGCCCGCCATGGGTATTGACGTCCTTCACGCTGGCAAGAGCGGTGTCTCGTGGATGGTGACTGCCCAGGGGGTGGGTGCCGTCTTTGGGGCCTTGACGCTGCCGGCCTTGGCGCGCCGAACGAGTCGACTGGCCGTCTTACGCGGCTCCCTTTGGACAGCGGCCGCGACCGAGGCACTGTACGCCTACGCACCAAATATTTGGCTCTCCTCGGCCACACTGGTGCTGATCGGCGCGGCCTACGTCGGCTGCATGACGGGTCTGAATACGTCGGTGCAACTCCACGCCCCGGAACGTGAGCGCTCACGGATTCTGTCGATGTACGTGTTATCCCTCTCCATTTTCTACCCCATTGGCGCGCTCATCCAGTCGGCTTGCGCCAATATCTGGGGTGTTCAATTGGTCAGTCTCGTGGCGGCGAGCGCATTTCTTCTCATTTTGGCCGTCACAACATTTTTTCACCCCCATCACTGGGAGGCAATGGGCCCCGCGCCGGAAAGCACGTCCGAATTAGTGGCAGAATAGGGGCATGACCTTTACTGCCATTAATCCCGCCACCGAAGCCGTCCTGGCCGAATACGAGTCGGCCGACGACTCTTCTGTCGAGGCTGCCCTCAGCAGCGCCTTCGGCGCTTTTCAGAGTTGGAAGGGCACTTCTTTCGCCCACCGTTCCGAATTGATGTTGCGTTTGGCGGAGTTGCTCGAAAGCGAAATCCCCGTGGCGGCGGAATTGATGACCAGCGAGATGGGCAAGACCTTCGCCGCGGCCAAGGGTGAGGCGTCCAAGTGTGCGCTCACGATGCGGTACTACGCCGAACACGCCGAATCCATGCTGGCCACGGAGATCATTACGACCAAGGCTTCTCGCAGTGGCGTTCGTTACGAGCCACTGGGACCACTCTTGGCCATCATGCCCTGGAACTTCCCCCTCTGGCAGATTATTCGCGTCGCCGTTCCTAACGTGATGGCCGGCAACACCGTGGTCTTGAAGCACTCCTCGAGCGTCCCTGGCTGCGCCTTGTACGTCGCGAATCTCTTCACGCGTGCGGGATTCCCCGAGGGAATCTTCACCAATTTGTTCATTGAGTCCCGTCGCATTGAAATGGTGATCGGCGATCCCCGCATCGCGGCCGTCACCGTAACGGGTTCTGAGGGGGCCGGGCGCTCGGTGGCCATGATGGCCGGTAAGTATTTGAAGAAGTGCGTTCTCGAACTCGGTGGGTCGGACCCCTTCGTGGTGACGGCTTCGGCGGACCTCGATCACACCATCCCGCTCGCGGTCACCGCTCGCGTCCAAAATAACGGCCAGGCGTGCATCTGCGCCAAGCGATTCATTGTGGTCAAGGACATCGCTGATGAGTTCATCAAGCGATTCGCTGAGGCCATGAGCCAGGTTCCGCTCGGTGACCCTATGGACCCCTCGACGGTGCTCGGGCCCCTCGCAAACAAGGCCCAGCTCGACACGCTGAGCGAGCAAGTGGCGGCCTCCATTGCGGCGGGAGCCACGGTAGTTGCGGGGGGCAGCCCTCGAGCCGGTACCGGCTTCTTCTACACCCCTACCGTGCTGACCAACGTCCCCGCTGATTGTCCCGCGGGCAACGAAGAACTGTTCGGACCCGTCGCGGTGGTCATTGTCGCCGAAGACCTTGATGACGCTCTGCGCATCGCCAACGACACCCCCTGGGGTTTGTCGGCGTCGGTGTGGGCCACGGACCCGGCCGAAATCGAGAAGGCTATTGCCGGCATTGAGAGCGGCATGGTCTTCGCCAATGCCGTTCCGGCCTCGATGAACGAACTGCCATTCGGCGGGGTGAAGGCCTCGGGTTACGGGCGCGAACTCGGCGTGCACGGCGTGCGGGAGTTCACCAACGCGAAGTCCTTCTTTATCGCGTGAGCGAACTCTATTTCGACCACGCGGCGTCGGCGCCCAGGCGTGACGAAGTAAGCCAAGCGATGCTGCCGTGGATGCACGGGGTGGTTGGGAATCCCTCGGGTTCCCACCGTGCGGCTCGACTGGCTCGCAAGGCGGTCGAAGACGCTCGTGACGAGATAGCTTCCTTGTGCGGGGCACGGCCCGGCAACGTGGTCTTTACGGCGGGCGGTACGGAATCCTGCAGTCTCGCGGTCCTGGGCGTCGCTCGACGGCACCGACGTCTCCACGAGCGCAGCGCCGTCGTGACCTCGGCGATTGAACACCACGCGGTGGGCGACAGCGCCCTCATGCTCAAGGCCGAGGGTATTACTCCACTCACCCTCGGGGTGGATAGCGAAGGTGTCGCCGACTTGGCCCTCCTGAGTGAATTTTTACAACGAGGTGACGTAGCACTGGTCTCACTGATGACCGCCAACAACGAGACCGGTGTCCTGCAGCCCGTTAACGCGGCGAGCGCGTTGGCTCGCGAAGCAGGAGTACTGTCGCACACCGATGCCGTGGCCGCCGCCCCGTGGATAGATCTGCGCTCGATAGACGCCGACCTCCTGTCACTCTGCGCGCACAAAATTGGGGGGCCAGTCAACGCCGGTGCACTCGTGATGAGGGGTGACTACCCCCTCGACGCGCTGAGCCCCGGCGGGGGACAAGAGAAGGGGCGCCGCGGCGGTACCGTCGACGTGGCCGCCTGCGTCGGATTGGCGACCGCCCTGCGTTGCGTCGACCGTGAGCGAGATGTCACGAACCTACGGGTTACGGCCCTGCGGGACCAGCTCGTGGCCAAACTCATCACCTTGCCCGATTGCCAGCTGACGGCGCCCCAGGCGCAGAAGGTTCCGGGCACCGTTCACGTGACGTTCGCCGGAGTGGCCAGTGACGAACTTCTTTTCCTGCTCGATCTCGCTGGTGTTTGCGCCTCGGCCGCGGCGAGTTGCTCGAGTGGGGCCGCCGTTTCGAGTCACGTCCTAGCGGCCATGGGGGTGGAAGCTGACCGAGCTCGCGGATCCCTGCGGCTTTCCTTCGGTGCAGAAACGACCAGTGACGACGTGGGTGCAGTTGTTCACGCCATCGCCGATGCGGTCCAACGTTTGCGCCCGCAGTCAAGCAGTGGCCGATAACTGGCAGACTGGAACCATGAAGGTTCTCGTAGCGATGAGTGGAGGGGTAGATTCCTCCGTGGCGGCCGCCCTCTTAAAGGAGGCCGGTCACGATGTCGTGGGGGCCACTTTGAAGCTATGGGGCGGGGCCTCGGACTCGGGTTGCTGCTCAGTCTCTGACGTCGATGACGCCCGGCGGGTAGCCCAAGTACTGGGCATCGATCATCACATCTTTAACTACACCGAGGAGTTCGAGCGCCACGTGGTGACTCCCTTCGTGAATGGGTACCGTGAGGGATTAAGCCCGAATCCCTGCATTGAGTGCAATCGTCATATCAAGTTTGATCTGCTCTTCGAACGTGCCGAACGGCTGGGCTTTGATGCCGTGGCTACTGGTCATCACGCTCAGATCGCTCGCAGCGACGACGGTCCGCGGCTGGCTCGTGGAGCCGACCCCGCCAAGGACCAGTCCTACGTGTTGGGGTACTTGACCGCCAAGCAACTCGACATGCTGCTCTTGCCCATTGGGCACTTGCACAAAAATGAGGTACGCGCCGAAGCCGAGCGGCTCGGTTTGCGCACCTGGGACAAGCCCGACTCGCAAGACGTTTGCTTCATCGAAGCGTCGAAGGGTCGCGAGGCCTTCTTGCGATCGCGTATCGAACTCACTACCGCCGAGCTCATTGACGAAAAGAGTGGGGAAGTCATCGGCACCACCGACGCGGCCGAGTTGATGACGCTCGGTCAACGCAAGGGGGTCTTGCCCGGTCGTCACGGCGAGAAGCGCTTCGTTTCGCGGGTGGACCTGCGAAGTCGAAAAGTACTCGTGGGGGAGCTCGAAGACATTCTGGTGTCGAGTGTGAAGGTAGACGCGAGCACCTTGACCTTCGCCCGCTACCCCTTGAATTCGCAGACGCCCGTGTGGGTGCAGTGCAGCGCCCACGGGACACCCTTGGCGGCCCGACTCGTGCAATCAGAGGACTGGCGCCTCGAGTTCGACGTGCCCGTTCGCCCCGTGGCCGCGGGCCAGTCCGCCGTTTTTTACAACTACGACGAACCCTCGGTCGTGGAGGGTGCCGCGATCGTCTCTTCATGAGCACGCCGGCACAGCGTCACCACGAGCTGACCCAGATCATTGCCCGCTACGCCGAGGCCTACTTTACCCACGACGACCCCATCGTGCCCGATGGCGAATACGACGATCTGGTCAAGGAACTCCGGGCGCTCGAGGGACAGTATCCCGAACTGGCCAGTGAAGTGACGTCCACGGTAGGTGGACCACTCTCCACCGTTTTCTCACCTGTTCGCCACGTCCAGTCCATGCTCAGTCTCGACAACGTTTTTGACGAAGACGAGTTACGGGCCTGGAGCGAGCGATTGGTAAAGGGTCTCGATGGCTGGGAGAACCTGCGGTACTCGGTGGAACCAAAGATTGACGGACTGGCCCTGTCGATTACCTACGACGCGGGCATCTTGCAACAGGCGGCCACCCGCGGCGACGGACGTGTCGGCGAGGACGTTACCAATAACGTGCGAACCATTCACGACGTTCCGCACGCGCTGGGGTTGGTGCCGGGTCGACTGGAGATACGTGGTGAAGTGTATCTGGCGAAGGTGGACTTTGAGGAACTCAACGCCACCCAACGCGCCCGCGGTGATAAGGAGTTCGCCAACCCCCGAAACGCTGCTGCTGGTTCGCTGCGTCAAAAAGATCCCGCCGTTACCGCCCAGCGTCCGCTCTCTTTTCTGGCCTACCAACTGGTGGACCTCGATGGGGTTTTGGGCTTGACCACGCACGGCGAGACCCTCGCGCAGTTGCGCGCCTGGGGATTTACGGTGGCGTCGGAGACGCAATCGGTGGTGGGGGCTGAGGCCATGATCAGCGCATCCAGCTGGTTCGAAAATCATCGCCACGACCTGCGCTACGACATCGACGGTACCGTCATCAAGCTCGACGACCTGGCGGGGCGAGAGTTGCTGGGTTCCACCAGCCGAGCGCCGCGATGGGCCATCGCGCGCAAGTTTCCTCCCGAGGAACGCAGCACCCGTCTCTTGGCCATCGAAGTCTCCATTGGTCGAACGGGCCGCGCAACCCCCTACGCCGTGCTCGAACCCGTCGTGGTGGCGGGTTCCCGGGTCGCCATGGCGACGCTGCACAACGAAGACCAGGTTCGCGAAAAAGACGTGCGACCCGGCGACCTGGTGATTGTTCGTAAAGCGGGGGACGTGATCCCCGAGGTGGTGGGGGCGATACTCGATTCAGGGATAGAGCGAGGGCCGGCCTGGCGCTTCCCTAGTGCTTGTCCCGTCTGCGACGCAGCGCTGGAGCGCATCGGTGAAGAGAGCGACACGTATTGCGTCAACGCTCGATGTCCCGCTCAGCAAATGCAGAAGATTGTGCATTTCGCTTCTCGAGGGGCTCTCGATATTGAAGGTCTGGGGGAACAACGGGTCAGTCAACTCTTGGAGGTCGGACTAATCCGCGACGTGGCTGATCTCTTCGCGTTGCGGGTGGAGGATGTTCAAGCACTCGAGGGCTTCGGCGAACTGTCCGCCAAGGCCCTAGTCGCGGCGATCGCCGCGGTACGCGAAGCGCCACTCAGCCGCTTTCTCGTGGGTCTAGGGATTCGTCACGTTGGACCGGTAGCGGCGCGTGAACTCGCTCGCGCCTTCGCCACCTACGACGCCTTAGCGGACGCCTCGCTAGAAGCGATTGAGGCTATTGAGGGTATCGGTCCCGTCATTGCGCAGTCGACGTGGGAGTATCTTCGTGAGGCCGAAACCATTGCCCGCATCAGCACTATGCGTGCCCATGGCGTTGTTTTGGCCGAAGTTCTCGAGGAGAGCACTCTGGCATCTACCCTCGCTGGTCGTGCCGTGGTGGTCACCGGATCGGTAGAAGGATATTCGCGCGACGAAGCCGGTGCGGCTATCGCGCTGCGCGGTGGCACCAGTCCAGGTTCGGTGTCGTCAAAGACCTACTGCGTGGTCGTTGGCGAAGCACCCGGCGCCAACAAGGTGGCCAAGGCACGAGAGCTAGGCGTTCCCTTGATTCCAGCAAGTAGCTTCGACGAACTGCTCTCGACGGGAGTCTGGTCGGCTACCCTCGAGTAAGGCGAGAAATTCGATTTAAGAGGGTACATGGCATCAGCATCGTATTTACCGGGGCACGTCTTCGCCGACCGGTATCGCGTACTCGAGGTGCTCGGGGTGGGTCACACCGCCGAGGTCTACCACGCCCACGACGCCACGCTGGAGCGCTCGGTGGTAATCAAGTGTTTGGTCCCCGAGCTTGAGCAACACGAAGAGATCCGCCGCGCTTTTCGCAGCCGAGTCGTGGTTGCTTCGGGTTTGCACCACCCCCACCTGGCCCCGGTTTTTGACGGCGGGCAGGAAGAGGGACACCTTTTTATGGTGTCCGAGTACCTGACGGGTGGCTCGCTCGAGGATCAACTGCAGCGGGGTGTGCGCCTGCCACTCGAGGCCGTGGCTCGACTGGGTCGCGACTGCGCCTCGGCCCTCGCCTTGCTTCACGAACACGGCATTGTCCACGGCGAACTAAGCCCCTCCAAACTCCTCTTCGACGCCGAGGGTGCGGTGCGCCTTTCCGACGTCGCGATGGCGGGTCTCGGAGTGGCGTTTCGCTCGTACACCACTGGGGAAGACGTGCGCTACTTCAGTCCCGAACAAGCGCGTGGTGAGGTCGCCTCGGCCCCGACCGACGTCTACGCCCTCGCCCTCATTCTTTTTGAAGCGGCTACTGGCCTCGTTCCCTTCGGGGGCCACGGCGCCGAAGCAACCCTGCGCGCCCGCATGACCGCACCGCTTCCGTCGCGGGCGGAGATGGGTACCCTCGACGTCCTCCTGGCTCAGGCGTCGGTGCCCGACGCGCAACGGCGCTTTAGCGCCCAACAGTTGGCAGACCGCCTCTCGACCGTGGTGGCCGATGGTGACGATTTTGTTTTGCCAGCAAAACCAGAGCCCACGGCCCTCCTAACGGGATTTACCCCCGCCGAACCTCGATCCTCGGTGGGATTCAAGGCGCCGTCGGCTTCCGACATTGTGGGCGCCTCCCCCTTGGCGGCGCCGAGTAGCGAAGCTTTCCCCTTCGAGCCCTCTTCCTCCGAGGCCTCCAGTGGCCTAGCCTCCCTCGAGATTTCGCCAGGCAAGGCTCGCCGTCGTCCGGGATTTTTAATCGTGGCGCTGGTGCTTATTGCGCTCGTGGCGGGGGGGGTCACGGCCTGGTCGATGGGCTACTTCACGGCCAAACACGTCGTCCCATCCCTCACCGGTCTTTCCCTGACGAACGCCTCGACGCTGGTGGAGGGCGACGGCTGGACCATGCAAATTAGCCAGTCTCGGTCCACCTCGGTGCCGGCCAATGACATCATTTCGCAGTCGCCCGCCGCGGGGAGCAGCTTGACCAACGGTGGGACCTTGAACGTCGTGGTGTCCACTGGTTCGGGTCTGGTGATTCTGCCCCGTAATCTCATTGGTAAGTCCTGCGCTGCCGACCTTACGGTTCTTAGTAGCTTGCACGTCTTGACGACCTGTTCGACGGGGGCGCGTGTGGCGAGTGCGTCGGTGCCGGCGGGCCGGGTGGCGCAACTGCGCTACCGCACGAGCGTCAATCCCTTGGCCGTTCCGACGGGAGCCAGCATTGTCCTCATCCTTTCGTCGGGTCAGCCCACTTCGACCACGACCACGACCACGACCGTGGTCGCGAACGCCCACGGCATGCGCGCGGTACCGCAATTGGTTGGCTTGAGTCGCGACGCCGTCAACGCGGCGCTGCACAAGGCCGCCTTGTTCTATTCGACCCGTGGACCAGGAGCGGGGACCACGCAGTGGCGTCGGGTGACCTCAACCCTGCCCGATGCGGGGACAATGGTTCCGTGGCATTCCACGATTATTTTGAACGTCACCCGCTAGTCGTCGACCTCGAGTAGTGCGAAGCGAAGCCACTAGTCTTTATGGCTATGCGTAACTTTCTGTCCGGCGCTGAATTCGTTGAGAAGGAGACCGTGGTCTCTTTACGAGAGGAAATGGCGTCGTGAGTTCTCCACTGCAGCGTGAGGACGTGGCGCGCGTGGCTCGCTTGGCGCGTCTGACCTTGACCGAAGCCGAGCTGGATCTGTTCACGTCGCAACTCGGTCAGGTTCTCGAGCACGCGAACGATATGTCCGCGCTCAACTTGGACGACGTCGAGCCCACCGCGCACCCTTTTGGCCTAATCAACGTCTTTCGCCGCGACGTCGTGCGTCCCAGTCTTGACCGCGACGTGTTACTATCCCAGGCCCCCGACGCCGAAAGTGGTCGATTCGCCGTTCCACGTATTTTGGGAGAAGCCCCGTGAAATCCGCCCAGACCATTGCCAACGACGTTCGCGACGGTAGTTCCAGTGCCGTCGCCGAGTTGCAGCGCAGTCTCGCCCGCATCGCTGAGCGCAACGATGAGCTGAACGTCTTCTTGTACGTGGACGTCGAGGGCGCCACCGCGGCGGCCAGCGCGATAGACGAACGGCGAAGCCGCGGTGAGGACGTGGGGCCACTGGCCGGCGTACCCATCGCCTTGAAGGACAACCTTTGCCAGATTGGCATCCCGACGACCTGCTCTTCCAAGATCCTCGAAGGCTGGCGGCCCCCCTATAGCGCCACCATCGTCGATCGCCTCATCGCCGCCGGCGCCGTACCGGTGGGAAAAACCAATCTTGACGAGTTCGCCATGGGCTCATCTACCGAAAACTCAGCCTTCGGTCCCACGCGCAATCCGCTCGATCCTTCGCGAGTTCCCGGGGGTTCATCGGGCGGTTCCGCCGCCGCGGTCGCCGCGGACATGACCAGTATTTCCATTGGTAGCGACACCGGCGGCTCGATTCGCCAACCGGCGGCGCTCTGTGGGCTCGTCGGAATGAAGCCCACCTACGGACTGGTGTCGCGTTACGGTCTCATCGCTTTTTCCAGCTCGCTCGATCAGATTGGACCCTTCGCCAAGACGGTGGGGGATGCGGCCCTCTTGCTCGAGGTAATTGCTGGTCATGATCCTCTGGATGCGACGTCGCTGCCCGAACCCGCGCCCTCGCTCGTAGCGCACGTGAATGACGGTATGGCCGGTAAGCGCGTGGGGCTGGTTCGTGAACTCTACGAAGGCGCCGACGAGTCGGTGGTGGCGAGCGTTCGTGCCGCCGCTGAGGCGCTGCGCGAAGCGGGTTGTGAAATTGTTGAACTCTCCATCCCCGAACTACGTCTCGGCCTCAGTGCCTATTACCTCATTGCGCCGGCCGAAGCGTCGAGCAATTTGGCCCGCTACGACGGAGTGCGGTTTGGTCGACGCGTCGACGGCGAAGACGTCACCGCCATGATGGAGGCCACGCGTACCGCGGGCTTCGGGGCCGAAGTGAAGCGACGCATCATGCTGGGCACCTACGCACTCTCCGCGGGCTACTACGACGCCTATTACGGTCAAGCGCTGAAGGTGCGCACCTTAACCATCCAAGCCTTCGCCAGGGCCTACGCCCAGGTGGATCTGCTCCTCGGGGCCACCACCCCCGGCGTGGCCTTCAAGTTTGGTGAAAAGTCCAACGACCCTATGGCGATGTATCTCAACGACGTCTTCACCATTCCCACCAATCTGGCGGGTGATCCCGCCGTCTCGGTTCCCTTTGGTCGTGGTGAAGAAAACCTGCCCATTGGTGTCCAACTGCTCGGTCCTCCTCGGTCCGAGGCGCAACTTTTCGCGGCGGCGCGAGTTCTCGAAATAGCGGACGGTCGAGCATGACAACATTGACTAATGGCTGGGAAATTGTGGTGGGTCTCGAAGTCCACACCGAACTCCTGACGCATTCCAAGTTGTTCTGCGGCTGCGAGAATCACTTTGGTTCCGAGCCCAACACCAACGTCTGTCCTGTCTGTTTGGGACTGCCCGGTTCGCTGCCCGTTTTGAACGAACAGGCCGTGGAGCTGGCCATGCGCATTGGCATGGCCCTGCACTGCACCATCGCCCCTTCGACCTTCCACCGGAAGAACTACTTCTATCCGGATCAAAGTAAGGATTACCAGATTTCGCAGTACGACTTGCCAATTAATTCGAATGGCTACCTGGACCTGCCCGATGGCTCGCGCGTCGGCATTGAGCGCGCCCACATGGAAGAAGACACCGGCAAAACGACTCACCTGGGAGGGTCGGGTCGCCTCGCCGGTGCCGATCGTTCCTTGGTTGACTACAACCGCTGTGGCGTTCCGCTGGTGGAGATCGTTTCGGCTCCCGACATCCGCTCGTCGGCCCAAGCCCGCGCGTACGCCGCGGAATTGCGCGGGATTCTTATTGCGACGGGGGCCTCGGACGGACGCATGGAGGAGGGGTCTATGCGTATCGACGCCAACGTGTCGGTTCGTCAGGCCAACGCCCCCTACGGTACGCGCTGTGAAATCAAGAACCTGAATTCGCTGCGTAGTTTGCAGCGCGCCATCGATTACGAAGCGCTGCGTCAAGTGGAGCTTCTCGAAGAGGGCGGCACGGTGCGCCAAGAGACTCGTCACTGGGATGAAGACCGGGGCGAGACGTCCACCCTTCGGGTGAAGGAAGACGCTGAGGACTACCGCTACTTCCGCGACCCGGACCTCGTCGATCTCGCACCAAGCCAGCAGTGGCAGGACGCGGTGCGCGCCGCCCTACCGGCCATGCCAGCCGAGCGCCGCGCGGCCCTTATTGCCACCATCACCCAGCCGAGTGACGCCCAGCGTGACGCTATTGAAGTCGTTATCGACTTGGGTCTCGAGCACTACGTGCACAGCGCGGTGGCCGCCGGAGCTGACGCCGCCACGGCGATTTCTCGCGTGGCCAACGAAATCGCCGCCGACCTTGAACACGTGGCTAATCTTTCGCCGGCGGCCTTCAGCGCCACCGTGCTCATGGAGCAGTCGGGTGCCTTGTCCGCCACGCAGGCCAAGACCGTCTTGGGTGAGCTGCTGGAACACGGTGGTGACAATCCGCAAGCCATCGCCGCGGCGAAAGGTTTTGAGCAATTGTCGGCTGACTCGCTCGGCGCCACCGTCGCCAGTCTCATTGACGCCCACCCCGATGAGTGGGGGCGTTACCGCGAAGGGGACGACAAGCTGGCGCAGTTCTTCATCGGTCAAGTCATGAAGTCCACCAAGGGCCAGGCGAACGGTAAAGCCGTTATCGCTGAATTACAGGCCCGCCGCCAAGGGCGTTCGCAGGACTAAAGCACTTCGCCCCGCGCGTTGGCGCGGGGCGAAGTGCTTGGCAAAACTCGCTGCTGCCTTAGTCGATGTTCAAACCCACGCGGTCCGCGTCGGTAGGCACATCGTTGAAGATGACCTGTCCGATGAGGGCTAGCTTGGCGGGATTCTTGGCCTTGAGGTAGAGCATCCACGCTACGCCCACCAGGAACCAGCCAATGACGAAGAAGGGCATAAAGCCGGTCGCGCCGTGGGGTAGCGGGTGAATACTGGTCCACAGGCCAAAGAGCATGATGGCGCTGGCCAGCACGGGGCAGACGGCGTGAGCGAGCCAGTTGAATTCGCTGCGACGCTTGCGCCACATGAAAGAAATCAACGAGACGCACACCATGATGTAGATCGGCATGATTCCCAAAGAGGAGAAGTAGCCGACGTTACCGAAAGCGGCAGTTGGTCCCCACAGCCAGCCAAAGAAGAGGCCTAGCGCCAGCGCACCGGCGGAGTAAGCCACGATGGCAATGTGCGGGGTCTGGTACTTGGGGTGGGTCATACCGAGGGCTCGAGGCATCAAACGCTCACGTCCGGATGCGTAGAAGATTCGGAAGTTCGCGTTGTGAATGGCGATGAGATTGGCCACTGACGCCGTCACCGCGGCCACTGACACCAGCGTCGCGTACCAGTGGCCAATGAAGCTCGTGGCCAAGGTAATAACCGGCGACGAAGCCGAGGTTAGGGCGCCGATGTGACTGGGACCGTAGCCGATGACGATGCCGTAGAGGCACAACATCATGTAGATACCCGAGAAGGTCACTGACCCGATGAGGGCGATGGGGATGTTGCGCTTCGGGTTGACCACTTCCTCAGCCACCGTCGTTGATGACTCGAAGCCGAAGAAGGCGAAGACCACGTAGATAAAGGCCAGGCCCATGCCCGAGAAGCCGGTGGGCACGCTCTTGAAGCTAAAGGCTGCCCCCACCTGTCCCTCGGCACCACCCTTGGCAATGATCACCGCAATCAGGATGCCGATAATCGTGAGTTCGATGATGACGAAGAGAAGGTCAATTTTCATCGAGTTGTTTATGGAGAACCAGGCGAGTGACCCCACCACGGCGACAATGAAAATCATCAAGATCCACCAGGGGATATTGATGCCCCATTCGGCCTTCAAAAAGTCACTGACGAAGTACCCAAAGAGGTTCGTGTTCAGCGGACTCTGCAGGGCGTAGGCGAAGAGAAACAGCCAGCCCATGATGAAGCCCACCGACGAACCAAGTCCCTGGGTGATAAAGCTGTAAAAGGAGCCAGCCGAAGAGACTCGGGTCGAAAACTGGGCCAAGGCGAAGGCTAGTAATCCGATGCCGACGGTGCCCAGCAGCATGGCGAGTGGCGCGGCGACACCGGCCTTGGAAGCAATCAGTGGCGCAATAAAAATTACGTTGATTGTCGGACACAAGACAGCCATCGACATTGCGAGGGCACTGGGTAAACCCAGTGAGTTTCGGCGTAATTCGCCGTACTCAATTCCGGCCCGAAGGGTTTCACCCTCGGTTCTGTTCATGCTCATCAAATTCCCCCTACGTTTGACGGGTACCCCGCATCTATTCTCGGTGTGAGAATAATTGATTGGAGACTAGTGGGTGAGGGAGATTCTGTCAATGACCCTATTTTTCCTTGGGAGTGTGGTGATTTGATCCGCCCAGGCGGTACGCTAGGCGAAGGCACTGCGTTATTACTTACGCAAGGTAAGTAATAACGGAAGACGAGTGCAGAAAGTTGATGTCATGAAATTATCAAACAAGGTTGCGCTGGTCAGCGGTGGTGCCTCCGGCATTGGGCGAGCCATTGCCGAAGTTTTTCTCGAAGCGGGAGCCAAGGTGGTCATCAGCGACATTAACGAGACGCTGCTCGCCACCACCGTCAATGAATTATCGGCGCTAGGCCCCATCGTGGGCCAGGCGGGCGACGTGCGGTCAATGGCCGACGCGGGGGCCATGGTGCAGCGGGCCATTGACGCCTTCGGGAGTATCGACATCTTGATGTGTAACGCCGGCATTCCGAGCGTGAATCCCATTGAGCTGCTCGAAGAAGACGAGTGGGATCGAGTCATCAATACCAACCTCAAGGGCATGTACACCTTGATCAAACACGCCATCGGGCCAATGAAGGCCCAGGGGCACGGAGTCATCATCACCATGGGCTCGGAGATGGGTTTTGTGGCGGTGCCGGAATCACCGGTCTACTGCGCGTCCAAGGGGGCGGTGCACATGTTCACCAAATCACTGGCGATTGATTTGATTGCGAGCAACATTCGCGTGAATTCGCTCTGCCCGGGTATCACCCGCACCCCACTTCTGCAGGCCGAAGCGGATAATTCCATCGACCCCGAAGCCACGCGAGCCGCGCAGGCCACCTGGGCGCCAATTATGCGCGTGGCCGATCCCCGCGAAATTGCGAAGGGCGCCCTCTTCCTCGCGAGTGATGAAAGCTCGTTTGCGGTGGGTAGCCTCTTGCTACTCGACGGGGGATTCACGGCTCGCTAGCCACGACTATGGGAAAGAGCATGCTGCCGTCGGATATACGAGTGGAAAACGCGTTAGCGATCATCCACTGCCTGCAAGGCCGCTCCGGCGCTCTTCGGGCTGATATCGCCCGACTAACGGGGCTGTCAATTCCCGCGGTGCATCGCCAAATCGATGAGATGATTCGACTTGGGCTCGTCGAGGAATTCGCGGCTGAGCATCCGGTCAACCATCTTGGCCGACCGGCCACTTCCGTTCGATTCGTGGCCGACAACGCGCTGCTCGCCGGGGTCGACGTGGGTACGCATTCGACGCGGGTGCTCGTCACCGACTCCACGCTCGAGGTGCTCGGGGAACGCGAAGTGTTGACCGATGACCTCGGTGAGAATTTGGCGAATGCACTGGCCGATCTCATCTCGAGCCTGCGTCGGGAGTGCTTGCCCACGAAGCCACTGGTCGCCGTCGGCATCGGGGTTGCGGCAACGGCGGATCCCCTCACTGGTCGATTCACCCACGGTCCCCTGCGCGACCGCTTCAATGACATCGATTTGCGCACAGCGCTCGAGGGCCACTTGCAGTGTTACGTCGAAATTCAGCAGGATGACCATCTGTCCGCCACCGCCGAGGGGAGCCACCTCGGGGCCTTTCCCAGCGCGTCCTCCGTCGTGGTGCTCGAAATTGGCGAGGGCATTGGTTGTGGGTTTTCCTTGCTCGGCAATACCCTAAGTGGTGCCCACGGGGCCTTTGGTCGAATTGCGCAGTGGCCCGTGACGACACCACTTCCTGGAATGCCGGCGAGTCGAGCCCTCTTGGGGTCCACCCTCACGGGACCGGGCATCGTGCACCTGTTTCACCGCCTGGGCGGTTCGGAGTCGATTCAAACCAGTCAGGCCCTGATGGCCCTGGCGACTTCCGACCCTATTGCGGATCAAGTGCTGGCGTGGGCGCGTAGCGAAATTGGCGAGACGCTGGGTCGTCTGGCCGCCACCTTCGATCCCTTGGCCCTCGTCCTCGGCGGAGGACTTGGACGGGCCTTCGGCAAAGATGCCGAGTACTTTCAAGCCCAGATCGGTACGCGACAATTTGCGATTAGTGCCTTAGGTTCGCGAGCAGTGGAGATGGGGGCACTCGTGAAAGTGCGCGTCCAAATTGACGAGTGGTTGCGATCACAACTCGTGACGAGTGATGTTCCGGCGAAGCGACTTCGCAGGCATAGAAGTACCAAACGAAAGGTGGGTTGATGACTGAAGTACTTGGAGCCTTGGTGGGCGGCGAACGACTTACGAATGGTCGAACGGTTGAGGTTCTCAACCCGTCGACGGGAGCGGTCTTGGCCGTAACGACTGACTGTGGTCCCGAAGAAATAGACGCCGCGGTTCGAGCGGCGACTGAGGCCCAGCGAAGTTGGCGTCTCGTGGCGGTGGCCGAGCGTTCCAAACTCTTGCGGCGGGTCGCTCAGTTAATCATGGCGGAACAAGAATCGCTCGGGGTCCTTGAGAGCGCTCAGACGGGCAAGCCCATTAGTCAAGGGCGTCGTGACGCTGAACTTTGCGCTCGCTACTTTGATTTTTACGCCAGCGCAATTGAAACGTTCTACGCCAGCGCCTTCTCGCTGGACGCCCGAACTGAAGTGGTAACTCGTTTCGAACCGCACGGTGTCACCGCCCACATCGTTCCCTGGAATTACCCTTTGCAGATTCTCGGTCGTTCCCTGGCGTCCTCCTTGGCCACCGGCAATTGCGCGGTCGTCAAACCCGCCGAGGAGGCTCCACTCACCGGACTACGACTGGGAGAAATTTGTCTCGAGGCCGGTTTCCCCCTGGGGAGCGTCAACGTCGTTACGGGAATGGGTGAAACTGCGGGGGCCGCCTTGACGGTGCATCCCGGCATCGGCCACATTTCCTTCACCGGTTCGGTGGAAGTCGGCCGAATCATTTCGCACGCGGCCGCTGAGCGCTTGGTGCCGGTCACCATGGAGCTGGGTGGCAAGAGTCCCAACGTCGTTTTTGCTGACGCCGATCTGGACCGGGCAACACCAGTTATCGTCAACTCGATTCTGCAAAATGCGGGACAAACCTGTTCGGCAGGCGCTCGCCTCATCGTGCACCGCGACGTGCACGATGAGCTGGTGTCTCGCATCGCGGAAAAGTTTGCGGCCGCGAGCGTAGGCCCCTACCAGGACGACCCCACCCTGGGTCCGCTAATCACCGCCAATCAACGCGAGCGCGTGCTGCGTTACGTCGAAATCGGACGCCAAGAAGGAACCCTTGTGTTCGGTGGGAACCGCCTCTCCGGAGGTAAGTACGGTGAGGGATTCTTCGTGGAGCCCACCTTGATTGACGGTGTTGATGCGCAGTCTCGAGTGTTCCAGGAAGAGATCTTTGGACCCTTCTTGGTGGTGGCGTCCTTCGACAACGATGACGAGGCGGTGGCCTTGGCGAACGCTACTCGCTACGGTCTGGTCGCCGGCGTGTGGACGAGCAACATTTCTCGGGCGCAGCGCATGGTGCGTGACATCGTTGCCGGACAAGTGTTCGTCAACGCCTACGGGGCTTCGGGCGGTGTCGAATTGCCCTTCGGCGGTTTCAAGGAGTCTGGCTACGGTCGAGAAAAGGGTGCGGAGGGATTGCGCGGCATGGTCCAAGTAAAGACCTCAATCGTTGTTGCCTAATTCACTTCACTGACTAAGGTCGACGCTGGTGCTGGCATGGTCACCCAGTCGATCAAGGACCAGTTGCACAACGGCGGCGTCGACCAGGGCGGACCCTACCGAATCAAAAACCGTCAGGGCGTGGGTGCGGGGACGAAGCGCGGCTTGGGTAATGACGGTGCCCAGTTCAACGGGCGACGTTTGCGAGAGATACGCGCTCTCACCTACGAGTCGGGCGTCGTTGGCGACGTCGACGACGAGATTTACTCGGCCGTCGAAGCCCTCGTGCAACTCACGCTTTCCTGCGGTATCGGCCCCCATGGCCAGGAGGAGAGATGTTTGGTTGCTCAGTTGATCGAGTGCGATAAAGGGTTGGCGCGCGGGTGTGCCGGTGATGACCACATCGGCACCGGCGAGTACCTCGCTAAGGTCCCCGGTGAGGACGTCAAAGCTATTCGCCAGCGTGGGCTCCACGGCTTCGCGGGTAGCGGGGGAGCGACTCCAAACGCGCAGTCGAACATTCGGAGAGAAGTGGCGCAGCCCAGCAATCGTCATTTGGTTGACTGGTCCGAGACCCAAAACGGCGACGACGGGCGAGCTCAGCTCGGATAAGTGCCTTTGAGCCACTAAGGCAATAGCGGCGGTACGCATACCGGTGAGGTACCCGGAGTCCATGATGGCCCGCAGACGCTGCCCTTCGAGGTCGTAGGCCAAGATGGCCCCGCTCGCCCGACCGGCGTTGGGGCGCAGATTGGCTTTGACTGAAAGAACGTGCGCCGGCTGAAGGGCGGCGGCCTTTAGGTGCAACGAGCCATTGTCGTAGAGCACCTGGGTCGATGAGGTGTCACTGGCTTGGGCCATCGGTATAAATGCCAGGGCCGTTTCGGTGGCGGCGAGAACGTCCTCCCAGGTCAAAAGTTCACGGATTATTGAGCGGTTGACGAGGTGCACATTTGAGTCATTCACCCCTTCAGTCTGCCACGAAGGTGACGTGGGTCTTCGTGGTGCTACTAACATCGCGACCATGACTGATTATGAC
The DNA here is from genome assembly GCA_903828785.1 of uncultured Actinomycetes bacterium. Lineage (GTDB taxonomy): Bacteria > Actinomycetota > Acidimicrobiia > Acidimicrobiales > RAAP-2 > RAAP-2. The sequence goes on along the minus strand of CAIKNP010000001.1, from coordinate 107,384 downwards.
AAGTACGGCCCCAGCGGACTAAACCTCGCCTCCTTCGACAGCGAGGTTCGACCCCAAGACGATCTCTTCACGCACGTCAATGGAACGTGGCTCGCCAACGTCGAAATACCCAATGATCGATCGCGCTACGGCGCCTTTGACGCCTTGCGCCAGCTCAGCGAAGAGCGCGTTCGAGCAATCATCGAGGATCTGTCCAAGGAGACGTCCGAACCGGGTACCGTGGCGCAAAAAATCGGCGACCTCTACGCATCATTCATGGACGAAGCCACCATCGAGGCGCGCGGCATCGATCCCATTCGCGAAGACCTGTCCCTCGCCCAAACGATTGCCAGCGCCGAGGACTTGGCGCGAATCATTGGTGAACTGGAGGCCCGCGGTCACGGTGGTTTCTTCTCTCACTACGTGAACACCGACGACCGAGACTCAACTCGCTACGTCTCGTACGTATCCCAGTCGGGTCTTTCCCTGCCCGACGAGTCGTACTATCACGAGGAACAGCACGCCGAACTCGTGGTGGGTTTGGCGGCGCACATAACAAAAATGTTTGCGCTGGCCGGAATCGCCGATGGGGCCGACCACGCCGCGCGGGTGGTTCGTCTCGAAACGGCCATCGCCGCCCATCACTGGGATTCGGTGCGCGACCGTGACGCCGAACTCACCTACAACTTGGTGTCGCTCGACGAGTGGAAGGCCCTCTTTCCCGCCTTCGACCTCGCGGCGTGGATGAGCTCCTCGCTGACGCCCTCGCACATCGTTGAGCCCGTCGTGGTTCGTCAACCCAGTTTCTTCGAGGGTCTGAACAGCCTCCTCGAGGACTTCGACGCCGCCGCCTGGCAGTCATGGCTGACCTGGCACGTGCTGTCGTCCTCGGCGCCGTACCTCAGCAAGGCCTTCGTCGACGAGAATTTTGACTTCTTCGGCAAGACCTTGACCGGACAGCCCGAGATGCGCGAACGCTGGAAGCGCGGGGTCGGCGTCGTCGAAGGCGGATTAGGTGAAGCCATCGGAGAGTTCTTCGTAGCCCGTCACTTCCCACCGGCCGCCAAGGCGCGCATGGTGCAACTCGTCGAGAACCTCACCGAAGCCTACCGAGCGGACATCGCGACCCTGGAATGGATGTCGGAAGAGACGAAGCAGAAGGCCTACGTGAAGCTCGACAAGTTCACGCCAAAAATCGGCTACCCCGACGAATGGCGTGACTACAGCGCCCTAACAATTTCGCGCAATGACCTGGTGGGCAACTTGCAGGCCATCAACGCGTTTCAGCGTGACTTTACCTTCGCCAAAATTGGTCAGCCGGTGAATCGTAACGAATGGTTCATGTTCCCGCAAACGGTGAACGCCTACTACAACCCGGGCATGAACGAGATTGTCTTTCCCGCGGCCATCTTGCAGCCACCCTTCTTCAATCTGGAGGCGGACGACGCCGTCAATTACGGCGGCATCGGCGGCGTCATTGGTCACGAGATTGGCCACGGATTCGACGACCAGGGCAGCAAGTATGACGGTGACGGCAACATGGTGAACTGGTGGACCGATTCCGATCGCCGAGAATTCGAGGCTCGAGCCCAGGGCCTTATTGCGCAGTACGACGAACTCTCACCGATGGCCGCTCCCGAGGTGAAGCTCAACGGCGCCCTCACCATTGGTGAAAATATTGGTGACCTCGGTGGTCTCACTATTGCCCTCAAGGCGTACGAGATCTCCCTCAAGGGCGAGGAAGCGCCCGTCCTTGATGGCTACACCGGGGCGCAGCGCGTCTTTATTGGCTGGGCGCAAGTGTGGCGGACGAAGACTCGTCCCGAACTCGCACGGCAGTTGGCGACCGTTGACCCCCACTCACCGCCCGAGGCCCGTTGTAACCAGATTGTGCGAAACCTCGACGAGTTCTACGACGCCTTCAATGTCGGCGAGGACGACGGCTTGTTCATGAATTCGGGTAGTCGCGTACGCATCTGGTAGAGCGGTCCGGTGGGGACCGTTAGGCCCCTCACCAGAGCAGCGGGGTCGACATTGAGAGCGACCGCGACGTGGAGAATATTGATGAGCGAGGGGTTTACCGCACCTCGTTCGAGGTGGCCAATGTAGGTGCGGTGCAAGCCGGCGACCTTACCGAGACCTTCTTGACTCAACTTCAATTGCTTTCGCAGCACTCGAATTCGGCGTCCGAACTCCTTCATGGTCGAATCTTCCAAGAGACTCTTTGACATTTGCCCACCCTTCGGCCCGTGAAGTCACCTTAACGTCGTGAACGCTCGCCGGTGCGGGACGAAACCTCACCCTCGCTTTTGAACTTTGATAGAGCACTGGACGTTGTGAGTTGGGCGAAGGTGTGCTTAGATAGAGAGGTGCATTCAGTGACAGAAACCACACTCGTTGTAGTAGTAGGCGCCCGGCGCCGGTAGTCACGACACGTCGTATACCGGAGGCCTCCCGAAGTGGGAGGCCTTTTTTCGTAGTAGAGAGAGGAAATAGTGCAGCTGACTGGAGCGCAAGCCCTGATCAAGAGCCTCGAGACCGAAGGGGTCGAGGTTGTCTTTGGCCTCCCCGGCGGTGCCATTTTGCCCGTCTACGACCCCATCATTGACTCGAGCATTCGCCACATTTTGGTTCGCCACGAACAGGGCGCCGGTCACATGGCCGAAGGATACGCTTTGGCAACCGGCAAACCCGGGGTCGCCATCGTCACCTCGGGCCCCGGGGCCACCAATATTGTCACCCCCATTGCCAATGCCTACATGGACTCAACGCCCCTCGTGGTTATCACCGGTCAGGTGGCTTCGGGCTCCATTGGCACTGACGCCTTTCAGGAATGCGACATTACGGGGATTACTCAAGGCATCACGAAGCACAATTTCCTCATTCGCAGCGCCCACGACATCCCGAGGGCCGTGGCGGCGGCCTTCTACATTGCCACCACGGGCCGGCCGGGCCCCGTGCTGGTTGATCTCCCCAAAGACATCGCGCAGAGCACGATGGAGTGGTGGTACCCGAGCAGCGTCGAGGAGCTGGACCTCCCTGGATACCGTCCCTTGGTGGACCTCGATCTTGAGCGCATTGCGGAGGCGGCGGAGCTGATCGCCGCGTCGGAGCGACCGGTGCTGTACGTCGGGGGTGGCACACTCAAGTCCCGCGCGTCGGCGCAACTGTTGGCTTTCGCCGAACGCACCGGCATTCCGGTGGTGACGACCTTGATGGCGCGCGGTGCGTTTCCTGATTCGCACCGCCAGCACCTCGGCATGCCCGGCATGCACGGGATGTACGCCGCGGTGACGGCCATGCAAAAAGCCGACCTCTTGATTTCTTTGGGCGCCCGTTTCGACGACCGCGTTACCGGCAAGATCCCGGCCTTCGCGCCCCTGGCGAAGATCATTCACGTCGACATCGATAAGGCCGAATTCAATAAGGTTCGCCGAGTTGATGTCGCGGTACGTTCCAGCATTGATCGCGCCCTCGAGGCCCTTGACGCCACCGGCGTCGTTGCGCAGGACCTCGAAGTCTGGTGGAAGGAAATCGACACGTGGCGTGAAACCTACCCACTGGTCTACGACGAAAGCGATGACGAAAAACTGCTGCGTCCCCAATTAGTGGTGGAGTCGATTTACAAGGCCTCCGCGCCGGGCACCATAGTTTCCTCGGGGGTGGGGCAGCACCAAATGTGGGCCAGCCAGTTCTGGGGTTTCGAAGAGCCGGGAACGTGGATCAACTCGGGTGGTGCGGGCACGATGGGCTTCGGAGTTCCCGCCGCTATCGGGGCCAAAGTCGGTCGACCCGACCGTACCGTGTGGTGTATCGATGGCGACGGCTGCTTCCAAATGACCGCCCAGGAACTGGTTACGGCTCGGTCTGAGGGTATCCCCGTCAAAATCGCGATTTTGAACAACGCCTACCTGGGCATGGTTCGCCAGTGGCAGGAGATGTTCTACGAAGAGCGTTACAGCGAGGTATACCTGGACGCCGACCTACCCGACTACGTGAAGTGGGCGGAGTCGATGGGTTGCGTTGGACTGCGAGCTCGCACGGTGGCGGAAATGCACGAGGCCATCCGTATTGCGAACGACATCAATGACGTTCCCGTCGTTATTGACTTTCGGACCGACTCCAGCGAAAAGGTCTTCCCCATGGTCGCCGCGGGCGCCAGTAACGATGACATTATGGTTCACCCATCACAAAGGGAGAAGTAAATGAACGCCCCCGAACCCTTCCTCGGCGTCACTGAGCACACCCCCGTTCGCCACCACATCTTGTCGGTGCTCGTCGAGAACAAGGCCGGTGTCCTCTCCCGCGTCGCGGGACTCTTCGCCCGTCGCGGCTTCAACATTTACTCCTTGGCGGTGGCCCCGGCCGAGAGCAGTGCGAAATTCTCGCGCATCACTATGGTCGTGGACGCCGAAACGACGCCCCTGGAGCAGATTGTTGAGCAACTAGACAAGTTGGTCAACGTGGTAGCGATTACCGACATTGCCCCCAAAGACGCCGTGGAGCGCGAATTGCTCCTCGCGACCATTCGTACTGAAGTGAACTCGCGAACGCCACTTTCGGACGTCGTGGCCAATAGCGGCGCCGCCATCGTCGACGTCGACGCGCACTCCATTACCGTCATGCTGGCGGGAACCCCCAAAGCCTGCGACCTCCTAGAAGCCCAACTCGAAGAGTTTGACACCATTGAACTTCACCGAACCGGTCGAGTAGCAGTCCCTAGACTAGGTACTTCAGCGAGCGCCTAATCCCCCCGACAGAAAGAGCCAAACCATGACCACCATGTACTACGAAGCCGACGTTCAGCGTGAATTGCTGCAAGACAAGAAGATTGCCATTTTGGGTTACGGCTCACAGGGCCACGCCCACGCACTCAATCTGCACGAGTCGGGTTTTGATGTTCGCGTCGGTCTGCGTGAGAACTCCTCGTCCGTCGCGAAGGCCGAAGCCGCCGGGTTGCGCGTGCTCTCAATCGCCGACGCTACCGCCGAAGCGGACGTCATCATGATCTTGTTGCCCGACACCGAGCAGAAGCGCATCTACGACGCCGAAATTGCTCCAAACTTGAAGGCCGGTGACTGCATTTTGTTCGCCCACGGCTTCAACATCCGTTTCAATCTCATTACGCCCCCGGCCGACGTCGACGTGGCGATGGTCGCTCCTAAGGGTCCCGGCCACTTGGTCCGTCGCACCTACGTCGAAGGTGGGGGCGTGCCGGCCCTGATTGCGGTCCACCAGGACGCCACGGGTACGGCCCACGGGATTGCCCTGGCCTACGCGGCGGGCGTGGGCGCCGCTCGCGCTGGCGTCCTCGAAACTACTTTTACCGAGGAAACCGAAACCGACCTCTTCGGTGAGCAAGCCGTCTTGTGTGGTGGCGTCACTGCACTGGTGCGCGCTGGATTTGAGACCTTGGTCGAGGCCGGCTACCAGGCGGAGAGTGCCTACTTCGAATGCTTGCACGAACTCAAGCTCATTGTTGACTTGATGTACGAAGAAGGCATTACCGGCATGCGCTACTCGATTAGCGACACCGCCGAATACGGTGACTTGACGCGCGGCTCGCGCGTGGTCACCCCCGCGGTCAAGGCCGAGATGAAGAAAATTTTGACCGAAATCCAAGACGGTACTTTCGCGGCGGAGTGGATCCAGGAGAACGAAATTGGTCGTCCTCGCTATCGCGAACTGCGCGACGCCGGTAAGAAGCACCCCATCGAAGACATTGGTACCAAGCTGCGCGCCATGATGCCCTTCGTCTCCGCGGGTAAGCAGAAGGTGGCTGACGTTTCGGGCGGCGACACCGACTAAGCAGAAGGCGCAGCGTGTTTTCTCCCCGGTTCGGACTCTGTCGGTCCCTGCGTTAGCTTCAATACCCACGGACCACTGCTCGTACTGGGTGGGGTGACGCTGACGATTATTGGGTCCGGGCTTGGCGCGACAATAGTGGCGCACGTGCTGCGAGATGGTCACGGTGTTGTCTGTTGCGAGGGTGACGCGCAGGGCGTCGCACGAGAGGAGTACCTCGAGACCCCGGCCCAAGGAAGCGATCGTGCCGCGCGCGTGGACGACTGACGATGCCACTAATGAACAGCGCCGAAAGCCAGGCAGAAGGCTTCCTCGCCCGCCTCGCTAATATTTCATGAGGTCGTCATTTGTCTTGCCGATTGGCTTTAACGTCGATGTTTTGCCGGTGGGCATACGGGTGTCGAGTCCCCAGGGGCGCGACGCTGATGTACTCGCGGCCGCTCGGGCGTTGGAGTCACTCAAAGACTGTCGTCCCCAGCCCGTCGTCTTCTAACGCAGTCACCATCAGAAAGGTTCACCATGGCATCGCCCGTCATTATTGGTTCCGAACGAAGTGAGGCCGGTCTGGCTCAAGGTATGGCCATTCTCCGCCAAGGGGGCTCGGCCCTCGATGCCGTCGAGGCGACGCTGCGCCTCTGCGAAGATAATTTGGCTGACCACTACGTCGGTACCGGTGGTCTAGCGAATGCGCGGGGTGAAGTCGAACTCGACGCCTCAATCATGATTGGTTCCACTCGAGCCTTTGCTGGCGTTGGCGCCGTCAAGAATTATCCCAATCCCATTTCCATTGCCCGCAAGGTACTCGAGCTTTTGCCCCAGCACTGTCTCCTGGTGGGTGAGGGTGCCGAACTCTTCGCTCACGAAAACGGATTCGCCAAGGCCGAATTGAGCACTCCCGAATCGCTCGCTCTCTTTCGCGAGGCTCTCAAGCCAAGCGAGAATTCCGTCGAAGGGGTTCGCACGCTCGCTGCCGCTGGTGATGAAGCGTACCGGGAGAAGGCTATTGAATTGGTGAACCGCTTTCTCCCGCACGAGGGTCCTTGGGGCACCATCAACGTTCTGGCGCTGGACGAAGCAGGCGAGCTGGTGTGCGGCGTCTCAACCAGTGGCTACCCGTGGAAATACCCGGGTCGCGTTGGTGATTCGGCCCTTCCGGGTACCGGCAACTATTCGGACATTCGCTATGGCGCGGCCGCCTGCACGGGTCGGGGGGAGCTCTCCATGCGAGCCCTGGGCGCGCGAACCGTGGTGGATGGATTGGCGCGGGGACTGGATCCCACGGAAGCTTGTCTGGAAATGTTGCGCGAAGCGAGCGCGTTGCCCGATGCGTTCCGCGCCGAATTGCGCACGCTCTGTTTGACCCCCGACGGCCGCCACGGCGCCGCCGCGGGCCAAGCGACGGCCACCTACTCGGTAATGACCGCCACGTCCACTGAGGTTGAGATTCATCCCCGGACGCAGCTATGAAAGTCTTCATCTCCTCGGACCTCGAAGGAACAGCCGGCGTAGTCGACTGGGACCAAGTCATTGCGGGTGGGCACTTCTACGATTACTACGCCGGACTGCTGACTAGAGAGATCAACGCCGCCATTGAAGGGGCCATGGCCGCCGGAGCGACGGAGTTCTTGGTGAACGACTCACACTCGAAGATGCAAAACATTCGTCCGGACCAGCTGGCCGGTCGAGCGCGCTACCTGAGTGGACGCTACAAGCCCCTGTACATGATGCAGGGTTTGGACGCTTCCTTCGATGCGGTCTTTTTCATCTCCTACCACGGTTCGATGAGTTCACACGGCTCAACGCTGTCCCACACCTACTTCCCCACGGCCTTTGCCGAAGTGAAGATTAACGGTCAGGTTGCGGGGGAATCGGGGATTAATGCGCTCGTCGCGCAGGCCTACGGGGTCCCCATCGTCCTCATCACGGGGGATGGAACGACTGCCGAGGAAATTCGACCATTCGCCCCTTCGGTTCGCGCGGCCGTGGTGAAGGATTCGGTGACTCGCTTCGCCGCAAACTCCATGCACCCCGATGATGCCTGCGCCCTGATTCGCAGCGAAGCGCAGGCCGCCATCGAGGGTCTAGGCGAAGCCGCCCCAGTCCAGATCACCTTGCCCGTCACCATGGAAATTCAGTTTCGCACGAGTGATTATTGCGATCTGGCCTGTCGAATCAGTGGCGTGGAATGCACCGGTGACTTGACCGCGCGCATTGTGCTCGACGATCCCCTGGAGGCGTACCAGACCTTCATCACGGTGGTCCTGCTCTGTCGAGGTTTGGTCGAGTAAATCTCTTCCTTCGCCCGCTCGAAGGAAGCAGTAGCGAGTCAGTCCGAGCTGATGACGTTGCGCAGTTCACGACCTTCGCGTATTCGTTCGATCTGGTCGATGACCAGACGGCGAATGCGCGGGGGCATTGCGCTCGAGGCTCCACCAATGTGGGGGAGCAGGAGAACATTCGCCAAATCGAAGAGCGGGTGACCTGCGGGGAGGGGTTCGGGGTCAACGACGTCGAGGGCGAAACGAAGTCGTCCGCTACCGGCTTCGGCAACGATGGCCCTCGTCGACATGACCGGGCCGCGTCCCACGTTGACGACCAGCGCTCCATCAGGCAGGAGGGCCAACTCGGCGGGACCAATAAGTCCCGTAGTTTCCGCGCTTAAGGGCAGAGCCGCGACGAAGATATCGGCCCTGGGCAGCAGCGACGCAAGTTCGTCAATGCCGTGGACGAGCCCACGCGGTCCCTCTCGAGCGCTGCGGGCCACCCGAGTGATCTCAACCTCAAAGGGGATGAGGCGATCCTCGATGGCCTTGCCGACCCCGCCGTAGCCCAGGAGCAGAACGCGGGAGTCGGCCAGACTGGGTGAGAAAGTCGTGGCCCAGTCGTGTTGTTGAAGACGGCGCCAGTGGTAAGGAAATTCTCGCTGAGCGGCAATAATCAAGCCAAGGGTGAGTTCGGCAGTCGAAGCTTCGTGCACCGTGGCCGCGTTGGCGACGGTGACGCCAGGTGGTACAGCGTCGAGCAGACCGTTATAGCCAATCGATTGCCATTGGATGAAGCGAGGGGGCGGCGAAGGCAGGAAGGCGAACTGTTCCACGCCGGCCATGTACGCGGCCACGACGACGTCAATCTTGTCGAGCGGCGCTGGCCCGCTGAGGTCCCACAAGACGACTTCAATGTCGGGGAAGCGTTCGACCAGGGCGTGGTAGAGGTGTTCTTCGGGAACCGAAACTACGAGGCGATCAGTCACGAGAAACCTGGAGCGTTGGTGCGCCACACTTAAAAGAGTGCATGTCCACCATCCACGGAGAGGGTTTGACCAGTCACCCAGTCACTAGCGGGGTCTATAAAGAATCGCACGCCATTGGCAATGTCCGAAGCCTGACCCAGACGACGGGTGGGAATGGCGTTCATGATGGCCGCCTGACCGTCCGGACCGTAGCTCTCCCACTGGGCAATGGAGGTGGGGTTGGACAGGACGAAGCCCGGGGCGACGCAGTTCACGGTGATGCCGAAGGGGCCCAGTTCGTACGCCATTTGGCGGGTGAAGCCGATCTGGCCAGCCTTCGCACTGGCGTAGGCCTGGATGCCGGTCAAGCTGATGCTGCGTCCGGCGCCTGAGGATATATTCACGATGCGTCCCCAACCCCGCTGCTTCATGAAGGGCACGACAGCCCGCACGCACTTGAAGGTGCCCGTTAAGTTCGCGTCGAGTACGGCGTAGTACTCCTCGTCGCTCACGGATTCGAGCGCCTTGCCAATCTGGCCGCGTACCCCTCCAGCGCAGTTCACGAGAATGTCGGCTCCGTTGATACTAGAGACAAAGGACTGCACTTCACTGGAGTTAGTGACGTCAACGTCATCCTTGTCGATGCCGTGAACAGCGGCGCCGTGCGTCGCCAGCATGTCGGCAATGGCTCGCCCTATTCCCTGAGCCGTACCGGTCACAATGGCGACCTTACCGGCCAGTGTCGTTTCGTTCATGTCGCTTCCTTCAAACGATGCGGCCAATAGTTTTGAGAGATTCGCGCTCGTGGTGATGCTACTAAGCGCTCCACGCTAGCGAGGGGCCAAGCCTCGATAGCCCCTAGTACGCGCTTCGCGAGCCGCTCTCGGCATCACGAACAATACCCTGCAAGAGGCCCGGAAAGATCAGAAAGTGAAAGGGCAGCACGCCGTACCAGTACAGGCGGCCCCAGAGACCCAGTGGTTTGAATCGGGCAGTCTGGGTGATGGTGTGGCCCGTGCCTGATGGCGTGATGAGCCACTCCAACCAAGCATCACCAGGGAGGCGCATCTCTGCGCGCAACTTCAAGTACTCGTTCTCCCTAATTTCGACGACGCGCCAGAAGTCGACGTAGTCACCGACGCGCAAGTCAGTCGGGTGCCGTCGTCCCCGGCGAAGGCCCGGTCCGCCCCACATTTGGTCAAGGAAACCGCGAAATTTCCACAGCCACTCCCCACGGTGCCAGCCCCGGTCGCCACCCAAGGCGCATACCGCGGCGAAGAGTTCGCTCGCGCTGGCGCTACTCGAACGCGACTTTTCGTCGCGCAATTCGGTGCCGCCCGCCCAAGTGGCGTCGGTGGTGTAGCGGCGGAAAGGTTGCTGGTCGGCGTCCGAGAAGGTCGTTGGGACGTTGGCTTCGGCGGTGCGCCCCACCGCTAAGGCTATGGCTTCTTCGAGGCTTCGCTGGGGCGGACCGAAAGTGTCGATTGTCTTCGAAGAGCGAACGATGACCTCATTGACCAGGGAATCAACGAGGGGTTTGGCCAGCGAGGCCGACACGGGTGTCACTAAGCCGACCCAGTGGCTCGAGAGTCGCGGAGTCAGCAGGGGGACAGGAATCAGTCGACGTTTCTTGAGGCCGGACACCCTGGCGTAGATGGTCATCAAATCGGCGTAACTTACGATGTTGGGTCCGCCAATTTCAAAGACACCCGCAATGGCGTTTGGCGCATCAATGGCCAAACTGAGATAACGCAGAACATCGGAAATCGCGATGGGTTGCGACTTGGTTGATACCCATTTAGGGGTCACCATGATGGGCAGAACGTCGACGAGGTAGCGCAGCATCTCGAAGGAGGCGGAACCGGAGCCAATCACGACGGCAGCGCGCATTTCCGTGACGGGAATTGGTCCAGCGGCCAGCACACGGCCAACTTCGTGTCGACTGTGGAGGTGGACGCTGAGCCGGTCCGAACTCGCGCCCATGCCGCCTAAGTAGACGATGCGACCGACGCCGGCTCGCTCGGCGCTGAGGCGAAAGTGCTCGGCGTCACGCGACTCCTTGGCGACCCAGTCGGCACCTTCACCGATACCGTGGACGAGATAAACCGCGACGTCGACGTCGGCCATTGCTTCGTCGAGCGGTCCTTCGACACTGCCGACCACGATCTCGACTCGCCCGAGCCAAGGCGCCATCGTCAATTTGGCGGGCGTCCGAACGAGACAGCGGACCTGGTGACCACTTTCGAGGAGTAGCGGTACGAGTCGTCCACCGACGTAGCCCGTCGCACCGGTCACGAGCACGCGAAGGGGTGGAGTCACGGAGCCAGCGTAGCGAGAAGATTCCGGGTACCACCCCAGAACTCGTCAGCTACGTAATCGACGCGAGACTGGTGGGTCTAGCGGTTTCGTATTGCCGCGTCCACCGGCCAGCGGTCAATCTCGACGCCGGCGGGGTCCACAATGATGAATTCGTTCGTCAGATTAGAAACGGGGCAGACGTGATTGGGGATGACCGCCACTCGCTCGCCAACCGCGGGGTACGCCCCGCCCCGGGTCGCCACGACTGCGTGGTGGTCGTAGAGCTTTTCCACGACGGCTTGCGGATAGTGGGGAAGGGCTCCGAAACCTTCCACGGTCTTGGGGGAGTCCTTGGTGAACACCTTGCCACCCGCGTCGAGGATGAACTGTTCGGGCGAGGACTGCACCACTGTCGCCACGACGTAGAGCGCGACACTTTCAGCGGGATGCGCACCGAGCGCAACCTGCTGTCGGTCGCCGAAGACGAAGGTACCGGGTCGTTCTTCAGTGATACCCGCCATCGGCGTGCTGGCCGTTGGCGTTGATCCCGCGCTCAAGGTAGTGAGGTCGTAGCCCGCGTCGTGTAGGGCGGCGACGGTGGCGCTGAGGGTGCGAGACTCATCTTCGGCCGCCTCGGCCACTGCGTCGATGCCGGCGTAGGAGTGGCCGCCGTGGGTGAAGACTCCCGTCAGCGCGTAGCCCGCAGCGGTGAGAACATCGGCAATTGCGACAGCGTCGTGGGGATCGACAATGCCCGTGCGCTTTTCGCCGCTGTCTACCTCAATGAGGAGTTCCAGGCCTTCGAGAACAGCGGCCAAGGTCACCAGGTGCTGCGCGACGTCGAGCGAACTAACGCCTATGGCAACTCGAGCTTTCTTAAGCATCGCGGCGATGCGCGCAGCCTTAGCGGCGGTGAGCCACAGTGGGTAGGCGATGAAGACGTTGTCAAAGCCGCCGTTGACGAAGACTTCCGCTTCTCCAATGGTGGCGGTGGTCAGACCTACGGCTCCGGCCTCAATCTGTCGCCGGGCCACCTGCAAACTCTTGTGACTCTTAACGTGCGGCCGGAAGGCCACTCCCTGCGAAGCGAGCCCGGTCGACATACGTCGAATATTGGCTTCCATGCGCTCAATATCAATGCACACCGCCGGCGTTTCGACCATGGCGGGAATGGAAAAATCTGGAAAACGAGGCACGCTTGGAGCTCCTTGCATGAATGATGCTTTCTATCGTAGGGCGGCGTGGGCGGGGCCCAGACCACGTTTGTTCATTCGCTCTTCGAGTTACAGCGAACCAACGATGTAGTTGATCGAGGCGCACAGGCTTGCGACGTCCTCGGGGTCAACGGCGGGGAACATCGCAATGCGCAGTTGGTTGCGACCCAGCTTGCGGTAGGGCTCGGTGTCGACCACGCCGTTGGCCCGCAAGACCTTGGCGATGACACTTGCGTCAATATCTTCGGCGAAGTCAATAGTGCCAATGACCTGGCTGCGCTCACTGGCGTTACGCACGAAGGGCGTCGCGAAGTCAGACTCTTCGGCCCAGGTGTAGAGGATCTCTGCGCTGCGCGAGGATCGACCGGCAGAAAACGCGAGGCCACCGTTCTCATTGAACCAGTTAATTTGCGAGGCCAGCAAGTGAATGGTCGCGAGGGCGGGAGTGTTGTAGGTCTGATTGAGGCGACTGTTGTCGAGTGCCGTCTTCAGATTCAAAAACTCGGGCGTCCAGCGACTCGAGGCGGCCAAACGCTCAATGCGCTCGATCGCCAGCGGTGAGCACAGCGCCAGCCAGAGCCCACCGTCGGAGGCGAACGACTTCTGCGGGGCGAAGTAGTAGCAGTCGAATTGCTTCGGGTCTACCAAGAGACCACCAGCGGCCGACGTTGCGTCGACGGCGACGAGGCCGGTGGCATTCTCGGGTCGACGAATAGCCATCTGGACGCCGGTGCTCGTCTCATTGTGGGTGAAGGCGTAGAGGTCGACGTCGTCTCTCGTCACGGGCGAGGGGTGCGTACCGGGTTCGCTGCTGATGACTTCGGGCGTTCCGATGTGCGGAGCGAGCGTGGCCGCCGTCGTGAACTTCGATGAGAATTCACCAAAATTGAGGTGCTGCGAACGGGACTCGATGAGGTGGAAAGTAGCGGCGTCCCAGAAGGCGGTGGTGCCACCATTGCCCAAGAGCACCTCGTATCCCTCGGGCAAGGTGAAGAGGGTCCGTAGTCCGTCACGAACCTCGCCAACTTTGTTCTTCACCCGACTTTGGCGGTGCGAGGTACCCATGTAAGTGGGGGCATCGGCGACCAGCGCGTCGAGTTGAGCGGCGCGCACCTTCGATGGTCCGGCGCCGAAGCGTCCGTCGCGAGGCAGGAGGTGGGCAGGGATGATGATGGATTCGGGGGAAGTCATAGACTTATACATTACGGACTGAAATGGAGCCATGGATGCGTTCGAGAGTTAGCGACCTTTTAGGTGGCCTCGCGCCCTCAGCCACCTTGGCGGTTGACGCCAAGGCCAAAGCCCTTAAGGCGGCGGGCGAACCGGTAATTGGCTACGGAGCGGGTGAGCCCGATTTCGCTACTCCTGCCCACATTGTCGAGGCGGCAATTGCCGCTTGTTCGAACCCCGCGAACTATAAGTACACCCCGACGGCGGGTATTCCCGAACTTCGCGAAGCAGTAGCCACCAAGACCCAGCGCGATTCGGGCCTGACGATCGCGCCCAGCCAGGTGCTCGTGACCAACGGTGGCAAGCACGCCGTGGCGACCACCTTCATGACCTTAATCAACCCCGGTGACGAGGTCATAATTCCCGCTCCCTACTGGACCACCTACCCCGAAGCGGTCTACCTCGCCGGCGGAATCCCCGTGCCGGTAATGACGAGCGAAGCCAACGGCTTTCGCGTGACCGTCGAGGATCTCGAGCGAGTACGAACGCCAAAGACCAAGCTCCTGGTCTTCGTTTCGCCCTCGAATCCCACCGGAGCCGTGGTGGCGCCCGATGACGTAGCGGCTATCGGAGCCTGGGCTGCGGCCAACGACATTTGGGTGATGGCGGACGAAATTTACGAACACCTCACCTACGGAAGTGCCGAGCACGTGTCACTGCCGGTGGTGAGCCCGGAACTGGGCGACCGCTGGGTGGTGGTCAACGGCGTGGCGAAGACGTACGCGATGACTGGCTGGCGCATTGGGTGGATGATCGGGCCACCAGACGTCATGGAGGCAGCCATTAACTACCAATCACAGACCACGTCGAATATTTCCAATATTGCCCAGCGCGCCGCAGTGGCGGCCCTGAACGGCGGTCTTGATGCCGTCTATCGCATGCGCGAAGCCTTCGACCGGCGACGAAAGAGTATGGTCGAAATGCTGAACGCCATCGATGGCGTATCGTGCCCCACTCCCGAGGGTGCTTTTTACTGCTTCCCCAATGTGCAGGGTCTTCTCGGCCGTTCACTCGGCGGGCAGGTTTCCACCACCTCGAATGAACTCGCCGCGTATCTCTTGGACTCCATCAAAATTGCCGTGGTGCCCGGCGAGGCCTTCGGCGCACCGGGTTTCTTTCGCTTTTCGTACGCGTTGGGCGACGCACCCCTCATTGAGGGAATTGAGCGACTGGCGGCGCTGGTCGCCGCCGGTTGAAACCGCGCGGGAATTGTTTAGTCTTGTAGTCAACAATTGAAAGGGCCCCCCATGTCTCGAGTTCTCGTCACCGAAACCATCGCCGCGTCTGGACTACAGGCGCTGCGTGACGCTGGTCATGAGGTCGACGTCCAGACGGAGCTTTCGCCCGAGCAATTGCTCGAGTCTGTTGTCGGGGCGCAAGCGTTGATTATTCGTTCCGCGACCCAGGTCACGGCGGCCGTGCTCGAAGCGGGGCGCGACTTGATCGTCGTGGGCCGAGCGGGCATTGGTCTGGACAACGTTGACGTGGCCCGCGCCACCGAACTCGGGGTCATGGTGGTCAACGCCCCCGTCAGCAACATTCTCTCCGCTGCCGAACAAACAATGGCTCTCATTTTGGCGCAAGCTCGTAACATCCCCCAAGCCCACTCGGCGCTGAAGAACGGCAAGTGGGAGCGCTCCAAGTGGGAGGGAGTCGAACTCCACGGCAAGACCCTCGGGGTCATTGGCTTGGGCAAGATTGGCGCTCTGGTCACGCAACGCGCGATGGCCTTCGGCATGAAGATCGTGGCCTACGACCCTTACATTTCTGACGACCGAGCTCGCCACATGGGCGTGAGCAAGATGTCGCTTGACGAGCTCCTCGAGCGCTCCGACTTCATTACCATTCACCTGCCCAAGACGAAGGAGACGACCAATCTCCTTAACGCCGAGTCGTTGGCGCGTTGCAAACCCGGCGTCCGTATCATCAACGTGGCGCGTGGCGGCATCGTGAACGAAAACGACTTGGCGGACGCTATTCGCTCAGGGCACGTGCAGGGTGCGGCGCTCGACGTTTTTGAGAAGGAGCCGACGACGCAGTCGCCGCTCTTCGACCTCCCCTCGGTGGTGGTCGTGCCCCACCTCGGCGCCTCAACCGTCGAGGCCCAGGACAAGGCGGGAATCACTATTGCCGAGCAAGTGGAGTTGGCGCTCTCGGGTGACTTCGTTCCCTTCGCGGTCAACGTGTCCGCCGGCGAGGTGTCGAACTCCGTTCGCCCATTCATGGGGCTGGCGGAGATCCTTGGTCGATTCATTGGTGGTTTGCTTGATGGGGAGCCGGCTGACCTCGAGGTTCAATACGACGGCGAACTGGCGGGCGCCGGTACCAAGATTCTGACCCTGTGCGCAATGAAGGGTCTCTTCGTCGCGACCGGACACGAGAGCGCTTCCTTCGTGAATGTTCCCCAAATGGCGAGCGAGCACGGCATCACTGTCCAGGAGCTCTCCAACCGTGACTCGGCGGAGTACGTGAACATGATTACGGTTCGCTCCGGCGACCATTCGGTGTCGGGCACCCTGATGAGCATTGGTGAGCGGGTGGAAATCCGCATTGTGAACGTTGACGGTCACACGGTTGAGATTCCACCGGCGACCACCATGCTGGTGGTGCGCAATGACGACCAGCCCGGGATGATTGGCCGGGTCGGGGTAGCCCTCGGCAACGCTGGCATTTCCATTGACGCGATGGCGGTGGGCCCCGACCGCAAGTCGCGTTCCGCTCTCATGGTCTTGTCGACGAGTACGCCGACACCCGCCAACGTCGTTGAAGACCTGCGGTCGGATGACGGAATTTTAGGCATTCACGTCATTGCGCTGCGCTAGCTCCTCGTCTTTCGCAGGGGCCGAGCTCGGGTGTGTTTGGACTCCCGGTGGCGGTGGACGGTTTGACTCAGTGGAGCCCGTGTTCAAACTTCGCCACTTCTGGGCCTCTGCTCGATGGTTCACACGGAGGAGTGTCGCGCGGCTCATTCTTGACTGGGTGAACTCCCCTTCGGCGCTCCCTCGAGCTCGGTGAATTCGTCAGAAACTTCCGCACCTCGTTTCGAGAGGACCGGCTGGCAAGCGCTCTTGGTGAACGCTAAAGACGCGACCGGTAGTACTGCCTAGTATGAGAATATGAAACTATTCGACTTCCCGTGCGTCGCGGTCTCCACTACTATCGAAGCCCCTCTCGCGGCCGTGTGGTCAGTGGTTGATGACATCAACGCGCCCGCCTCTTTTTCGCAAGAGTTTGATGGCGCAGACTGGACTGACGAAGGGCCCCACGGCGTGGGATCAACCTTCGTCGGCCGTAACCATCGAGGCGATAACTCGTGGACCACGACGAGCACGGTGACCGCTTGGATTCCCGATAACCTCTTTACCTTCGTGGTCGGTGAGGTGAACGAGCCCCTCGCCATCTGGTCCTTCAGTTTGCACCGCGAGGGTGACCGCACGCGCTTGACCTTCGTCGCCACTCTTGGTCGAGGAGAGTCCGGCGTGAGTCGCGCCGTGTCTGCGAATCCTGACCGCGAAGAAGAAATCGTGGCCGGTCGCTTGGCGCTGTGGCAGAGCAATATGACGGCGACGCTTGAAGGCATCAAATCTTTGGCGGAATCAATCAACTGAATTCAGTCACGCATCGCTGTTGTTGAGGGTAGTCGCCCCACGCTGGGGCGGTGGTCGCAATACCTGGCGGAGTGGGGTTATCAGCAATCACACGACCCTCCCGCAAGCGTGCTTCCTAGGCGCGTGGAGTAGGGTACGAGCAAGTGCGGTTGAAAGAATAGGGAGCGTATGAAAAGCAGTGAGTGTGCAATTATTTAGGTTGGTTTTCAAAACGACTATTTCGCCGAAGATGGCATCGTTCGAGGGGTTATTGAAACACCCGGCGCCGTGAGTGATGTTCTGGCCACCACGCTGAATCTGCTCCGAGAGCTGCGAGACACTGACGTTTTGTTTGTCGCCACGCCCATTGTCTTGTCCTCCACCTATCGAGCAATGGCCGAACCCGTAGGTATTCTCAACACAATGAAGGAAGTGGGGGCTTTTGCCGAGGGTACTGTCGGCGCCGAGAATATCCCCGAGTTTGCTGAATTCGGGGACCGGATCATGTACGTGGATGGCAAGGTCGGCTTTAATGCCTTTGCGACAACCCCCTTGGACGAGGTTTTGCGCAGTCGTGGCATTCGTCACGTGCTGGTGTGCGGCATGGTCACCTCACTCTGCATTGATTCAACTGGGCGAGCCGCTTACGAACGCGGGTTCGATGTCTTAATTATCTCGGACTGCTCGTCAGCACGTACCGCCCTGGAGCAAGACTTCTACTGCTCCAGCGTCTTCCCCCTCTACGCCCGCACCATCACCGCCGAAGAATTTGCGACTGAACTGCGCCAACCAGTTAGCTCCTGAGAGAATGAGCGGCCGTGCCTGACCTGACGGGAGGGTTCTCCAGCGACCTGCAAGTAGAGGCGACGCAACGCTTAATGGAGGCGTTGGTCGAGAGCGAAGCTCGCTCCCGAGAGCGGATTGAATTGTTGGCTGAGGCGATTTTTGAGGTTGAAAACGATCGTTTGACCTATATGAATCCGGCCTGGTTCACCATCACGGGAATGAGCGTTCAAGAGAGTCGGGGACGACCACTCCTCGATTTTTTTGCCGAAGACGACCACCCGCTGCTGCTTCAACTTACGGCCCCCATGTCGGCGGATCGAAGTCCCCACACCTTGCAATTGAGAAGGAGTGAGGGGTCACAACGCTGGGTGACCTTTTCAATGATTTCTAATCGCTCGGCGCGGGTCGTCGGCGTGCTTCGTGACATTACCGAGGAGAAGATTTCTCGTGAGATGGTCGCCCGTCTTTCAATTGTTGCGTCGGTCACGGATTCATTAGTGGTGATCACCGATGCGCGGGGTCTCGTTGAGTGGTGCAATGAAGCGACCTTGGGCCGAACGGGCTACAGCCTCGAAGAGATGCTCGGGCGGACGCCGGGCTCCTTGCTCCAGGGGCCCGACACCGACCCCGTCATCGTGCGCGAGATTGGCGATGCGCTGCGGGCTCAGGTATCGGTGCAACGGGAAATTCTCAATTACACCAAAGCGGGAGACGCTTATTGGGTGTCGTTAACCATCAGTCCCGTCTTTGACGAATTGGGGCAACTGGTGCAGTTTGTGTCAGTCCAATCGGACATGACGAAACGTCACATCCTGGACGAAGAGAAAGCCAGGAGCCAGGAGATTCTCGAAGAGGAAGTTCGGCGGCGAACCGTGGATCTCGAGAAGGCTAGAGACCTTGCTGAGAGGGCCACCGTTGCCAAGAGTGACTTCGTGGCGACCATGAGCCACGAGATTCGAACACCCCTCAACGCGGTTCTCGGCTACAACCAACTTTTGTCCCGTGAAACGCTGACCGCTCGTCAACAAGAGCTGGTCGCCAAAACGCAGAAGGCCGGATTCCTGCTGAAGGAAATTGTCGACAACGCGCTGGACTTTTCGAAGATTGACTCAGGCATCATTGAACTCGAGAAGGAAAGCTTCGATCTGGCCAAAGTATTGGAAGGTGTCGATGTGCTGACGGGGACCTTGGCTCGCGAGCAAGGTCTGGTGTTCACGTGGGCTATTGATGAGCAGGTCCCCCCTTTGGTGGTCGGTGACGAGCAACGTCTTACACAAATTCTCATTAACCTCACTTCGAATGCGGTGAAGTTCACCTCCAGTGGATCCATTGCTCTACGGGTGCGTTCGAAACAGCTCGAGGGTAGCTCCCTGCAATTGCTGATTACGGTAGCCGACACCGAAGTCGGTATTTCGCCCGAGAATATTGAGCGAATTTTTGAACCGTACCATCAAAGCGATGCGTCCACTGCACGAATCTACGGTGGGACGGGACTGGGACTGGGTATTGCACGACGACTCGCGCAGCTGATGGGCGGCGATATCTACGTCACTTCAGAGCTGGGCAGTGGCAGTTCGTTTCTGTTAGAGATACTCGTGCAAGCGAGCGCCGCACCAGTGTCCCTGCCCACCTCGAATGCACCACGGACGTTTCCGGCCCTACGCGGTGCGCGAGTCCTCATCGTGGAAGACAATCTCTTCAATCAGGATGTAGCCAGCGAGATTTTAGAACTCGAAGGAATTGAGTCAGAGGTCGCGGGTGACGGCATTGAGGCCCTAGGGGTACTGGCTGCGAGCCAGCCCTTCGGGGTCATTTTGATGGATATTTCAATGCCTCGCATGGACGGAATCGAAACGACGCGGCGAATCCGTGAAGATCCTATCCACGCGTCGACGCCCATTATTGCGCTGACCGCCGGGGCGCCGGGCGAAGAACTGCTGCGCTATCTCGACCTCGGCTTCGACGACGCCTTGGGCAAACCATTTCATGCGGAGGAGCTCTTCGTCGTCCTGCAACGATGGCTGTCACCAGAGATGCGCCACGGCGCCGCCCCCGAGGCGACAGTGGTGCTAGGAGCGCAGTCCGGCGAAAGCGCCGCTGGGTAGCGGCGGGGACCAGACCGAGCTCTAGTCCTCTTCTTCGATGGGCGTGGCCGGAGCGATGGCGTCAATTCGAGCCATGACCTCATCAGTCAAGAGCGGAACCACGTCCATCGCGGTCATGTTCTCGCGCACCTGAGTGGCGTTCGATGCCCCGGTGATTACGGTCGAAACGTGCGGGTTCTTGACGCACCAGGCCAGGGCCAACTGGGCCAGCGTGACGTCGAGGTCCTTGGCGATAACCGCGAGCTTGTCAACAACGGCCAACTTGGCGGGATCGGTGAGTGAACTGCGCAACCATTCGTAACCCGGGAGGGCGGCGCGCGAACCTTCAGGGATGCCGTTCTGGTACTTGCCGGTCAACATTCCCGACGCCAGGGGCGACCAGATGGTGGTGCCGAGTCCGATGTCTTCGTAGAGGCGCTTGTATTCCTTCTCCACGCGGTCGCGGTGCAGGAGGTTGTACTGCGGTTGCTCCATCACGGGCTTGTGCAGGTGGTGCTTGTCGGCGATGTGCCAGGCCGCACGAATCTCGTCAGCGCTCCATTCTGAGGTTCCCCAGTAGAGAGCTTGACCACGATCAACCATGTCGCTCATGGCCCAGACGGTCTCTTCAATCGGAGTGTTGGGGTCGGGGCGGTGGCAGTAGGCGAGGTCGACGAAGTCGAGGCCGAAGCGTTCGAGCGAGCCCTCGATGGCCTGGCTAAGGTACTTGCGATTCAAGGTCCAGTACATGTTGGGCATCTGCCCGTTGATGCCCCAGTAAAACTTGGTGGACACTACGTATTCGTGACGCTGCCAACCCAGTTCGCGAAAGGCCTGGCCCATGACGCGTTCGGACTCGCCACGAGCGTAGCCCTCGGCGTTGTCGAAGAAGTTGACGCCCGCCTCTTTGGCCACGCTGAGGCACTCAGCGGCCTGTTGAGCGTTCGACAGCTGATTGTCATTGGCGAAGGTCACCCAACTACCGAATGAGAGAACTGATACCTGGAGGCCGGAGCCACCGAGGCGGCGATATTCCATGGGAGCCATGTGATGTCCTTTGTTAGAAAGTTGCGGATGCGTTTACCGCGGGGTTCTGGGGAACCTCGGGCCACTCCTCGACGCTCACGGGAGTGGACTTCTTCTTCGCGGCGAGCAGTACGAAAGCGATGGCGCCTCCGATGGCTGCGAGCAGGGAAAGTACGAAGGACCACTTGACGAGAGTCTTGAACAGGCGCACGGAGCAAGGATAGTTCGTCACCCGGTCCATTGGTGCTGAACTCTTGTAGAATGGAGTAGTGAACGTCAAGCAGAGCACGCGACTTCGTCAGTAGAGCGAGTTTCTGCTCGCTCGTTGCCCCGCCAATGGCGGGGTTTTTTGTTCGCACGAGAAGGGAAAGGACCATGAGAGAACACCCCCAACAGCCCAGCCCCATGGCCTTTGCCAAGTATCGGCCGACGGTGCCCGTTGATCTGCCCGACCGCACTTGGCCCAACCGACGTTTAACGCAGGCGCCCATTTGGTGCAGTGTTGATCTGCGCGATGGCAACCAGGCGCTCATCGACCCCATGGATCTGGACCGCAAAAGCGCCATGTTCGAACAACTGCTGCTCATGGGCTTCAAGGAGATTGAGGTGGGTTTCCCCTCAGCCTCCCAACCTGATTTCGACTTTGTCCGTACGATCATTGAGGAGGATCGCATCCCCAGGGACGTCACCATTCAGGTGCTTACGCAGTGCCGCGAGGAACTGATCCGGCGCACCTACGAGTCACTCCACGGGGCCAAGCGTGCCATCGTGCACTTCTACAACTCGACTTCAACCCTGCAACGTCGAGTGGTGTTCAATCAGGACCGCGACGGCATTAAGAAAATTGCCGTTGACGCGGCCGCCCTCTGCAAGACCTTAGAGTCGACCTCGCCGGCCACCGAATTCCTCTACGAGTACTCGCCCGAGAGTTTCACCGGGACCGAACTCGACTACGCACTCGAGGTCTGCAACGCAGTAATCGCCGTGATTGACCCCACGCCGGCGAAGCCCCTGATTCTGAACTTGCCGGCCACCGTTGAGATGTACTCACCCAACCTCTACGCCGATGCCATTGAATACTTTCTGCGTCACGTCGACCGTCGAGACAGCATCGTCTTATCGCTGCACCCCCACAACGACCGCGGGACCGCCGTGGCCGCCGCCGAGCTCGGGGTACTGGCGGGTGCCGATCGGGTCGAGGGAACCCTCTTTGGTAATGGCGAGCGCACCGGGAACGTGGACGTCGTCACACTCGCGCTAAATCTATTCAGTCAGGGCGTGGACCCCGAACTGGACATTCGCGATATCGATAAGGCCCTCCACGTCGCCGAGTACGCCAATCGTCTGCCGGTGCACGTTCGCCACCCCTACGTCGGTGAGCTGGTGTACACCGCCTTCTCCGGCTCGCACCAGGACGCCATCAAGAAGGGCATGACCGCCATCGGCGACAGTTACGACGTCTGGGAGGTGCCCTACCTTCCTATCGACCCAAAGCACACGGGCCGAACCTACGAAGCCATTATTCGGGTGAATTCCCAGTCGGGTAAGGGTGGCGTGGCCTACTTGCTCGCTACCGAGTACGGGCTGGAGCTGCCTCGATCAATGCAGGTGGAGTTCTCCAAGGAAGTACAGAAGGTGACCGAAGGGAGCGGTACCGAGATTGTCGCGAACGAAATCTGGGACGTTTTTACGACCACCTACCTACCCGAAAACTCAGGTCTCAAGCTCCTCTCCAGCGAGGTAGTGGCCGACCAGTCGAAGACACGCATCGTGGCGCAACTCTTGGTGGATGGTCAGCACCTAACGGTGAGCGGCGAGGGCAATGGGCCTATTGACGCGATGATGGCTGCGCTGAAGACGGAGCTGGCGATTGAGTTCCACGTTCGCAACTACTCCGAACACGCCCTCACGGCGGGTTCGGGGGCCTCGGCCGTCGCCTACGTTGAAGCCGAAGGACTCGATGGTTCAACGTGGTGGGGCGTGGGGATGAGCTCATCCATCCTTGACGCTTCACTGGAGGCGGTAATTTCCGCCGCGAATCGCCGTCGTTGATTCGGTGACCTTCTAACGTGGTCTCGTGAGTCACACCACCGTTGCGATTATTGGTTACGTAGCCGTGGCTAGTGGCATCCTCTCGACCTTGATTCAGTTCTACCGAATCATCACCGATAGCGTCGAGGGAGTCTCCCTCGCCACGTGGACGCTCTTCTCCCTGACCAGTGTCTTTTGGATGAGTTACGGTATCTTTTCCACCCATTCGTTCATCATCCTGCTCGGCAGTTTGCTGTGTTGGCCCTGGCAGCTCTACATCGTCAGCCGCTTGGCCCCCTGGGCGCACTGGGCGGTAGTGGCGAAGTGCGTTGCCTTCATCGCCGCCTTCTCCTTCGCCCCGATTATGTTCTGGGGCTGGTCGGGAGGGGTGTACGGTACCGGTATCGCCGTGACCCTGTTGCGTCTCCCGCAACTGGTCGAGTTGGTGAAGTATCCCGACGCCGAAGGCGTTTCGGCCCTGTCGTGGTTCACCGGTGTCATTTGTTCACTCTTGTGGATGATCTATTACTTCAACGAAAAATTGTGGGCGGCTTTTTTCTCAACCACCGCCGCCGGCGTGATATCACTCGTCGTGGCTATTTTGGCGACCCTCCGTCACTGGCAGGCGAAGAGCGCGCGCGACGAAGAGCTCGTCAGCGCGTAAGGTGACCGTTGGCGTCGAAGATGCCGCGTAAGGTGGGCCCGGAATCGCCGCTCTCGAAGCGGTCGATGTCGGCTTCGCGCAGCAGGGTAAGACCAATGTCATCCCAGCCATTTAGGAGCCGTTCCCTCGTCATCGGATCGAGGGTGAAGGGACGACTCCAGCCCTGCGCCGGCACCTCGACGGTGGTTCGAGCGACATCGACGACGACGAGGGAATCTGGCTCAGCGTTTACGAGGGCGCTGAGTGCTTCAACGTCGGCCGGGGACAATTGCACGATGACGAGACCCTGCTTCGACGAGTTGTTTTTGAAAATATCACCGAAACTAGGCGCAATAATGGCCTCAAAGCCGTAGTCCATGAGGGCCCAAACGGCGTGCTCACGTGACGAGCCGGTGCCGAAGCGGGGACCCGCAATGAGAATGCTCGCTCCGGTGTGCTGAGGTTGATTGAGCACAAAGTCGGGACTGTCGCGCCACTCAGCAAAGAGACCACGGCCAAAGCCCGTTCGCTCCACTCGCTTGAGCCAATCCGAAGGAATAATTTGGTCGGTGTCGACGTCGGAGCGCTCGAGTGGCACCGCCCGACCTTCGATGACGTGAACGGCCTTCATGCCACGACCTCGTCGGGTGTCGCAAAGCGACCCAGAATGGCGGTGGCGGTCGCGACGATGGGGGAGACCAGGTGGGTTCGGCCGCCCCGCCCCTGACGCCCCTCGAAGTTGCGGTTTGATGTTGAGGCCGAACGTTGGCCCGACGTGAGTTGGTCGGGATTCATGCCCAGACACATCGAACATCCTGGTTCGCGCCACTCGAAGCCGGCGTCGGTGAAAATCTGATCAAGTCCCTCCGCCTCCGCTTGCGCCTTGACTCGGTGGGAGCCAGGCACGACCAAGGCGCGAACACCGGCGGCGACGTGATGCCCCCGGGCAACCGCCGCGGCGGCTCGTAAGTCTTCGATGCGAGAGTTCGTGCACGAGCCGATGAAAACCACGTCCACCCGTATGTCGCGAATGGGCGTGCCCGGGGTCAGACCCATGTACGCGAGTGATCGTTCCGTCGCGTTGCGGCTGTCGGCATCGGCGAAGTCGTCGGGGCTGGGCACGACACCATCGAGCGCTACGACTTGAGCGGGATTAGTGCCCCACGTGACAATGGGCTTAATGGCCGATGCTTGAATGGTGACGACTTGATCAAAGATCGCGTCATCATCGCTGACGAGGCTCCGCCATTCCTCGGCCAGTTTTTCGAAGGCCTCGCCGGTAGGTACACCGGGGCGACCGCGGAGGTAGCCAATGGTCGTTTCGTCCACCGCCACCAGGCCAGCGCGGGCACCGGCCTCGATCGACATGTTGCAGACGGTCATACGACCTTCCATCGAGAGCTCGGTAATTGCTTGTCCGCGGTACTCGACGACGTAGCCGGCACCCCCACCCGTGCCCAAGGTGCCAACGATGGCCAGCACGATGTCCTTGGCGCTGACGCCCGGGGAAACGGAACCCTCCACCACGACGGCCATCGTTTTGGCCTTTTGTTGGGGCAGGGTTTGCGTGGCGAGTACGTGCTCCACTTCACTCGTTCCTATGCCGAACGCGAGGGCTCCGAAGGCGCCGTGGGTCGAGGTGTGCGAGTCTCCACAGACGATGGTCATACCTGGCTGGGTGACTCCTAACTCGGGTCCGATGACGTGAACAATGCCCTGGTTTTCGTGACCGCGAGGAAAGAGGGTGATGCCGAATTCCCGGCAATTCTCGTCCAAGGCTTCGAGTTGACGCTTCGAAATCGGATCGAGAACCGGCACGCTGAGGGGCTCGGTGGGCACGTTGTGGTCGGCGGTCGCGAGGGTGCGGTCCGGGCGGCGTACGCTGCGACCGTTCAGGCGAAGACCGTCGAAGGCTTGAGGTGAGGTGACCTCGTGAACCAAGTGCAAATCGATATAGAGCAGCGATGGCTCACCGACGGGTGACGCCACGAGGTGGCGATTCCAGATTTTTTCGTAGAGCGTTTGGCCCATTAGCGAAGGCCGATAATTTTGACGCTGATGGCGCCCGAGGGGGCGTCGTACGAGACCACTTCGCCGATGGCGCGTCCCAACAGGGCCGCGCCCATTGGTGAGGTCGGCGAGGCCACGGGCACGTCAGCGGGCTTCTCCTCAATCGAGCCAATGAAGTACTCGAGCGCGTCGTCATCACTGTCGCCCTCGTACACGATTTTCACGACGGACGCGTACTGCACGGCCCGTGCGGTCTCGTCGCGTTCGACGATCTCGTGATTACGAAGTACTTGGTCAATCTGACGAATGCGCGACTCCATTTTTCCCTGGTCGTCCTTCGCGGCGTGATAGTCACCGTTCTCGCTCAGGTCACCGAGAAGGCGGGCCGCTTCGATGATGCGCGCGATGTCGGTACGCCCCACCGTGGTCAGGTGGTGGTACTCCGCCTTGAGCTTGTCAAGGGTCTCTTGAGTAATGCGATGAATTTCTGCAGCCATGGTGTCCTCAATTGGTACCGAAGCACCAATTCTACTAAGGAGCAAGGGAACCCTCATCATCGCTTTTGACCCACGTCCTTGGTGGCGACCAAAATAGAGGAAAGAAAGGTACTTGTATGTCTGCAACGCATCGCATCGCCGTTATTGGCGGCGACGGCATTGGCCCGGAAGTCACGGCGGCGGCCATCGAAGTCGTTCGCGCCGCGGGCGTTTCCTTGGACACTACCGAATTCTTCTTGGGGGCTCGGCGCTACCTCCACGACGGCTTCGTGATGGACGACGCCACGATGGACGACCTGCGAGGCTACGACGCCATCATGCTCGGGGCGGTGGGGCCGGCAATCGGTGACACCCGAGTTCCGCCGGGCACACTCGAGCGTGGCCTCCTGCTGAAGATGCGATTCGCCTTTGACCTCTACATCAATTACCGACCCTTCGTTGGCCGACCCGGCTCTATCGCCGAGGGATGTGAGTTCGCAATTATTCGTGAAAATACTGAAGGTTCCTACGCCGGAGAGGGCGGCACCTTACGCTTCGGAACGCCCTTTGAGGTCGCTACGCAAGGTTCGGTCAATACCCGCTACGGCGTCGAACGCTGCGTGCGCTTCGCCTTCGAGCGCGCCAACGCCTTGGACCGAAAGCGTCTGACCTTGGTGCACAAGACCAACGTTTTGGCCTTCGCGGGCCAGCTATGGCAGAAGGTCGTCCGCGAAGTGGCCGAAGAGTATCCCGACGTCGAGTGGGACTACAACCACGTTGACGCGGCGTGCATTTATCTGGTCGAGAACCCCCAACGATACGGGATGATTGTTACCGACAATCTCTTCGGCGACATCCTGTCGGACCTCGCTGGCGCCGTCAGCGGCGGGATTGGCTACGCCGCGTCGGGCAATATCAACCCCGAAAAAGAGGCCGCGTCAATCTTCGAGCCGGTGCACGGGGCCGCCCACGACATCGAAGGACAAGGTAAAGCCAATCCCTTGGCGGCGGTATCATCGGCAGTGTTGATGCTCGAGCACCTCGGTGAGCACGAAGCGGCACGACGAATTGATCGCGCCGTGCGAGACTTTGACGCAGACCCCGTGCTCCTCGGCACCGTCGGAATCACCCGCGCACTACTAGAGAGGTTATAGATGCCCATTACCCCAACGAAGAAGATTTGGATGGATGGCGAAATGGTCGACTGGGAGAACGCGACCGTGCACGTCCTCTCACACACCATGCACTACGGACTCGGCGCTTTCGAAGGTGTGCGTGCCTATAAGACCGCTTCCGGCCCCGCTATTTTTCGACTGCGCGAACACATGGAACGACTGCAACGTAGTTGCAAAATTCTGATGATTGCGATCCCCTTTTCCGTCGATGAACTCTGCGAGGCGGCCCTCCAACTGGTGCGCGTTAACGACTTGCACGACGGCTGCTACATGCGACCACTGGTCTACCTCGGCTACGGCGAAATGGGAATTCATCACCGAACCTCGAACGTGCACGCCACCATCGCCGCCTGGCCCTGGGGCGCTTACCTCGGTGACCACGGCTTAGCCAATGGAGTGCGGGTGATGATCTCCTCCTGGACTCGCCATTCACCAACGTCGATGCCCACCGCCTCAAAGACCATTGGTGGTTACGTCAATTCGGCGCTCGCCAAAGACGAAGCCTTGCGCGCCGGCTACGACGAAGCCATCATGCTGGGTCAGGACGGACGCATCTCGGAGTGCACTGGAGAGAACCTCTTCATCGTGCGCGACGGTCTCCTCATCACCCCACCACCTTCGGAGGCGGGTGCCCTGCGAGGAATCACCCAAGCCAGCGTCGCCACCATCGCTCGCGACCTCGGCTACGAGGTACAGTTCGAGGCCCTGCGCCGCGACGACCTCTACCTCGCGGACGAGGCCTTCATGACGGGAACCGCTGCCGAAGTGGTACCCCTGCACTCGGTAGACGATCGCGTCATCGGCGACGGTACACCCGGACCGATTACCAAGCACATTCAGGCCACCTACTTCGGCGCCGTTCGCGGCGAGTTGCCCCAGTACGAATCGTGGCTCTCACGCGCTTGATTACGACTAGCGTGGCTTCGTGAGTCAGCCTCGTTTTTCCCTCGTTGCCGCAGCCGCTGAGGTTCGCCCTACCGCGCCTACGGCTACGCCCGAACTCGGCCGTCAACCCAAAGCTGGACTGCAGCGTCACGCCGCCTCGTCACCCTTTGCCGGAACCCCGGCTCCGGGTGAAGGATTCGCCCTCACGCTGGCCGTTCACGCTTGTGCAGTTTTGTCCCTGCCCGATGGGGTGGACCGCCACGACGTGCAGACGGCCGTGGCTTTAGTGGCCGCTAAGCGCGCCAGCCTGGCGGGTCGCGCACCGACCATCTACGACGTTCGCGCCGTGATCGAACTTCTGGGCCTCACCAGCGAGTCGGCGACGAACTTCTCGGTGGTGGCGGGTTTGTCCCACAGTTACGCCGCCCAGCGTCGCTTTGTTGACGCGGTGAGTACTCTCCAGCTCTTTCCCGTAAAATAGCGTCCACTCCGGCTCGGCACTTCGTTGTGGCACGATAGAGAACCACTTAAAAGAGGAAGTTCATGTCCGCAATTACCGCCAGTCCCCACGATTTGATGCGTCGCGCGATTGCCGCGATGGACGCCGATGAGATTTTCGCCATCATCGATGAGATGCATTTGGACGGTGTGAAGTTGCCGGCGGTAGTGGCCGTTCCGCTCAAGAGCCTGCAGAAAAAACACGACCTGTTGGGTTTCGCCGCGGGTGCGCCGATTGATGCGGTGAACAGTCTGCTGGAGTTCTTGTCCATGCAGCCACTCGAACAAGTGGTCGCCTTGCTCGGTGACCACGCGGAGAATCCCAACCACGAGCAGCTGAGTGAAGCGATAGGGGCATTGCGGGCCCAGGGCGCGAGTCGCAATGACGTGATTGCCGTATTGGCCCTGGCGGCTGGCCAAGAGTTTCCCGCCGCGAGTGTTTGTCGACAGTTGCTCGACGAAGGAGATGACCTGCAACTCCCTGACCTCACGATCACCGTAGGGAGCAATTCACTCCTAAGTCCGAAGGAACAAGATGCCGCGGTCCTCGAACAGCGACGACTGCGACGCGAAGAGGAAAAGGCCCGGAAGAAGCTTCAAGCCGAAAAGGCCCGAGCACCCAAGGTGAAGTACGAGAAGAAGCCGAAGGTTCAGGTCGCAACGACCCCGAAGCCGGTGGCCGCCGTGCCCGTGGTCGACCTGAGCCGCCGAGACATCATGCTGACCCCCACCGAGCAAGCGCTCTTTGAACCCACTCACCCTCTGGCGGGCTGGGTGGTAATGACCGATGTCCCCTTTGACGCGGTCGACCCCGCCGCTCCGGAGGTGCATTCCAAAATTCGTCCAGCCCTGGTCGTGGCGGGTTCGGCCACGACCCTACTGGTCCGAGGCATCTACTCCGATCCCTTCGTGCATCGCGTCCTCTTTCAACCCTGGCGCCGCCTGGGGCTCGATCACCTTTCCTACATTGACGATCGTCGATTCGCCGTAGCGATGGACGACACGGTGACCAAGTTGGGCCAACTCAGCGACGCTGAATGGAACCTGCTCTTGTAGCTCAAGCCTAAAGCGGGGCGCCGCGTCCGGCGTCGCCCTCGATGGTGCTGCGAAGAAGACTCACCACCGATGGCGTGCTGCTGCTCACGCCCAGTTCACGGTTGTAGCTGAGCGACGACGTCGAGTAGTTGATACTCCCGACGAAAGCCGTGCCGCTGGTACCGACGCAGTCCACGCAGATGGTCTTGGCGTGAATATAGAGCTGCGCACTGGTCAAGAGCCGCACGTGGATTCCGTGCTGGGCCAAGTAGGTCAGGTCGGAGTAGTACCTCGCCTGGGCCGTCATCACGACGGTGACGGCGACACCCCGCTCGGCGGCGGCCACCAAAGCGTCTTCGATGCCGTAGGAATACATTTCTTCGTTTTCGATGAGCAAAGTGTGCCGGGCGCTGGCAATGAGGCGCAGGAGGGCGGGCTCTGAGCCCGGACTCCAGACCAGACCGTTGCTGGGGCTCACCGTATTGCTGGTGCCGTGAAGGTCACTAGTGAACACGGCCCGAATCGCCACGAGGTCCTGGGGACTGGTGTCGAGTACCCAGAAGTCACGGGTGTTGGGGTAGTCGTAGGCGACGAAGTTACCCGAGCCAATGTAGGCGCGGGTCGCGTCAACCAACAGGTACTTAGCGTGAAAAATGGTGTGGGCGGCGGCCCAGGTCACGTGAACACCTCGACGGGAAAGATACTGGGCGGCGGAGGCGTTCTCGCTGCGCCCCAGGTAATCCGCGTTCAGCAAGACCCGCACCCTAAGCCCCCGCCGCGCTGCGCCGGCGAGGGCCGACTCCATGACGGGATCCTTGAGTTCGTACATGGACAGTTCGATGGAGTGATGCGCGCTGTTGACGGCGCTGTCGAGGAAGCCGTACCCCGCGGCCGGTTCAACCCACAGTTTCGCTAGTGGCGACGTGGCATTCGTGGCTCCAGTAGAGGTGATCGAAACAGCGATTCCGGCGAAAATGACCAAGGCCGCCACCAGGGTGCGAGTACCGTGCACCCGTCGCTTCACGACGCCGTTTCCAGGTACGCACTTCGGCGACTACGCAGAATGATGACGAGTCCGCCGAGAGCTAAGACGAGGCCGGCCAGTTGAACGCCAATTGACCCCGAGCGAGATTCTTGCCCGAGGAGCCAGTGTTCGTCGAGGGCCCGAACGAGCCCCCAGATAATCATGGCGGTGGCGCTGACGAGACCGATCCTGGGGGAGCGACGTTGAAAGAGAAGCAGCCCAGCCCAGAGCAAGCCGTCTTCGATTCCTTGAATCAGGGGCACGGGAATGCGCCGGCCCGCTTGTCCGTGGTAGGCCATCGCGAACCACTGATGGCTGAGGTGGCCGCCGCCGTTGATCATGAATTGTGGGCCCAGTACTCGCCCCAGCGCCCAGCCCGCCGCGAGCGCTGGAATGAGTGAGTCGCTAAAGGCCAGACGCGGAATCTCGGGCCAATACCGCCGCAGGGCCCAGAAGGCGTAGGGCAGGGCGAGGGCGATGCCGCCGAAACTCGCGAGTCCCCCCTGCCAGATGGCGAAGCACCGATTGAGGTGGCCGGCGTAATAGGGCCAGTTGGTGGCGATATTGGCCAGGCGGGCGCCGAGTAGGCCCGAAATCACCAGTCCAGTCGCGAAACGGGCGAAGGGGGCGGTAGAAATGTCGCGCTGGCGCAATCGACGTTCGGCGTACTCGTAGGCGACAAAGGCCGCAATGGCGAGGCCCAGGCCGTAGAGGTGAAAGTAGAGCGGACCGAGGTGAAAGCCGAGGGGAAGCGCCGCCACGACTAGCGGGGTCGACCCACGCCGGCGAAGCCGTAGCCCAGACGGATGGGCGTTATGTGGACGTAGGACCCGGTAAAGGGCGCTTCAATCATCTGGCCACCCCCCACGTACATGGCGACGTGTTCGTCACCCCCGTAGCCGTAAAAGAGGAGGTCCCCTGGTTGGATGTTCCACAAGGGAACCGGCTGGGTGTCTTGGTACATCGCGCCGGAGTAGTGCGAGAAGTAGATGCCGGCGGCGTCGTAGGCCAGCATCACTAACCCCGAACAGTCGACGCACGAACGCGACGCGCCACCCCAGCAATAGGGAACGCCAATAAAGCTTTCTGCGGCCTTCACGGCAATAGCGCCCACGGAGTTGGGGGGTGGAGCGCCGTTCGATCCACTCGTCGGTTGCGAGCTTTGCAGCGCCGCCGCGGAACGGGCGGCCGCGGCCGCCGCGAGGGCGTTGTAGTACGAAGCAATGCGTCCTTTAATACGGGCGAGATCGGCATTGAGCGTGCGATCAAGGCCCCGGGCTCGGGCGTAGGACTGCTCGGCCAGATAGTTCTGATGGGCCGCCGCGGCCACCTCGGAGCGCAACAGGCTGCGCTCCTGGGTCAGTTGTAAGCGGTCATTCCTGAGTCGGGCCACTGCCGAACCGACATTGCCCTCCGCGAGTGTGTTGTAGACGTTGGTTGGCCCCAGCGTCGTGGCACTGGTGGCGAAGAGAGGATTGCTCGCGCTAACGCCGCCATTGGTAACGAAGGCGAAAATGGCGTCGGCTTTGAGTTGCTTCCTACCCACCTTTACGTCCTTGTCGATGCTTTTCACTATCGCCTTGGTGTTGCGAATTTGGTTGACCATACGGTTGAGTTTTAGGTGGGCGAGGTCGTAACGCTGGCCTAGTTCTTGGGTCGTGAAGTTAATGCGCTGAATTTGGCTGTAGAGAGAGGCCGCTTGGGCCTTCTCCTGAGCGATCGTGGCCGCCGAAGCCGTCGAGGTGGTCGCTAGTCCCGCCAGTAATGCGAAGACAGCCGTTGCCACGAAGAAACGCTGGGTCCAAGTACTTGGTAGCCAACTCG
Source organism: uncultured Actinomycetes bacterium (assembly GCA_903828785.1). Lineage (GTDB taxonomy): Bacteria > Actinomycetota > Acidimicrobiia > Acidimicrobiales > RAAP-2 > RAAP-2. The sequence continues at coordinate 74,545 of CAIKNP010000001.1, read as the reverse complement.
ACGCGAAGCGGCGCTCAGAACGCTCGACCAAAGTCATAGAGGCAAGGTTAATGCTTGGCTCCGCGCGGCCAGTCCTTGCCGAAGGCTTCAATCAACGAAATCCCTGATGGTGGGTGGTCCATAAAACGATGTGTCACCTAAGAATTCGCATCTCACCTAGTCTGGCAAGCATGAACGTAACGCTTATGCTCGCCGATGCCGTCCAAGTAGCTGATGGCAAACTCTATATTCTCGGCGGAGGTTGGACCGTAACGGGCCCGCAGCCCACGCCCGCCGGTATCGCCATAAAAATTGAAGTCTCGCCGCCCGAATTCGATCGTAATCACCACTGGGAGCTCTTTCTCGAAGACGCCGATGGGCAACTCGTCATGCTCGACACCCCCGAGGGCCCCCAGAGTGTCGAAGTGCGTGGCGACTTTTCAGCGACCACTCCCTTGGATGCCCTGCCGGGTACGTCCGTGGTCGTGCCCATGGGCATTAACTTTGGCCCCATCCCACTGCCGCCCGCTCACCGCTTTACCTGGCGGCTCGTCATCGACGGCGACTCGCTCGAGGGCTCGACCGTCTCCTTTTCAACTCGTCCGCTGACCGACGACATTCTCTAAGTCGTATGGCGGCGGACGATGTCGCCACGCAAAGGCTCGCGTCACTGCGGAGAAACCTTCGCCGCTCGGCACCCCAACTGGGGCGTGATTTACCCTGGATAGCTTGTGCGAATCCTTGGGCCATTGTTGTCTCAGAGTTCATGCTGCAGCAGACCCAGACCAGCCGGGTCATTGAGCCCTGGCGTCGATTCATGGCTAGCTTTCCCACCCCTTCGGCTTGCGCTACGGCACCCCTCGCCGACGTGCTCGTCGCCTGGGCGGGATTGGGTTTTCATCGTCGGGCGAAGTTCCTTCACCAAAGCGCCCAGGCAATCGTGGAAATGTTTGGGGGCGAAGTCCCGCGTAGGGTCGAGGACCTCCTCACCCTCCCCGGTGTGGGGCCGTACACCGCCAACGCCATAGCGTCATTCGCCTTCGGCGAAGCAACGGCCGTGGTTGACACCAACGTGGGGCGGGTTCTGGCGCGTTACGTGGCCAATGCAGCTATCGATGCAAGGACCGCTCAGAACTACGCCGAGCGCGTCGTGCCCGCGAAAGAGAGCGCCCGATTCAATCAAGCGCTCTTGGACGTGGGCGCGCAATTCTGCGCGCGAACCCCCCGATGCGCTGACTGCCCACTGCGTCGCGATTGTCGCTGGTACCAAGAGGGCGGTGCCGATCCGGCCCCGGGCTCCGCGGGGGTGTCAAAGCCCCAAAGCCGCTTCGAAGGTTCGGATCGTCAATTACGAGGCCGAGTGCTCGCCCAACTTCGCAGTGGCGAGACGAGTGTGTTGACGATGCGCGCTCTGCTGGAAGGATGGGATCCGGAACGCAGCCAGCGCGTGCTGACTTCTCTCCAGAGCGACGGTTTGATAACGAAGGAACGAGGCCGTTGGACCTTGGGCAGTACTTCGCCCGTTAAGGTGCGCTGATGGCATTTCCGATCGAGGACTTCAAGCAGGCGCTGGGTCGCTACGCCAGCGGGGTGGTCGTCGTCGCGGTGATGACCGACGATGGTCCCGTGGGTTTTACCTGTCAGTCCTTCAGCTCACTCTCCTTGACCCCGCCTCTCGTGATGTTCGCGGCGGCCGTGGACGGGAATTCGTGGTCGAAGATGCGTTCGGTGTCGGCAGTGGGCATCAGTGTCTTGGGGCACGACGATGAGGCGGTCGCGGTTCAATTCGCGACCTCGGGCATTGACAAGTTCGCGGGGGTAGCGTGGCACCTCGCCCCCAATGGCGCCCCCCTCATGACTGGGGCTTGCGCCCACGTGTCGGGTCAAGTTAGCGCCAGCACGACCTACGGCGACCATGATTTGGTCGTGGTCGCCGTGGATGCCCTCGCCTTCGAAGACAGCGAACCCTTCGTTTACTACCGCGGTCAGTTTCGTCGTTTGGCCTAGGAGAAATCGGCGAAGGTCAGAGCCAGTCGCTACGCTACGAATGTTGCTTAGACGGACGCGAAGGGGTGGGAAGTGATTATCAAGATTGCCGGCCTGCTCGTCGTTCTCGCCCTCGTTGGTCTCGCGGCCTGGCGCTGGCTCGAGGACCGGCGACGTACGCCAGAAATCGCGCCCGAATTCTTGCGCCCACCATCGCCCTACCCGCCCTCACGGGGCTTCAAAATGCTCGATGGTGACCAGGCGCCGGATGAACCAAGCACGCCCGAAGCTCCTCGAATTGAACACTCGGGGGAGCTGATCTTCGGCGAGATTCCCCCAGCGCCGCTCCCGTCGCTCTCTTCTAAAGAACGACACGATGAACAGTGGGCCCTCGAGCGTTCAATGCGCCGCGTGCCGCAGTTGCGCAGCCGCCGCAAACGTCAAAGTAAGCGAACCATGGCGGCTGGAGTGGTCGCCGTGCTGGTCATAGTTGTGCTCGCCCTGCACCTCTATTAGGAGCGGTCCGCACCAATTTCGCTGAGCAAGAAGGCCACGATCAGTGCTTCGTCACGCCAGGAGTCGTAGCGTCCCGACGGGCCACCGTGCCCCGAACCCATCTCCGTGCGTAACAGGGCCAGGTTGTTTTCGTTGGCGTCTCGGAGCTTCTGCACCCACTTAGCCGGCTCCCAGAAACCCACGCGTGAGTCGTTGAGACCTCCGCAGGCGAGGAGGTGAGGGTAGGTGCGCACCGTACCGTCGGGGTTCGTGGCGCTCACGTTGTCGTAAGGGGAGTAGGCCTTCATAATGCGGTAGGTCACTTCGCTGGCGTCGGGATTACCCCATTCTTCCCATTCTCCGGTGGTCAGCGGAAGGGAAGCGTCGAGCATCGTCGTCAGAGCGTCGACGAAGGGTACATCGGCGACGATGGCGGCGAAGAGTTCGGGGGCGAGGTTCATCACCGCTCCCATCAACAACCCGCCGGCGGATCCGCCGCGGGCGGCGAGCTGGGCGGGCGTCGTCCAGCCGGCGTCGACGAGGAAGCGCGCCACGCGCACGAAATCCGAAAAGGTCGTGGGCTTTTGTTCGAGGCGCCCCATTTCGTACCAAGCCCGGCCCATCTCTCCACCGCCCCGAACGTGCGCGATGACGTAGATGACGCCACGTTCGAGCAAGCTGAGGCGCATCGCCGAAAAGTAGGGGTCAGTCGAGTGCTCGTAGGAGCCGTAACCGTAGAGGACGGTGGGGGCGGGCGCGGGCACGTCGACACTTCCGTCGGCCGCCACGTTGATGACCCCCCGGCGAGCCACCACCGTGGCGGGGATCGACACGCCATCGCTGGCCGGTACCCAAATACGAGCCGTCACGTAGTCACGCTCGTCGTAGCCACCCTTGACGGTCTGCTGTTTGCGACGAAGCTCTTCGCCTGTCGCCACCACTAGGTCTGCGACGTAGCGTGGGGTGACCATGGAAGTTACTTGGATGCGTAGAAGATTGCTGTCGTATTCGGCGTTGGCCGAAAGGTAAACGGCCGCCGGACTGTGCCGAGGGTCAACCATCACGGCGCGCTCAAAAAAGTCGTCCCCAAAGGGGTCATCACCGTCGAGTACCCGAACGTAGCGAACACTGGGGCGACCTTCGAATCGTTCCACGAGCACGACAAACTTTTCGAAGGCTTCTACTCCGTCTAGTCGACACCCGGGACGTTGCGCCACAATCTCACGCCACTGGCCCCCCGAAACGGGGCGAGCCAGGGCCCGGAAATCCTTCGCGTCTTCGTTCGTGACTTTGATCCACCACGCCGATCCATCCGGACGAGAGAAGTGGTCCAGGTCGTACTCAATGCCGTGCTGACGGGCTTCAAAAACCGTGAAGTTGCCCGTGGGGTTGTGAGCGGACAGGTAGCGAATCTCGGTAGTCATCGAGGCGCTGATGGCCAAAAAAAGCATTTGCTTGTCGAGGCTGCGGCTAACCGAGACGGTGAATTCAGGGTCAGTTTCTTCCCAGACCAACTCGTCGTGCTCACTAGCGGTTCCGAGCTCGTGGCGCCAGATTTGAAAGGGTCGAAGTGTGTGGTCTACTCGGGTGTAGAAGCAGTGGCGCGAGTCCGGCGCCCACGTTAGGCCGTAACCAACATCGACGAGTTCGTCGTCGACGCCGACCTGTCCGTTCAGGGGGCGGAACGTTACCCGGTGTAATTCGTCACCGTCGTGGTCCACCCCTACCGCCACCCAGGCGTCATCGGGGCTCACCGAGAGAACCCCCACGGAGAGGAAGTCGTGACCGCTGGCCTCCACATTCTCGTCGAGCACGATCTGCTCTTCGGCGGGAGGATTTCGGGGATCGATGACTGGGGGCGTCGGATCGCTCGACGTCACGGGGAGCCGGCAAATGATCGGGTACTCGAGATCTTCCAGGGTGCGGTCGTAGACCCAGTAGGCACCGCGGCGAATGGGTACCGAGATATCGGTTTCCTCAATACGGTTTTTGAATTCTGTGAAGAGCGTCTCTCGAAGCTCTCGTTGACCGCTGAGGGCCTCGTCAGCGAAGGCGTTCTCAGCCCGAAGGTGCTCGAGAACTTCCGGGTCCTCGCGGTTCATTAGCCAGTAGTACGGGTCAACACGGGTGTCGCCGTGCCGGGTGATCTCGTAGGGACGTTTGGGGGCTTGGGGCGCATTGAGCATTGGTCTACTCTGCCAGAAAGTTGGACCACGCGTTCGAAGGTCTGGGGGAGTAAGTACTATGGACGTAGGGAATATCCCCAAGGAGCCACATGTCGATTGACAATCTAGATTTCAGCCGTTACGCACTGGGCTGGTCCGACGAACAGATTCCCGTCTTCAAACCGAAAAAGGGGATCAACGAGGCCATCGTTCGCGAAATGTCGGGGATCAAGAACGAGTTGCCTTGGATGCTCGAGTTCCGCCTCAACGCCTTAAAGCGTTTCGAACGTAAGCCCATGCTCGACTGGTTTGCCACCCGCATGCCCGACCTTGACTTCAATGACATCTATTACTACATCAAGCCGACGGGTGGTCAGGTTGACCGCTGGGAAGACCTGCCCGACGCTATTAAGAACACCTACGAACGTCTCGGCATTCCCGAAGCCGAGCGTAAGTACCTCGCCGGCGTCACCGCACAATACGAATCCGAAGTTGTTTTCCACCGTAATCGTGAAGACCTAGAGCGTCTCGGGGTCTTATTCTGCGACATGGACACTGCCGTGCGCGAATACCCCGACCTGGTGCGCAAGTACTTTGGAACGGTCATTCCGCCCAACGACAACAAGTTCGCCGCGCTGAACTCGGCGGTGTGGTCGGGCGGATCATTCATCTACGTTCCACCGGGGGTCAAGGTCGACCAGCCGCTGCAGGCCTACTTTCGCATTAACACCGAAAACATGGGTCAGTTCGAGCGCACGTTGATTATCGCCGACGAGGGTTCGCAGGTTCACTACGTCGAGGGATGCTCAGCCCCCGTGTATTCGACCGACTCCCTGCACTCCGCCGTGGTGGAACTCGTCGCATTGAAGGGCGCGCGCATCACCTACACCACTATTCAAAACTGGTCGAACAACGTCTACAACTTGGTGACCAAGCGTGCCCGCGCCGAAGAGGAAGCGCACGTCGAGTGGATTGATGGCAACATCGGGTCGCGTCTAACGATGAAGTACCCCTCGGTGTATCTCATGGGCCCCAAAGCCTCGGGTGAAGTGCTATCCGTCGCCTACGCCGGCGCCGGTCAGATTCAAGACGCCGGCGCCAAAATGGTGCACTGCGCCCCCGAGACGACCTCGACGATTGTGTCGAAGTCAATCTCCAAAGACGGCGGACTCACGACCTACCGCGGTCTGGTCAAGGTCGAAGAAGGCGCGCGAGGCGCGAAGAGTTTCGTACGCTGCGACGCGCTGCTTCTCGACGAACAGTCGATTTCCGAGACCAAGCCCTACATGGAGGTGGGCGAGCAAGACGCCTCCATCGGTCACGAAGCCACGGTGTCGAAGATCGGTGACGACCAGTTGTTCTACCTCATGAGTCGAGGACTCACCGAAAGCCAAGCGATGGGCATGATCGTGAATGGCTTTATTGAGCCGGTTACCCGGACCTTGCCCATGGAATACGCGGTTGAATGGTCCCGTCTGATTGAGCTTCAAATGGAAGGCTCGATCGGATAATGCCGATGCCGACTTCGGTCGGGGCACAGACTTTTTCGGTGTGGCACAATGGAATATGGCCATGCGAGAAGAGTGCAAGCACTATCAGAGTCGAACCTACAACTCTGGTGAGGTGGCCCGCTTCTGCAGCTTGGGCAACGCTCCCGACCAGCCCTGGTCTTGTCCCGAAAATTGCGTTACTTTTGAACCTCGTTTCGCCGACGTTGGTTGGCAACACGGCTCTCTCGCACGCCGGCCCAGCGTTGAATCAGCGCCCGGCCCCGACATTCCGGTCGAGGAAAGGCGAGACATTTTGCAGGCCGCGAGTGAAATTGTTAACGCCGTTGCTCCCGAGCTGGTTGAAGAGCGCATGCGCGAGTTGGGCGAAATGGAGCCCAAACGCGAATCGCGATGGAAGTTTTGGCGTCGCTAGCGCTGGAAGATTTCGCTCGCCCCAGTACACTGAGCCAGTCCCGTTATGAACACTTTCGCCGCGTCCGCGCACTCCCTTCTCGATTCCCAGCTCGACCAGTCCCGTCGCGAGGTCTTCGCTGACTTCGAGACCTTGGGCTTGCCCTCCACGAGTGACGAAGTGTGGCGCTACGCCCCACTGAGTGACTTCGATCTCGAAAACTTTGATCTCACCCTTCCCCTCGTGACGGGCGAATTGGCGCCCTTCGCACTCGCCTTGCGGTCGCGTGCCGGCGTCACTATTCACCTGCAAAATGGTGTTTTGATCAGCGTCGAGGGTTCGGCCCCGGGCCTACACGTCACCACGGCGACGAGCACCGCGCGCGAAAACTCGGCCCGCTACGGTGCCGACGCTTTCGCTCTGCTGAATTGCGCTTTGACACCCAATACCATCGTTATTTCCGTCGACGCCAACAGCCAAATCGCTGATCCAGTCGTTATTTTGAACACGACCACTGGCGGCGGATCCTTTCCTCAGTTGCGCGTCGAGCTCGGTACGTCGAGTGCTTGTTCGATTGTTGAGTACCTGGACGGCGGCGTTGACGCACTGGTGGTGCCACTGTCGGAATTCCACGTGGGAAACAATGCTTCTTTGCAAATGACCACCTACCAACGCCTCGCCGCGTCGGCGTGGCACGTCGCTCGGTCGACGGCGTTCTTGCACCGCGACAGTCGGCTTCGTCAGTCAGTGATCAGCATTGGGGGCCACTACAACCGTTCTCGTAATGACGCTGAAATTGTGGGTACCGGCGCGCAAAATGAACTGCGTACGACTTTTCTGGGAGCCGGCGACCAGATTCACGATTTTCGAACGCGGCAATACCACCTGATCGGCCGCTCCAACTCCACCTTGCTGTCTAAGGGCGCGGTGGCCGATCGAGCACGCTGTGTCTACACCGGTGTTATCGAGATTGAGAAGGGCGCCAAGCGCACCGACGCCCGCCAAACGAACCACAATCTTCTGCTCTCGCCGCACGCGCACGCTGACTCGGTGCCGAATCTGGACATCCGCGAAAATGACGTGATGTGCGCCCACGCCTCGAGCGTTGGTCCTTTGGATGAACTGCAGCGCTGGTACTTGGAATCTCGCGGTGTTTCGCGCCACGACGCCGAGCGACTGATGATTCAGGGCTTTTTCTACGAAATGGTCGCCACGCTGCCGAGCGGCCTCGCCGAACTCGTGGAAGAAGATATTCGAGCCACGCTCGCCGAAGTGAATGTGGTGACCCCGTGACGACGCTGGACCTGGGACTCCTGGAGGATTTCGCAAACGGTGAGGCGCGTCAGTTCAAGGCCGAAGGGCGCGTTTTGATTGTCGTGCGTATCGAAGAGGACCTCTACGTTCTTGATGATCGCTGCAGTCACGAAGACTTCTCTCTCGCCTTGGGCGAGGTGAACGTCGATGAGTGTGAAATTGAATGTGTTCGTCACGGCGCCATGTTTAATTTGAAGGACGGCCAGCCGACCTCTTTCCCCGCAACCCGTCCGGTGGCGCGTTACGACGTGATCAACCGCGATGGCCGATACGAAGTGGTGCTTCCGTGACCTCAACGCTGCGCATTAGTGATCTTCGTGTTGAGGTCGGTGGCAAGGAAGTCCTGAAGGGCTTTAACCTCACGATGTCCTCTGGTGAGGTTCACGTCATCATGGGACCGAATGGTTCAGGAAAGTCGACTCTGGCGCACGCCTTGGCGGGCCACCCGGGTTACCGCGTCACCGGTGGTTCCGTACGGCTCAACGACGTCGAGCTCCTCGACCTCGCACCTACCGAACGGGCCCGACAGGGTCTCATCTTGGCGCTCCAGCACCCCATGGAAGTGCAGGGTGTTCGCCCCTACGACGTCATGGTTGCCGCCGGCGCGCCACCCGAAGGCTTACGCGAACGTATGGCCGATGAAGCCCGACAGGTAGAACTGCGTCCCGAACTGCTCGAGCGTTTCATGAACGTTGACCTTTCGGGCGGCGAACGCAAGCGGGCGGAAATGGTACAACTTGGTACCTTGCGGCCTCCCTTCGCGATGCTTGACGAAATCGACTCGGGACTAGACGTGGACGCCCTAGGGGCAGTGGCGCGGCGACTGCAGGCCGCCACCACCGAGTGGGCGTGTGGCGTACTGGTGATCACCCACTTCAGTCGCCTCCTCCAAGAATTAACGCCGACGATGATTCACGTCGTCAGCGAGGGTCGAGTGGTGGCCACGGGAGGCCCGGAGATGGCCGAAATTCTTGAGCGAGACGGTTACGAACCGTTCCGTGTCACTTTTTAATCAGATTCTTAGAGTGCTTTGGTAGCGTAGAGCAGTGAGTAATCGAAGCCCTGGCGACAATTCATCAAGACGGGCCTCCGCTGATGATCGCAAGTCCCTCGCGAATGCAAAGCGCCTCGCCGCTCTGGGAGAGGCCATCGACGCGAAGGGCGCAGCGCCAGCGCGGCGTGGTGCTTCGGCGAGTCGCGGTACCTCACGTGGACAACATCGAAAAAAGTCGATGCGGCGTCGCCTCGGCGTCGTGGCCCTCGTCATCGCCATCGTCGCTGGCGGGTTCACTGGCGGAGGTTACCTCTACGCGCAGTGGAAGCTTTCGAAGGTCGCTAACTTAGGGACGAAGGGTCTCGTTTCTCAGTTGGGTAACAAACCTTTCAATATCCTCGAAATCGGTTCAGACTCTCGAGCGGGATTGACGGGCGTGGCCGCTGGTATGACGGGCGCCGGCGCTCAAACGGCTGGTGACAACCACTCCGACGTTGTGAAAATCATGCACATCAACCCCGTGGCCGGAACTATTTCGGAGATGTCCATTCCCCGCGACACGATGTTTACCGTGATAAAAAACCGTGCCAAAAATGGGAAATTCAACCGCATCAACGTGAACTTGGCTGGTGGCCCTTCGCTGGTGGCCCAGACCATCACGGCGAATCTCGGCATCCCTATCGCTCACATTGCGGTGGTCAGTTTTGGCGGCATTATCAACGCCTCCCAAGCCATCGGCGGCATCAAGATGAGTTTCCCCTATCCGGCGCGGGACCTCATGTCTGGTTTGCAGGTGCGCAATACTGGCTGCCGGCCCTTGACGAACCTTCAGGCCCTCGCCCTGGTACGTTCGCGACACTTCGAGTGGTACGAGCACGGTCAATGGACTGAGGACGTGACCAGTGACTACGGACGCATCTACCGACAGAACCAGTTCATCAAGGCCTTCGTCAACAAGGCTAAAGCACTGTGGAACCCCTTAACAATCAACAATCTGTTGTCGAACTTACCCCAGGGGGTTTCTCTCGACCGCAATTTCAGCTTGAGTGATTTGATCTCCCTCGCCCTGCGTTTTCACAGTTTCAACACCAACTCCTTGACTTCCTACACCCTGCCCACGGCGGGCGGACCCGGTGGTGTCTTGGGTGACGTTCTCTACATCACGCAACCCAACGCTCAGCAAGAGTTGACGCAGGTGTTTGGTTCGCAGCTGCTCCGCCCCACGAATCCACCGCCGAACGCCCTGGGTCAGACACCAATGCCACCCGTGATTACGGTGCCCAAGCCCGTTAAAGTCACGACGTCAAGTACCAAGCACCACCCCGTCACGCACCACCCGGTGACGACGACGACGGTGGAGGGCGACCAGTACTTTGATCCGAAGGCCTGCTAGAGGCCTAGGAGGGTAGTTCGTCTAAGGCCTGGGCCAGGGTATTCCACGCCAGAGTGGCGCACTTAATACGCACCGGAAACTTGACGACCCCCTGCAGGGCGGCGATTTCACCCAAACTGCGAAGATTCGCGGGCGACTGATCGACGGATTCTTCGAGCGTCATCAACTGCTTGAAGGAAGAGATGACGGCCCGAACCTGCTCGAGGCTCTTGCCCTTAACGGCGGCGCTCATGAGTGAGGAGGATGCTTGGGAAATGGAGCAACCTTGTCCCGTCAGTTTGATGTCGGCGATGACGCCGTCAGTGACCGCGAGGTGGACGACAATTTCGTCGCCGCAGAGCGGGTTGAAACCCTCAACCCGAACGGCGGGTGGGGGCAACTCCCCACGGTTTCGCGGGGTCCGGTAGTGATCGAGAATTATTTCTCGGTAGAGATCATCGAGTGAATTCATCAACCAAACATACTCACTGCGTCGGCGAGCGCTTCGAGCAGCGCGTCGGTGTCTTGGACGAGGGAATAGGGTCCGAAAGAGACCCGGGCGGTCGCGGATAAGCCAAACCGTTTCATCAATGGCTTAGCGCAGTGGTGGCCTGGGCGAATGCACACGCCGTGTTGGTCGAGCACCTGGGAGACGTCGTGAGGGTGGACCCCTTGCACGTCGAGACTAATGACCCCGCCTCGGTCAACCACGTTCGAGGGGCCGATGATGCGCACACGTTCACCGAAGGTTCCGGCCAGTCGGGTGAGAGCGTCGGCCGTCAGGTCGGCTTCGTGGGCGGCGACGTTGGCCATGCCCAGAGAACTCATATAGCGAACGGCGGCGAGTAGTCCGGCGGCTTCAGCGATGGGCGGGGTGCCGGCCTCAAAGCGCGCGGGCGGAGGAGCGAAGGTGAAGCCATTGACGCTGACGTCGGCGATCATGCCGCCACCCCCGAGAAAAGGCGGCATCGCCTCCAGGAGTTCGCGCCTGGCCCACAGCACGCCAATACCGGTGGGGCCGAGCATCTTGTGGGCCGAGAAAGCCAAGAAGTCGACGTCGAGATCCTGGACGTCGGTGGCGCTGTGGGCGACGGACTGCGCTCCGTCGAGGGCAATGAGAGCGCCCGCTGCGTGAGCGGCCCGCGCCAGGTCCTTGATTGGATTAATGGTCCCGAGCACGTTTGACATGCCGGTGAGAGAGACCAACTTGACACCCCGTAGGAGCTCATCCAGATTGCTGAGGTCCAAGCGAAAATCATCACCCACCCCGATGAATCGCACTTCGATGCCGTGGCTCTCACGCAACTGGAACCACGGCACAATGTTGGCGTGGTGTTCCATCTCACTCAGCAGCACCACGTCACCGCTCTTTAGCTGTGACGCGCCCCAGGACTTAGCGAGGAGATTAAAGGCCTCGGTGGCGTTTTTGGTGAAGACCACTTCTTCGGCCCCACCGGGGGCATTGATGAAAGTGGCGACGGCTTCGCGCGCCCCTTCGTAGATGGCGGTGGCTTCCGCGGCGGTTTGGTAGACCCCGCGGTGGACGTTGGCGTGGTGTAGTTCGTAATAGCGATTCATCGCCTCAAGCACCGTTCGGGGTGGCAAGGTGGTCGCCCCCGAGTCCAGGTAGGTGAGTGGGTGATTATTGATAACGCGGTTGAATTGGGCGATATCGCCCCGGACCATGCGAGCGTCGAAGGTCGCCATCACACCGCCGTTGGCCGCAGGTGGTCGTAACCGGCGACTTCGATATCTTGCGCGAGGGAAGCGTCACCCGAGCGCTCGATGCGCCCGTCAATCAAGACGTGGACCTGGTCGGGCTGAATCTCTTCGAGCAGCTTGACGTAGTGGGTGACAACAATGGCTCCCATGGTGGGGTGCTGCTCGCGGACGGTGCGAACACCGCGCGCGACGATGCGCAGGGCGTCAATATCGAGACCCGAGTCCGTTTCATCCAGCAGGGCCAACTCGGGCGTCAAGAGCGCCATCTGTAACACTTCGTTACGCTTGCGCTCGCCGCCAGAGAAGCCTTCGTTGAGGTGGCGCTCGGCGAAGGCGGGGTCCATCCCCAGGCGCTCCATCCACTCCATCAAATCAAGGCGTACTTCGAGAATGCTGAGTTCTTCCAAACCGCGGCGCGCGGCGATGGCTTGGCGCAGGAACTGAACGACGGAGACACCCGAGATGGCCTCGGGGTACTGAAAGGCGAGAAAGATGCCGGCGCGGGCGCGGGCGTCGGGGGACCACGTAGCGATATCTTCACCGCGCAGCATGATCTGGCCCTGAGTGACCGAGTAACCAGGGTGGCCCATGATGACGCTGGCCAAGGTGGACTTGCCGGCACCGTTGGGGCCCATTAAGGCGTGCACTTCTCCTTCGTGTACGACGAGGTCGACGCCGCGCAGGATGGGACTGCCCTCGGCTTCAACGTGCAGATTGATGAGTTCCAGAAGGGGAGTAGCCATACGCCCAGCCTACCGGCGCCACCCTTGGGCCCGCCCCGCCCCCTAGTCTGGAGACCAAAAGAGAACGGCGATGCTCCAACACGAACAACTCACAAGTGACCGCTCGGTACTGGATCTCCAGATTGCCAGTACCCCGGGCCCGACGCACCACGCGCTGATTATTCTCCACGGACTTCCTCGAGCCCTAGGGCTTGGTCGCCAGGCGGCCGTTCTTTTGCCCCAACTCGCGGAGTTGCTGGCGGGGGAATCGGGGTGGCTGGTCGCCACCGGTACTTTGTCCGGGGTGGGAAGCAGCAGCGGAACCTTCTCCGCCCAACAGTGGGACCGTGACCTTTCGGTCATCATTGAGCGAGTGGCCGCTGAGGGACACAGCCTCTCGCTGGCCGGTTTCGGCTTTGGTGGAGCGCTCGCCCTGAATCGAGCAGCCAAGGATGATCGCATTCGCGGGGTGGCTGTTTTTGCCACCCCAGCGCATCTGGCCCCGTGGACCGGCGGCGTCCACTCCTTTCACCAGGCAGTCCAAGACGGCGGCGTGGTGCAAAGCCCCGAAGACTTACTCGAGCCGCAGGAACTTTTCGACGGCGTACTGGCGATTGACCCGCTGGGTTCCATCGCCCAAATACCGCCACGCCGCCTCTTGATTGGTCACGGAGCCGATGACCTGGAAATTCCCGTCTCCGACGCGCGCGATCTCGTCGCGGCGGCCGACGGAAGGGCGGAGCTGCGCATTATTCAAGGTGCGGGGCACCAACTGAGGGCCGATCCGCGAATGGTTGCGACGCTACTGGGCTGGCTCGACCGCCACCGCTAAGCGGGCAGCGTCCAGGGCTTGGCGTAATCGCCGGGCAGCGGTTTCAGGGTCGGCGGCTTGCGTGAGGGCCCGCACGACGACGAAGTGCCGCAGTCCTGACGCCACCAGTTGCCCCACGCTCTCTTCACTCACCCCGCCCGTGACGAACACCGGAAGGGTGGTGGAACGCTGGCACGCGACGGCGTAGTCGACTCCGGTTGGCGAACGGCCCTCTTTGGTCGGGGTGGCGACGATAGGTCCGGCGCTGAGATAGGTGACCGGCTCGGAAAGTCCGCGGGCAAATTCTTCGGGGTCGTGCGTGGATCGACCCACGATGGCGTCGGGACCGAGTAGTTCTCGGCAATACGCCGGGGTGACGTCGTCTTGGCCGACGTGGACACCGTCGGCACCCACGTCGAGGGCCAGTTCGGGAAAGTCGTTCATTACGAAGGGCACGCCAAACTCGTGGCATATGGGCACCATGAGGCGAGCCATGGTCCGTCGGGTGTCGTCGTCGAGATATTTTTCTCGCAACTGGACCACGTCCACGCCACCGCGCAAGACGGCCGGCAGAAAGCTTGCCATGTCGTCTCGGGCACCGACGCAGAGGTACAGGGAGCGAGTGGCGAGGGAATGCATCCCGACACTCTAGGCCGACTAGTAACGACCTTTTCTATTGATTTAGGGCAGAATAGGACTATGCAGATTCCGGCCAAAGCTGATTACGCCATCCGGGCGTTGCTGACCCTGGCTGCGAGCGACCACTCGGTGAGCGCGGAACACCTCGCCCAGGAGCAGGAACTGCCCGCGAAGTTTCTAGGGGCCATCATGTCCGACTTACGTCGAGGTGGGCTCGTCACCTCCCAACGCGGACCCGAAGGTGGCTTTCGACTCGCCCACCGTCCAGACGACATCATGATTGCCGATATTTTGCGGGTGGTCTCGGGGCCAATGGCGGGAGTTCGCGGGATGCGCCCCGAAACGCTGATCTACGAAGGCGACGCCTCGCACCTGCGAGACGTCTGGGTCGCGGTGCGCGGCGCCTTGCGCGAGGTGCTCGAGCACGTCACGCTGGGACAGGTGCTGCGCGGCGACTTACCGCAGTCGGTGACGCGTTTCAGTGACGACCCCGACGCCTGGATTACGCGCACCTCGTGAGGCGCGTTTTTACTGACGGCTCCTGTCGCGGCAATCCCGGTCCCGGTGGTTGGGCGTGGGCGGCGAGCAAGGAGCACTACGGCAGCGGAGCCGACGCCCACACGACCAATCAGCGCATGGAAGTGCAGGCGGTCATTGAGGCCCTGCGGGCCTTCCCCGATGGTCCCATTGAAATCGTTTCGGATTCCACCTACGTGGTGAAATGTTTTAACGACAAATGGCACGTCGGATGGTTACGGCGGGGGTGGAAAAACTCCCAGGGCCAGCCCGTGGCGAACAGGGATCTCTGGGAGCAGCTCATTCCCCTCGTGCTCGACGGGGGACGAGAAGTCCGTTTCACCTGGGTCAAGGGTCACGCGGGTGATAAGGGCAACGAATTTGTTGACGTTCTGGCGACCGCCGCCGCAGATAGTCAGTATGGTCAATCCAGTTCACCGTCCTCGTGAGAAGATTTGCTCGCTGGGGGTAGGATTCATCGCGGGGAACAGCCAATCGAAGGGAATGCCGTGGCGAACGAAGTCCAAACATTTGACGTTGTTGTAATTGGTGGAGGACCTGGCGGCTACGCCGCCGCCCTCTACGGCGCTGCCGCTGGGCTGAACATCGCGCTGGTCGAACGCGACAAGGTTGGTGGCACCTGCCTGCACCGTGGTTGCGTTCCGGCGAAGGAGTTCCTCGAAACCGCCCACGTGCGACGAACCCTCGAGCACGCTGGGGCCTTCGGCATCAACGCCGGCGACGTGACGGTGGACTTTGCCGTCAGCCAAGCTCGCAAGACCGAAATCGTCAACAAGCTTCACAAGGGTGTGGCGGGACTGCTCAAGGGTCGTAAGGTCACCGTCTTTGAGGGGACCGCTCGCCTCGACGCCAACCAAATGGTCACCGTGCTCGACGGGGCCGACGCCGGCGTTGTCGCCCAGGGCACCAACATTATTTTGGCCGCTGGGTCCGTGCCCCGCACCCTGCCCGGTTTCGACGTTGATGGCTCCATCGTGCTCACCTCCGACGAGTTTCTCGACCTCACCGTTCTGCCCGCCTCAGCGGCGGTCATCGGTGGTGGCGCTATTGGCTGCGAGTTCGCCTCCATGCTGAGCGACATGGGAACCAAGGTCACCATCCTCGAAGGCCTTCCCTCCATCCTGGCCGGTTGCGACACCGAAGTTGCCACGGTCGTGAACCGAGCCTTCAAGAAGCGCGGTATCGACATTCAGACTGGCGTCAAAATCACGGGTCACAGTCCCGCCGACGGCGCGACGAGTATTCATCTCGAAGGGGCCGACGACGTCAAGGTCGACATGGTCGTTGTTTCCGTGGGGCGCCGCCCCCGCACCGAAGGGCTGCTGGGCGAGGGCACCGGCGTCGAAGTGAACGACCGGGGCTTCGTGGTGGCTGACGGCTTCATGCGCACCGCCAATCCCCAGGTGTTCGCGGTAGGTGACCTGGTCGCCGGAACGCCGCAGCTGGCGCACGTCGGTTTTGCTGAAGCCATCGTGGCGATCAAGACCATCGTGGGCGAAGACGTGGTCCCCGTCGACTACGACCGGGTGCCCTGGGCGATTTACTCCAACCCCGAGGTGGCCTTTTGCGGTTTGACTGAAGCAGCCGCCGTGGAACGGGGTTACGACGTCCTGGTGAAGAAGGACCCCTTTGGTGGTAACAGTCGCGCCCAGATCATCGGCGAGACCGATGGTGTCGTAAAGATCATTGCCGAGAAGCGGGCCGACGGAACCGCTGGTCAGATTCTGGGGGTCCACATGGCGGGTCCTTGGGTCACTGAGCAGCTGGGGGCCGGCTACTTCGCGGTGAACTGGGAAGCCAATGTCGAAGAAGCGGCCGCGCTGATCCAACCGCACCCGTCGCTGTCGGAAACCTTCGGAGAAACATTGCTGGCCCTCGCGGGTCGAGGCATCCACGTTGGCTGAGGTCACTCTACCTTCACTGGGTGAGTCGGTCACCGAAGGAATCATTACCAAGTGGTTCAAGAAGGTCGGCGACGTCGTCGCTCGCGACGAGACGCTCTTTGAGGTTTCCACTGACAAAGTGGACTCCGAAATGCCCTCACCGGCTTCGGGTGTTTTGCAACAGATTCTGGCCGCCGAAGGCGACACCGTCCAAACGGGCGCCGTGGTCGCCATTATTGGCGAAAGTGCCGTCGAAGCAGGGCCGACCGTGGTCGCAGCCCCGACCTCGGCCCCCGTTGAGGCTCGGCCCGCGCGGGTGCCGGGCGCGAATGGGGTGGTCGTTTCTCCCGTGGTGCGGCGGATCTTGGCCGACGGGGGTATTGATATTTCGACGCTCACCGGAACCGGCGTCGGCGGTGCCATCACCCGCCGTGACGCCGAGCGAGCCGTGGCGCAGGGGCCGAGTGACGCCGTCGCCGTGGCCCTGTCCAAGGGTCAGCGCCGCATGGGAGCGCACATGAGCGCGTCCGCACTCGCTGCTCCCCACGGCTTCGTGGCCATTGAGATCGACGTGCCGCTGTTCGCCGCTTTGACCAATGAGCGCCCGACTACCAAAGACGGCTTCGCGGTCAGCGACGAAGTGATAATCACCGTGGCGGCAGTGCGCGCCCTGGGTGAGTTTGCCTTCTTGAACGCTTACTACCTGGACAACGAACTCCTTCTCGAACCAACCGTCAACGTGGGATTCACCCGTCACCTCGACGATGACGGCATGCTCGTGCCGGTAGTGCACGCCGCGGCCGGTCTCACGGTGCGCTCCTTGGCGCGGCGCGTAGTAGAACTCGATGAACGGCTTCAGCAACGCGCGCTGACCACTGACGATCTGCTCGGCGGAACCTTCACCATCGCCGGCGCCCCCAGTGAGCACGCTCTGTGGAGCGTGCCTATTCTCATTCAGCCTCAAGTCGCCGTGCTGAGTATCGGAGCCGTACTCGAGCGTCCGGTCGTTGAGCACGGTGAGGGCGCGGCGACGATTCGCATCGGCCACCGCCTCGTACTCGGTCTCTCCTTTGACCACCGCGTGTGCGACGTCGCCACCGCGGCGGCCTACCTCGAACGGGTGGGCGTCCTGCTCAATGGTCTTGATCTCGAGAGTGAGTGGTAGATGATTCGTCGTCGCCACCTGGGTAGGGTGACCTTCCACGAAGCCAATGACCTGCAGAGGGCCTTGGTTGAGGCGAGCGACGACTACCTCTTGATAATGGAGCACCCCCCGACCTACACCCGGGGAATACGCACGAGTCCCACCTCCTTCAAAGTTGACCCCGCCACCCTGGAGGCCGACGTCGTGGACGCCGATCGTGGTGGCGACGTCACGTATCACGGTCCGGGTCAGGTGGTCATCTGGCCGGTCATCAGCGTGGTCGACGACCCCTCCGCGGGGAAGACGCACGTCACGATGATGGAAGACGCCATCATCACCGCCGTGACCACCATCGACCACGACCACGTTCTCGGGAGCGTGGGTCGGCTCGACGACTACCCCGGGGTGTGGGCTCACCTGGAATCAGCGCCGGTGAAAATTGCGGCCGTGGGTGTGCGCACGGCTCGCAACAGTCGCGGGAAGCGACGGACCTTGCACGGTTTAGCCCTCAACGTGACCACCGACATGCGAGCATTCGAGGCCATCGTGCCCTGCGGCATTCCCGACAAGCCCGTTGCTTCGCTGCAGTCACTGGGCCTGGACGTTACGGAACTGGAAATGGAAGAGCTCTTAGGTCAGGAGTTGGTTCGTCGCATCGGCGGTGAGGAGCGCGTCGCTCGCGTGGATCGCAGTGTCGCCAGCCAATCGGACGAACGGCCCCTCATTCGACGTTTGCGCAAGGCCGGCGTTAATCCCGATGAGGCTCTTCCTATCACTACCCGCAAGCCCGAGTGGCTGCGCATCGAAGCTCACATGGGTGCGGAGTACCAATCACTGCGTACGCTTACCGAGGACCTGCGTCTGGTGACCGTGTGCGAAGAAGCCGGTTGCCCCAACATCTTTGAGTGCTGGGCGGACGGTACCGCAACCTTTATGGTGAACGGGGAGCGCTGCACCCGAGCCTGCGGCTTCTGTCTTATCGACACGCGCAAGCCCTTCGCCCTGGATCCCACCGAGCCCGATCGGGTCGCCGAGGCCGTCGTTCGCCTCAAATTGCGTCACGCCGTCGTTACCTGCGTCGCGCGAGACGATTTGGCCGATGGGGGTGCGGGGGCCATCGCCGACACTATTCGGGCCATTCGAGCTCGGTCGCCCGAAACCAAGGTCGAAGTACTCATTTCCGATCTGCGCGGCGACCCCGAGGCCCTGCAACTCATTATTGACGCTCGCCCCGACGTGATGAATCACAACGTCGAGACAGTGCCGCGTCTGCAGCGCGCGGTGCGTCCCAGCGCCGCGTACCACCGCTCCTTAACCGTGTTGGCGCGCAGTCGGGCGGCGGGGCTCACCACAAAGTCCGGCATGATGGTGGGGCTGGGTGAAACCGCTGACGAGATTGAAGAAGTGCTGGCCGACCTTTCGGCCATCGGGGTGTCCATCGCCACCATTGGACAGTACCTGCGTCCCACGGCCCAGCACCTCCCCGTGGCGCGTTACTGGGAACCCGCCGAGTTCGACGACCTGGCCGCCCGGGGACGGGCCCTGGGTCTGTCACACGTGCAGTCCTCGCCGCTCACGCGCTCGAGCTACCACGCTCGCGAAGCCCTGAGTGACGCCACGCCGCTGTCGCTGCCCACTCGTCGCTAATTCTGCGGGCGACGAATCATCCGTAGGTAGCGGCGAGGGGGACGACGAGTGCTGATCACGGGATCGCCCATGATGACGAATCCCACCGCTTGGTAGGCGGCGATAGCGCCGGCATTTTCTTCCCAGACACCCAGGCCCGGCACCATCCAGTTGCGCGAAGGCCCCTCTTCGTCCATGAAGCGAAGTATGGACCGCAAAACCCCGGATCCGCGGGCGGAGGGGGTGACCCAGCATCCACCGAGCCAGCAGGTGGCCCCGAAGTCGCCGTCGAAGCTTTCCACGAGCGTGAGGGCCACCGCTGCCTGGTCGTCAAACACGACGAGAACGGCTTGGCGACGCACGAAGTCTCTCCACTGGGCTTCGCTAAAGGCCGTTTCCTCAGCCAGGTTCGCGCCGAAGGCGTCGGGGTCGGTGCGCAAGGACGCCAGCCGTACGTCCCGCGCCACCGGCCACTGATCCTCGTGGATAATAACGACGGTCCTGGTCATCAGGCGACGAAGTACTTGGCCTTCGGGTGGTGGCAGATAATGGCGTCAGTGGTTTGTTCGGGATGAAGCTGAAAGCCCTCGGAAACCTCGACACCGATGCGGCTGGCTTCGAGCAGATTGGCCACCTTGGCGTTATCGCTGAGATCCGGGCAAGCGGGGTAGCCCCAGGAATAGCGCCCCCCTCGATACTGCTGACGAAAGAGTCCGAAGAGCGTGGGGCCGTCTTCGTCGACGTAACCCAACTCTTCGCGAATGCGCTTGTGCCAGAGTTCGGCGAGGGCTTCTGCCATTTCAACACCGAGACCGTGCAACAACAAGTAGTCCTGGTAGCGGTTCTCGGCGAAGAGTTCGGCGCAACGGGCCGAAACCTTCGGCCCCATGGTCACCAGCATGAAGCTGGCGTAGTCCTGGTCGGGGGAATCGACCGAGCGGAAGAAGTCGGCAATGCAGAGGTAGGGCTCAACGTGCTGGCGCGGGAAGTGAAAACGCGTGGCCTCAACACTGCGCGTGTCGTCAGTGAAGATGACGAGGTCGTCGCCGTCAGCGGCGGCGGGGAAGTGACCGTAGACGACCTGGGGAATGAGCAGGTCCTGTTCCTTGGCCTCGGCTAATTGCTCGCGCAATACGGCACTGACGCGCTCCTTGAAGGCCGGGTCGTCTTCGCCCTCGTCGGGCCGGTAGCCCCACTGGTTACGAAAGAGCGCGGTGAGATTGAGGTATTCGGAAATGTCGTCAATTGACATCCCCTTGGCGACTCGAGAGCCGAGGAAGGGCGGAGTGAAGAGGGGGTTGTCGGATGCCACGTCGGGACTGCGCTGGGGCAAGCCTTCGGGGGCTTCGCGCTCTTCGCCGCGGAGTTTGCGAAAGACCTGCTTTTCGGAGATCGCGCGTCCGAACAGCGGGTCGTCCTCACCACTCTTTCGAAGCTCGCCCAATCGGTCGAGGACGCGCAAGCCCTCGAAGGCGTCCTTACCGTAAAAGACGCGGCCGTGGTACACCTCTCGCAGGTCGCGCTCGACGTAGGTACGCGTGAGCGCCGCGCCACCTAAGAGCACTGGAACGTCGCTGAGCCCCTGTTCGTTCATCAGTTCCAAATTCTCTCGCATAATGAGCGTGGACTTCACCAACAAGCCACTCATGCCCAGGGCGTCGGCCTGGTGTTCCTTGACCGCTTGAATCATTTCGTTAACGCCAACCTTGATTCCCAGGTTGACGACGTCGTAGCCGTTGTTGGTCAAGATGATGTCCACGAGGTTCTTACCGATGTCGTGGACGTCACCCTTGACAGTGGCGAGGACAATGGTGCCCCGACCCCCCTGGTCAGACTTTTCCATGAAGGGCTCGAGGTAGGCCACGGCCATCTTCATGGTCTCGGCGCTCTGCAGCACGAAGGGCAACTGCATTTCGCCACTGGCGAAGAGCTCGCCGACGACCTTCATCCCCTCGAGCAATATCTCATTGACGATGTTGAGCGGGGCCAGACCTTGCGCCATGGCGCTCGCCAAGTCGTCCTCGAGGCCCCCGCGCACGCCGTCGATAATGCGTCGCTGCAGTCGCTCGTCGAGTGGCAGATCATCGAGGGGGGCGGCGTTGTTCGAAGCGGTGGTGACGCCTTCGAAGAGTCGGAGCAATTCCTGGAGTGGGTCGTAATCCTCGCTGCGGCGGTCGTAGATGAGATCAAGGCAGACCCGGCGCGCCTCTTCGTCGACGCGGGCGAGAGGCAAAATCTTCGAAGCGTGCACGATGGCCGCGTCGAGGCCGGCCTCGGCGCATTCGTGCAAGAAAACGCTGTTGAGCACCTGTCGGGCGGCGGGGTTTAGCCCGAAAGAGATATTCGACAAGCCCAGGATGGTGCGCACCCCGGGCAGTTCGGCCTTGATGCGACGAATGCCCTCGATGGTCTCAATGCCGTCGCGCCGCGACTCTTCCATGCCCGTCGATAGCGGCAGCGCGAGGGGGTCAATGAAGATGTCACTGGCCTGGAGTCCGTAGCGCTCGACCGCGAGGGTGGTGATGTTGCGGGCGGACCGCAGCTTCCACTCGGCCGTTCGGGCCTGCCCTTCCTCGTCGATGCACGTCGCCACGACCGCGGCCCCGAATTCAGCCGCCAGAGACAGAAATCCGTCGAGACGGGTGCCGGGTCCGTCGCCCTCCTCGAGATTGACGGAGTTCAAAATAGCTTTACCACCGAGCCAGGTCAGTGCCTGACGCGCGACTTTTGTTTCGGTGGTGTCGACCATGATGGGCACCGAGGCTTGCGTCGCCAGGCGCGACATTACTTCGTTCATGTCACTGACGCCGTCGGCCCCGGTGTAATCAACGCAGACGTCGAGGATGTGAGCACCCTCCTTGATTTGTTCGCGACCGATGGCGACGCAGGCATCCCAGTCGCCCTCGAGCATCGCTTCGCGGAACTTCTTCGAGCCGTTGGCGTTGGTCCGTTCACCCACCATCAGAACAGAACGGTCCTGCTGGTAGGTCACGGCTGAGTAGATCGAGGCGACGGAGGGTTCGAGTACGGGGTGACGCACGGCGGCTCGTAAGGGGCGAACCGCTTTCACCACCGCGTCGAGATGCTCGGGCGTGGTGCCACAGCAGCCGCCCACTATCTGGACGCCGTATTCGGTGACGAACTTCGAGAGGTGTTCGGCGAGTCCTTCGGGGGTGAGGTCGTAGTGCATCTCTCCATTCACGACACTGGGCAGACCAGCATTGGGCAAGCAGGCGAGTGGTGTGGGGGCCGTTTCGGAGAGCTGGCGTAAGGGTTCGTACATCTCGACGGGTCCGGTGGCGCAGTTAAGCCCTAGGGCGTCGATGCCCAAGGCGCTGAGTGAGGTGATCGCCGCGCCAATTTCCGTACCCGGGAGCATGCGCCCGGTCAATTCAATGGTGACTTGGGCCTGGATGGGCACCACGCGACCGTGACGACGCATGGCGCGTTGACAGGCGGCGATGGCGGCCTTGCCCGAGAGCAGGTCGAACATTGTCTCGACGAGGAGGACGTCGACGCCACCTTCGAGCAGTCCGTAGGCCAATTCTTCGTAACTCGCGCTCAGTTCGTCGTAGGTAATCTGCCCCAAGGTGGGGAACTTGGTTCCCGGCCCGATGGAGCCGGCGACGAAGCGTGGGTGCGAGGGCGTGGAATATTCGTCGGCGACGCGACGAGCAATCACCGCTGACGCGTGGGCCAGCTCGAAGGCTCGCTCGGGTATGCCGTACTCGTTCAGTACGACGGAAAAAGAACCAAAGGAGTCGGTTTCAATAACGTCCACACCCACGTCGAGAAAGGAGCGGTGCACTAACTCGATGGCCGAAGGCTTCGTAATAACCAAGATTTCATTGCAGCCCTCGAGGGCCGCTCCACCAAAGTCGTCGGCCGTCAGGTCCTGCCGCTGCAGATTGGTCCCCGTGGCCCCGTCGTAGATTAGGGTGCCTCGCTGGAGGGCGGCCAAGTAGGGGTCGTCCGCGCGGGGGCGAGTAAAGGGCGGCTGGAGGGCGTTGGACATGTGCTTAAAGGCTACCCGCTTCTCTTTTTTAATCGGTACGCTGTCGGGATGAAGATATACACGCGTAAGGGTGACGACGGCACGACGGGCTTGTTGTTTGGTGGACGAACCGAGAAGGATTCAGCCGCTATCGAACTCAATGGCAACGTCGACGAAGCCCAGGCCGCCCTCGGGTGGGCCCGCTCCCTGCAGCCTCGTGACGGTGAACTCAACCAGGTCATTGCCGAGTTAGAGCGCGACCTCTGGATTTTGATGGCCGAAGTAGCGACCGCTTCGGAGAATCGTCCGAAATTAGAGGGGAACCGGACGCTGGTGACCCAAGAAATGGTCGACGGCCTCGAGGAACGCATCGACTTCTGGTCGAGTCAAGTGGTCATGCCTACCGAATTCGTGGTCCCGGGAGAAAACCAAGCCTCCGCCGCCCTCGACGTCGCTCGAACCGTTATTCGCCGGGCCGAACGAGTGGCGGTGACCTGGATCAGCGAAGATTCTTTCGTAGTGGCCTACCTGAACCGTCTGAGTGATTTAGTTTGGACCTTGGCGCGAGTGGCTGAAGGGTCGGCGCACCGCACCGCACGTTCAATGACAGAGGAGTCAAAGTGATTAGCAAAACTCGAGTAAAGGCGCTTGCCGAAACGACGGCCAGTTTCTTCGCGGTACCCGTCAACTTCAGTCAGGGTGTAGGCAACGTCGCCGCTGACGTGCCCGACGAGGTTGCCGGGCAACGCGTGCCTCGCTCCCTTTCCGAGGAGTGGTGCGCAACGCACGGCTTCTCGGCGAAGGCGGGATCATCACTGGTCTTACCGGCCCTCGATGGCGCGAGCATTGTCCTCGTCAGCCTCGGCGAAGACCCCGGTGACGAGTCCTACCGGCTGGCCGCAGCGTCAGCTGTCCGCGCCGCTCGTGGCAAGGATCTGGCGTTCTTGCTGCCCACCGACGGCCTCTCCTTCCCCGCCGACGCCGCTCAAGCGGTGGCCGAGGCCGCAATCTTGACCTCGTACAACTTCAAAAAGCCCGACGACGATTCGAAGCTCGTCGTCGTGGCCCTGGGCCAAGATCTGCCATCCATCGAAGCGCTCGACGCGGTGGTGGCGGGTGTCGAGACTGGTGAGGTCATCGCCAACGCTACGAACTGGGCGAAGCGACTCGTTGACACGCCACCGAACTTCATGACGCCCAAGGAATTGGCCAAGGCTATTGCTGCTCGCCTCGCCAACGTGGCGGACGTGAAGATTGATGTCTGGACAGAATCGAAGATTCGCGAAGAGCGTCTCGGTGGCGTGTTGGCGGTGAGTTCGGGCTCGGCCGAGCCGGCGCGCGTCGTGATCGCTACCTACCATCCAGCGAACGCCACCGCCCACTACGCCCTGATTGGGAAGGGTGTCACTTTCGACTCCGGTGGTTTGGCCATCAAGCCCTTGCCGGGCATGTACGACATGAAAACCGACATGAGCGGTGCGGCCGTGGTCAGCGGTGTCCTCGCAGCCGTGTCGGCCCTGAAGTTACCCATCCGACTTACCGTTATCGCGCCCCTGGTCGAGAACATGTCGGGTGACCGGGCCGTGAAGCCCAGCGACGTGATCACTTCGCGCTCGGGAGTGACCATTGAGGTCGCTAACCCTGATGCCGAAGGTCGGCTCATTCTCGCCGAGGGAATGACCTTGGCTCTCGAGCATGATCCCGACGCGATGATTGACGTCGCCACCTTGACGGGGGCTATGGCCGCCGCGTTGGGGAATGAATGCGCCGGTTTCTTTTCGACCGACGACGCACTCGCGCAGCGAATCATGGACGCCAGCGCCACCAGTGGTGAAGGCTTCTGGCAAATGCCCCTCGACGCGAAGTACGAAAAGGATATCGAGTCCGAAACGGCTGATATCAAGAACATGGGCAAGTTCGGCGGAGGGCCGGGCGCTATTACAGCCGGCCTCTTCCTGCAACACTTCAACGATGGCCGTCCCTGGGCGCACCTCGATATCGCCGGTCCCGCCCGAGCTGGTGAGAGCCGCGGTTACTACCAGCGTGGGGGAACCGCTTGGGGCCTTCGCACCATAGTCGCGCTCCTCACCGAGGTCGCGGCGACGTCCTCTGCCTCGTAGTGCGCGTTGGCGTAACCGGTTCCACGGGCCTAATAGGTGAGGCGCTCGTTCGAGCTTTGACGGCGCGTGGCGATGAGGTCGTTCGTTTCGTGCGCCCCTCGTCACGCCCAGTCAGTGGGCTGCAGGTGCGGTGGAAGCCAGCGGCTCACGAAATTGACGAGGGTGACCTTCAGCGTATTGGCGGGCTTGATGCGGTACTTAATCTGGCCGGTACTGGTATCGCCGATCATCGCTGGACGCCGAGTTACCGCGCGGTGTTGTTGACCTCGCGCCGCGATGCGACCTCCACCATCGCCTCGCTGGCCTCACTACTGCCCGACGGATTGCCGACGCTGGTCAGCGGCTCCGCAATCGGTTACTACGGCAGTCGGGGTGACGACCTACTCGATGAGCAGTCGGCGCGCGGTACGGACTACCTCTCCGCTGTCTGTGACGAGTGGGAGCGCGCCAGCGTCGGCGCCGCGGCGAGCGGAACGAAGGTCTCCCAGGTGCGTACGGGTATCGTTCTGAGTCGCCGAGGGGGAGCGTTAAAGAAGCTGCTCCCAATTTTCCGCGCGGGCCTCGGTGGTGACCTCAGTACGGGGCGCCAGTGGATGAGTCCCATATCGCTGCGTGACCAGGTTGGCGCCATGCTCTTTGCACTGGATAATCGCTTGGTTGGTCCGCTGAACGCGGTGGCACCAGAGCCCTGCACGAACCACGAACTCACCGTCGCCCTGGCGAAGGCGCTAGGGCGTCCGGCCTTTTTACGGGTGCCGGCGATAGCGATGAAAGTCGTTCTCGGCGGGGAGTGCGCGACCGAAACCGTGCTCGCCAGTCAGCGCGTTGTGCCGACGGCACTCCTCGCGGCGGGCTTCACCTTCCGAGACAGCGATGTTCGCTCGGCTATCGCTTCGGCCCTCGCCACCTCGGACTAAGACCACGTCGCCCGCGACGAAGCTCCTCCCTAGGCTGACGACGTGACCGACATCCCCGCTTACGACGCTTTTGCCCCCTTCTACGACGCGGTGAATGGTGAGCCGGTTGAGCGCATTCGTCAGATTCTGGCGCTCATCACCCACTATCGCCCCGACGCCACTTCGGTGCTCGAACTGGGTTGCGGTACGGGAGCGGTGCTCGCGGGACTGGGCTCGGGCTTTCGATTGGCGGGTATTGACCAATCGGCGGGCATGTTGGCGGTCGCCGAGCGACGACTCCCCGGGGCCTCACTGCACCTGGGCGACATTACGAACTTCGCCCTCGCCGAGACCTTCGACGTCGTTATTTGTGTTTTTGACACCTTGAACCACGTCATCACGCTGGACGGCTGGCGAGCGGTTTTTGCGCGCGCCGCCCAGCACTTGGTCGATGGTGGGCTCTTGGTCTTTGATTGCAATACCGTAGGTCGTCTCGAGGAGCTGGGCTCGATGGCGCCCTGGGTGCACGATTTCGATGGCCACACCTTGATCATGTCGGTCAACTTCGACCAGCCGCCCCTCGCGTTCTTCGATTTGCGCATCTTTGAGTCACTGGGCGGTGGAACGTTTCGAGAACACCAGGAAGTCATCGTGGAGCAAGCAGTGGAATTGTTGACGGTTAGGGAA
The DNA here is from genome assembly GCA_903828785.1 of uncultured Actinomycetes bacterium. Lineage (GTDB taxonomy): Bacteria > Actinomycetota > Acidimicrobiia > Acidimicrobiales > RAAP-2 > RAAP-2. Next base: position 47,557 of record CAIKNP010000001.1, on the reverse strand, counting down.
TTGCTGGACAGCGATTTTGAGCTTCTTGAACTCTGTGACGACGACGGTCAGCGGGCGACGGATACGTCGGCAAGGGCAATAGTGAGCGCCCGGCGACGGCCCCGGAGCGTAGTCGAAAAGCCCTAGTTGCTTACTGCGTCCTCGCTTGGGGACCTCGGCCATGACCGTCGAGGACATAGTCAGCCCTTGGTCAAGAGGAGGCTCTTATTCAAGGTTTGGCGCTGCGCCCACTATTCGAACCCGCTCGGCGCGTGTCGGGACGTCACGCTCGAGTGAGGTCGAACGATGATCCTTGCCGTCAGCGTGACCAATGAGGATGGAGGCGAACAACTCCTCATCTCGAATGCTGGCCCACTCGAGAATGTCGTGGTCGTGGCGAAAGTTTCCCCACAAGGTAGCCGCCAGTCCAACGTCTTCGAGGAGGAGTAGCAGGGCCATGGCCGCCATTGCGGCGTCACCGTGCCAGTAGGGAACCGGCCACGCCTCGCGTTCGCCCAGTCCCGAGGCCGATTTGTCGGGGGCTTGGTAGCGCACTTCGTAGTCCTGAGGTCGAGTCGTTACCAGAACCACCGCGCCCGCCCGAGCGAGTCCGGCGTAACGGGTCGAGCGTGTGCGCCACTCGTCATCGGTGGCGACATCAATGAAGGCCGGGACCAGGTCGTGGCTGACGATGCTGAGCCGAACGCCGGCCGCGTTACCAGCAGTGGGGGACCAGAGTGCCGTCGCACAGAGCGCACGCAACTGCTCGTGGTCGACGGCTGCGCCGGTGAAGGAGCGAACCATTCGACGTCGTTGGAGCAGTTCAGCAATAGTCACGCATAAGGTCTAGTGGCTGGCGCCAAGGCGCCGGAACGGAATGTTGACCAAAGTAGTAAGATTTCCATGTACGAAGGAGCCGTGATGTCTTCCCCCCGGGATTTACTCAACGCCGCTAAGGCCGAAATTACTGAGATTGACGCGACGACCGTGGCCGCGAATCTCGACCACTACACCTTGCTGGACGTTCGAGAGCCCGACGAGTACGAACAGGGCGCCGTGCCCGGGGCCGTCCACATCCCTCGAGGCAATCTTGAATTTTCAGTTGAGGGCCGATTGAGTAACAAGTCCGCGCCCATCGCGGTCTACTGCGCCGGCGGCGTGCGCTCGGCTTTCGCCACCAAAACGCTGCAAGACCTTGGTTACACCGACGTCGTCTCCATCATCGGTGGATTCAACAAGTGGAAGGATGAGGGGCTCACCTGGGCCGCTCCCCAGACAATGACCGCCCAGCAGCGCATTCAGTACGGCCGCCACTTGCTCCTGCCTGAAGTGGGGGAAAAGGGGCAGCTCAAGTTGCTGGGGTCCAAGGTGCTCTTGCTGGGTGCCGGCGGTCTCGGTTCACCCGCGGCCTTGTACCTCGCGGCGGCCGGGGTGGGGACGCTGGGCATCATTGACATGGACGTGGTCGATTCCTCCAACTTGCAACGTCAGATCCTGCACAATCTCGAGCGCGTTGGGATGCGGAAAGTGGACAGCGCGCGCAAGACCCTCGAGGGCATGAACCCCGACATCAAGGTCAACACCTACGACACCCGACTAGGGGCCGACAACATCCTTGACATCATTGACGGTTACGACGTGATCGTGGATGGCACCGATAACTTCCCGACCCGCTACCTCGTTAATGACGCCGCGCTCTTGAAGAAAATTCCCGTGGTGCACGGCTCAATTTTTCGCTTCGAGGGCCAGGTCACGGTCTTCGCACCCTACGTGGGTCCCTGCTATCGCTGCATGATTCCCGAGCCACCTCCCGCCGAATTGGCGCCGAGTTGCGCCGAGGCCGGCGTGCTGGGTGTGTTGCCCGGCATCATCGGATCGATTCAGGCAATCGAGGCCATCAAGTTGTTGCTGGGTCTGGGCGAACCACTCATTGGTCGTCTCTTGACCTACGACGCCCTGGACCAGAGCTTTCGAAGCTTCCGCGTTCGTCGTGACCCCGACTGCCCCGCGTGCGGTGACCACGCCGGACCGATCATCATCGCCGAGTACGACGACCTGTGCATGCCGCACGCCGTAGGGGTTTAGCGGCGCTCTCGCTCGAGGGGCGCGGAAAAGTGCGTCACTTGACCAGGCTCTTCGTAGAAAATATGCGTTCGTGAACGCCACTGCGGGAAGAGGTCAGTTTCTCGAAACGCCAAGTGGGCCTCGACGGACTCCCAACGAACACTCAGCAGGTAGCGCGTAGGGTCTTCAACTTGTCGACGCAGGTCAGCACCATAGCAACCGGGCGCTGATTCGATAATTGGCAGGGCTTCGCGGACGGCGGCTTCGTAGGCTTCTTCCTGACCAGGAATGATCTTCAGCCAGGCGTGTTCGAGAATCACGAAGCGTCCATCAGGCGCGCTCGCAAATCAGCGTCACCGGCCACCGAGAGACCAGTGTGCGCCAAGGCAATAGCGCCTTCGATCATGGCCTGGTCAGCCTCGGGGGTGATGCAAGCAGCGGTGAATTGGGGTTGGTGGTTTACCGCTCCGTGCGTAACGATGCCCAGTAGGGGGTGGATAGAAGGCACGACGAGCGAGACGTTGGCCATGTCCGTCGAAAAAGTCGGAATAGGCGCGCCGGCGTCATCGAGCGCGAAGGAACGACCCAAGGCTTCGGCAGCGCTGCGGTAGTGCTTTACGAGGTCGGCGTCACTGTTCATGTGGGAGAAGGTGTGACCAATAAGGCGCATGGTCATTGTCGCACCCGTGGCCAAGGACCCAGCTTCGAAGCAGTGGTTCACCTGCGTACGCAGAGCTTGCAGGCTTTCGAGATTGGGGGAACGAACCATCACGCGAGCACTAACGAAACTGGGAATGATGTTCGCCGCGGAACCACCGTTCGAGACGACGAGGTGCACCTGGTCTCCGGGCTTTAACTGTTGGCGCAAAAGACCAATGGCGACCTGAGCAATGGTCAAGGCGTCGAGGGCGTTCACGCCCTCCCAGGGCGCAGCTGACGCGTGCGCTTCCTTGCCCCGATACTCAACGTCGAACTGATCGACGGCCAAGCACTGTCCCTTGAGGCGATCAGAGAAGACGCCTCCGGGGTAGTCACCCGGCCACGGGTGCAGCATCATGGCGAGGTGGGCGTCGGCGAAGAAGCCGGCGTTGATGAGGTCAATTTTGCCCCCACCGCCCTCTTCCGACGGGGTGCCCAGCACGACGACCGTAAGGTCTGCTTCGTCGGCCACGGCACCCAGGCCAATGGCGGCCCCGACCGATGAGGCGGCGATGATGTTGTGACCGCAAGCGTGGCCCACTTCGGGCAAGGCGTCGTATTCGGCGCAGTAGTACACGTGCAAGGATCCACTGCCCTTAGTAGCGCGGAAGGCGGTGGACAAGGAGGCCACGCCTCGCTCGACGACGAAGCCATTGGCCTCGAGAACCGCGGCCGCTGCGGCGGCACTTTCGAACTCCTGGTACCCCATTTCGGGGTGTTGGTGGATGAAGTGGCTGAGGGTGATGAGCTCGTCGCGGACCGCCTCGACCGCTTCACGAGAAAGGTCGAGCGCGGTCACGAAATCTCCGCCACGAGATCACCGGCGTTGACCGCGTCACCCGCGGCTACCGCAACGGCAGAAATGGTTCCGCTGCGAGCAGCGAGCACTGTGTTTTCCATCTTCATGGCCTCCAAAATTACAATGACGTCACCGGCGTCGACGGACTGTCCCACCTCGACGGAAACTTTCACGATAGTACCTTGCATCGGTGCGGTAACGCTGCCCGAGCCCCCACTGGCGGGCGCTGGCGCACGCCGTGACTTGCTGGGCGCGACGGGGCGAGACGCGCCTTCAAATTCGGGAACGAAGAGCGAAACCGACACGCGCTTGCCATCCACTTCGGCGAGCACGTCACGTCGCACCAGACCTTCCGCGCTGACCGCCGAGGCGGCCGGTGAGGTGATGGAAGAAAAGTCGAGATTCGTTTCCACCCACTTGGTGGAGTGAGTGCCCGCGACGAATTCGTCATCACTCAAAATGATGACGTCAGCGGGCAAGGTGGTGGCGACGCCGGTGATAACGGTTTCCTCAATGGCGCGCAACATGCGACGGCGAGCTCGGTCGCGGTCGGGGCCCCAGACAATGAGTTTGGCGATCAGGTTGTCGTAGAACTGGGAAACGGTGTCACCCGCTTCGTAGCCGGCGTCGAGTCGCACGCCGGGACCCGAAGGCGCCGTGAAGGAGGTCAGGGTGCCGGGCGAAGGGGAGAAGCGGCCACCGGCCGCGTCCTCGGCGTTAATGCGTACCTCGATAGCGTGCCCCAGGCGTTGCACGTCATCTTGCCCGAAGCTGAGGGCCTCGCCGGCCGCCACGCGCAGCTGCCATTCGACGAGGTCGAGCCCCGTTACCAGTTCGGTCACCGGGTGCTCCACTTGCAGGCGCGTATTCATTTCGAGAAAGAAGAAATCGCCATCTTGGTACAGGAACTCGACCGTTCCCGCGTTGTAGTACCCGCAGGCTCGCGACACCTTGACCGCGGCTTCGCCCATGGCGCGGCGCACCTCGTCGGGAAAGTTCGGAGCCGGTGATTCCTCCACCAGTTTCTGGTGGCGACGCTGGGCGGAGCAGTCGCGTTCGCCCAGCCACAAGGTATTGCCGTGCTGGTCGCCCAGGACCTGCATCTCAATGTGACGGGGCCAGGTCAGGTAACGCTCGACGTAACACTCACTGCGGCCGAAGTAGCTGAGCGATTCGCGCATGGCTGATTCCAGCGCCGCGGCCGCTTCGTCGGCGGAGTTGACGACTTTCATGCCACGCCCACCACCGCCGTAGGCGGCCTTGATCGCGACCGGCCAACCGAATTCCTCGCCGAAGGCGACGACCTGGGCGGGGTCAGTCAGGGTGTCGTTGCGACCGGGAACGCCCTGCACACCGGCTTCGGCCGCGGCGACTCGTGAGGAAATCTTGTCACCCATGACTTCGATGGCTTCAGGGGGTGGCCCAATGAAGGTCACGCCCATGGCGGTAATGGCGCGAGCGAAGTCGGTGTTCTCCGAAAAGAAGCCGTAGCCAGGGTGTACCGCGTCGGCCCCGGACTTGGCGATGGCGTCGAGAATGGCCTCGGTATTGAGGTAGCTGTCAGCGGCCGTCTGCCCGCCGAGGGCGTAGGCCTCGTCGGCGAGACGCACGTGCAGGGCGTCGCGGTCGAGTTCTGAATAGACGGCCACGGTGGCAATGCCCATTTCGCGACAGGTGCGCATAACCCGAACGGCAATTTCTCCGCGGTTAGCGATCAGCACTTTCTTTAACACGAAACCCTCCGGTACCTACGAACCTCGTCGTACTAACGGTATCTAACCCTAGTTGTCTAGGCTGGGCTCATGCTTTCAGCCGACTGGCGAGTCGAAACCTTTGACTCTATTGACTCTACGAACACCTGGCTCGCCGATAGGGCTCGAGCGGGTGAGTCCGAAGGATTGGTCGCGCGGACCGACTTTCAGACGGCTGGGCGTGGTCGTCTCGGTAGGGTGTGGGAGGCGCCGCCGGGTTCCAGTTTGCTCTTCTCGGTGCTCCTGCGTCCGGCCCTCGCTGATGGTCAACGTCAGATCGCCGTAGCGGCGGTCGCCCTAGCCGTGAGGGCGGCGATCGGCGAAGCCACCGGGCAGACGCCCGACGTCAAGTGGCCCAATGACCTCTTATTTGGCCCCGACAAGGTGGCGGGAATACTCGCGGAGGCGGTGGTCACGGAGGCCGGAGTGGCCATCGTCGTGGGGGTCGGGGTTAATTGCTCGACGGTGGACCCCGAGTTGCGTAATGCCACCACGCTCCTCGCCGCCACGGGATCGGCGCCGTCGCCCGCGTTCTTATTGGACCTCATCCTGGCTGCTCTCAGCCAGCGCCGTCCTTTGCTCGAACACCCGGCCGGGTGCGCCACGCTCCTCGCCGAGTACGAGCAAGCGCTGGTTACTCTCGGCCAGCAGGTTCAGATCACTACTCCCACCGCGCTGTTGCGGGGGCGGGCTTGTGGCCTCGGTGCAGCGGGCGAACTGATTGTTGACGTGGCGGGCGAGCTGCAACGATTTAGTGTGGGCGACGTGATTCACGTTCGACCAGGGGAGTACGCATGAGGTCAGTTCCACGCATCCTCGTGACCGGTGCGGGCGGTCAGGTGGGGGTGGATCTCCTCGACGTTTTGGCCGGCCACACGCCCCTGGGGGGTGACCCCGCGTTCCAGCCCGATGGTCAAGCGCTTGGCTCGAACGAGTTTGACCTTATTGGCCTCACGCATCACGATCTCGACATCACAGACGCGGCCGCGGTCGACCGCGCCATTGGCCATAGTCGTCCTGACGTGATTGTTCATCTGGCCGCCTACACGGCGGTGGACAAAGCGGAGACCGACGCCGAGCAGTGCGCTCTCGTCAACACGACCGCCACCGGGTTCCTGTCGGACGCCGCCGAGCGCTACGGTGCGCACTTGATTGCCGTTTCTACCGACTACGTCTTTGACGGGTACAAGGGAACGAGCTACGTCGAAGACGACCTCACCAATCCCCTCAGCGTCTACGGTCGGACGAAGCGTGATGGCGAGTTGTTGTGTCGCGAACGAGACACGATTGTGCGAACTTCCTGGGTCATGGGCGTTCGCGGCAAGAACGTCATGCACGTGATTGCTGATCGGGCCTTGAATGGGCAGGTGGTGCGCTTCGTGAATGACCAAACCGGCACCGTCACGGCGTCGGCCGACCTAGCACGCGCCCTGGTTTGCCTGGTTCGCCAGCGGCCCGGCGGTGTCTGGCACGTCGCGAATACGGGAACCACTACGTGGTTTGACGTCGCTGATTTTGCTGGTCGACGTCTGGGCCGCGGTGACGACTTCGCCACGCCTATTGCGACCAGCGATCTTTCGCCGGCGCCTCTCGCGCACCGTCCCGAACGCAGTGACCTCAACACCGAAAAGTTCGCTCATGAATTCGCCCCCTTGCCCCACTGGCACGAAGGCGTCCAACGTTTGCTTCGCGACCGCAGCGTGCGCGCCCCAAGCTCGTGAACGATCTCGGCTCGCTCGTGAGTGCCGTCGTGGTGGACTACCACGCCGGCTCGGTCTTGGGGGGCTGCCTAGATTCCTTAGTGGCTAATGGCGTCACCGACCTCGTGGTGGTGGAGAACGGGGAAGTGGGATCGACGCTGCCCGCGCTGGGTGGCCGCGCGGTGACCATCGTGACTCCGCAGATGAACCTGGGCTACGGCCGCGGCGTCAATCGTGGGGCCGCCGCGACGAAGGCGACGCCCTTTCTCCTGGTGTCGAACCCCGATGTGGTCGTGCACGATGGCGCGGTTGCGGAGATGCTGCGCGTGCTCGAATCAACACCGCAGGCCGCCGTGGCCGGTCCGCGCATACTTCGGCCCGACGGAACGGTCTACCCGTCACACCGAGTCTTTCCCTCCGTGTTGCTAGCTGGCGCCCACGCGCTATTGGCCCCCCTATGGCCGTCGAACCCGGCGACTCGCCGCTACCGATCCCGTCACGCCGACGGCTCCGTCGACTGGGTGTCGGGAGCCTGTTTCCTCATTCGCCGCGATGTCTTCGAGCAAGTGGGCGGATTTGATGAGCGGTATTTCATGTTTGCTGAAGATATGGCGCTGTGCTGGGACGTGGGCCAAGCGGGCTACGTCGTGGTAGCAGTGGACTCCGCGATCGTTACGCACGTTGAGGGTGTTTCTCGACAGCGGGCGACACGCTCAATGGTGTGGGCACACCACCGCAGCGCTTTGCGCTTTGAAGTGCACAGCGCCAAAGGGTGGCGAGTGCTCCTCGTGCCCATCGCCGCGGTCGTGCTGGGGCTGCGGCTCGTCTTCTCACTGGTCCTGGGACGTTCCTAGGTCCTTGCGGGTGGCACCGAGGTAGCGCGGGTCAAGCCGTGTCTACTTTTTGAGCAGCTCTAAATCGCTCATCAAGCGCTGCGATACGGCCTCGTCCATAGTCAGCGTCAAGGTGAGAACCAGTGGTTCGCTGGGGGCAATACCCTGGCGTAGCTCGGCCACGACCTTTTCAAACGACGAACCCACCGTGTCACTAAAAGCGCGAATCTCTTGAAGCGGCTGCAGACACGAGGCGGCGACGTCGTTGCCCACCTTTTGAAAGGATCCCAAATTGGTGGATTTTAAGTCCATCGCCACGTTCAGCAAATTGGCGTAGATACCGGCTATTTCACGCGCCATGAGTGAAAGATGTGCCTCGTCACCTGGCTCACCGGGCTTGCCAAAGCCTTTTTCGAGGTTGGCGGCCTGGAAGATGTAGTCAATCAGTCCCACCGTAGTGCCGACGGTGGTCATAGCGTCACGGACGTCAACGAAGGGGTTCGGTGACTTCGGCGAGTTACGTGAGAGGCTCGTGACCAGCATGGCCTCGTAATCAGGGGCCAAGCCGTCAATGTTTGTCTTCAGTTCTGAGGCGAAGTACAGGTACTCCCAGCCCTGCTCGTGATCGGCCGGCGGGGCAATGGTGGCGGGCTTGATGGTGATTTGCTCCAACATGCTGGCGGCGGTGTTGCCCGGCTTGGCCCGGCGAGTGAAAAATCCCACTGATTAGTCCAACTTCTTGCGGAAGTACACGCCGTTTTTGCCACCGCGCGTGTAGACGCCCTTGCGTCCCGCCTGTTTGCCGATGCGCATGCCGGGTACGCCGAGGGAGAAGCCCACGCCTTTTTTTGAAAAATTGAGGCGTAGGGGCCCGAAGGTTTTGCTTTTACGAAAGTACATTCCCACGGAAGTGGTTTAGCACCTCGCTGTAACACGCTCTTGGACCCCGAGGCCCCTCGTCCCTAGAATGGGACTGGGCTGCGAGTGGTCTGTGGTTGAAAGTCGATGCCAGTCGCGGGCGAAACGACCCACGTAAGGTGTGTAAACACTGAGCATGGCGCGGTTTAGATGTAAGTCCTGAGGATTTTCTGGTCAAAGTGGCTAGCTATTTTCAGGCGGGTGTGGGGTCAAAGACCAGGTCAGCACTCGCAGCCCACTTCGGTTTTTCCTCCGGCAACTAGAGTTGAACAGTCATGAGTGTGTTCTCCAAGATTCTCCGCGCCGGTGATGGCAAGCGCGTGCGCGAGCTCGCCAATCTGGTCCAACCCATCAATCAGCTCTCCGACGCCATGGCCGCGCTCAGTGACGCAGAACTGCAGGCGAAGACGGCGGAGTTTCGAGCACGCTTGGCCGAGGGGGAAACCCTCGACGACCTGATGATTGAGGCCTTCGCGGTCGTTCGCGAAGCGGCCTCTCGCGTTTTGGGCCAACGCCACTACGACGTTCAGCTGATGGGTGGCATGGCCCTGCACTTCGGCTGGGTGGCGGAAATGAAGACCGGTGAGGGAAAGACCCTGGTGTCGACCTTGCCGGTGTACCTGAACGCTCTCGCGGGCCAGGGAGTGCACCTCGTCACCACGAACGATTATCTGGCCACTCGCGACGCGAACTGGATGGGGCAAGTTCACCGTTGGCTCGGCCTGACGGTGGGCCGGGTGGGTCCCGACCTTAACGATTTCGACGCCAAGCGTGAGGCGTACTACAGCGATATCACCTACGGAACGAACACCGAGTTTGGCTTTGACTACCTGCGCGACAACATGGCTCGCAGCAAGGAACAGCAAGTGCAGCGGGGCCACCACTACGCCATCGTCGACGAGGTTGACTCCATCTTGATTGACGAGGCTCGTACGCCGCTGATTATTTCGGGAGCCTCCAACGACACGACCAAGCTCTACTACCAATTTGCCTCCATAGCGCGGTCGCTGGTCAAGGGAGAGGACTACGACGTCGATCTTGAGAAGCGCACCGTCATGCCTACTCCTGAAGGTATCGCCAAAGTCGAGCGCCAGCTGGGTGTGGGGAATCTCTACGACGCCGTGGCCACGAATTACGTTCACCAACTCTCGAACGCCCTGCAGGCGAAGGAGCTCTACACCCGCGACAAGGAATACCTGGTGCGTAACGGCGCCGTCGAAATCGTGGACGAGTTCACCGGACGCGTTCTCGAGGGGCGGCGATGGTCGAACGGTTTGCACCAGGCGGTTGAGGCCAAGGAGCGCGTCCAGATTCAGGACGAAAATCACACCTGGGCGACGGTCACGCTGCAGAACTACTTCCGCCAGTACGCGAAGTTGGCGGGTATGACCGGAACGGCCGAAACCGAAGCCAGTGAATTCGGTAACACCTACGGGCTCATTGTGGTGCCCATTCCGACCCATCGCGAGCCCAAGCGCATCGATCACGCCGACCTCGTGTTCAAGACGGAAGCCGGTAAGTTCGCGGCCATTGTCGAAGAGGTCAAGGAGCGCAACGCCAAGGGGCAACCCATGTTGCTGGGTACGGCGTCGGTCGCCAAGTCCGAACTCCTCTCGCGTGAATTGTCGAAAGCGGGCGTCCCCCACGAGGTCTTGAACGCCAAGCACCACTTCCGCGAAGCCGAAATTGTGGCCCAAGCTGGTCGTAAGTTCGCCGTGACGGTCGCCACCAACATGGCTGGACGAGGCGTCGACATCTTGCTCGGAGGTAACCCCGAGGGATTGGCCGTGCGCGACACCATCGCGCAAGCTATCAAGCCCGGCAGCGACGAGTACGACGCCAAAGTGGCGTTCCTCCTCGAGCAGTGGCGGCAAGCCTGCGTCGAAGAGGGTGATGAGGTGCGAGCCCTCGGCGGCCTCTTCGTTCTCGGCACCGAGCGCCACGATTCGCGCCGCATTGACAATCAGTTACGTGGTCGTTCCGGACGTCAGGGCGACCCTGGTGAAAGTCGATTCTTCCTGTCACTCGAAGATGACCTCATGGCGCAATTCTCCACCGGAGCGGTTTCGTGGGTAATGGACCGAGCGATGCCCGAAGACATGCCTATCGAAGCCAAGATGGTGACCAAGGCCATTGAGCGAGCGCAAGGTACCGTGGAGGGGCGTAACGCCGAACAGCGCAAGGACACCCTCAAGTACGACGACGTCATGAACGAACAGCGCAAGGTGATTTACGCCCGACGCCAGCAGGTTCTCGAAGGTGACGACTTGCACGCGGAGACGCTGGAAATGATCGAAGACGTCCTCACCGAGGCCATCGACGAACAGTTGCCCAGCGAGTTTGCGGAGGCCTGCGACCTCGATCTGCTGCACACCGATCTGCTGACCTACTTCCCGACCACCTTGAGCGTGGAGTCACTGGCCGGACTGAGCAACCGTGACGAATTAGTAGGGGCAGTAGTGGCCGACGCACTCGCGGTCTACGAGGCGAAGTGCCTCGCCTTCCCCGAGGGCCTGGAGACGGCCAAGACCTTTGAGCGTGACGTGATCTTGCAAGTGGTCGACACTCGATGGCGCGAACACCTCTCCGACATGGACTACCTCAAGGAGGGCATCTACCTTCGTCAGGTGGCCCAAATTGACCCTCTGGCGGCGTGGCAGAAGGAAGGGTTCCAACTCTTCAGCCAGATGCTGGACCTGGTAAACCGAGACTACGTGCGCTTCGTGACGCACGTGGAATTGGCCCCGGCCCCGGTCAATGACGAAGCTTCGCCCTTTGCCGCTGCTGTCACCAACGCCCAGAATGTGGAGAACGAGATTGCTCCGGTGCCCACCGCGGGGCCCAACACCAAACTCGGTCGTAACGAACCTTGTTGGTGCGGCTCGGGCAAGAAGTTTAAGCAGTGCCATGGCCGACCCTAAGGCTGAACTCACTCTGCGCGACGCGCAAGCGACCTTGGCGGACCTCGAAGCTCGCTGGGACGCCGCCCGCAGTTACTTAAAGATTGACGGACAACGGGCCCGTCACGCTGAATTGGGCGTGGCCGCCGCCAACCCCGACCTCTGGTCGGACCAGGACAACGCTCGACTGGTCACCACCGAACTAGGACGACTCTCGGCGGACCTCGAGGCCTTTGACGCCTTGCGCGCGGCACTCGACGACGCCGCCGTTCTGGTCGAATTCGGTCGCGAGGGAGTGTCGGCGGGAGAAGTTGACTGGTCCCTGCTGAACGAACTCAAAGACTCGGTCGCCGGTATTGGTTCGAGCATCGCCAGTCTCGAAACCCAGAGCCTCTTTTCGGGCCCCTACGACGCGAATGACGCCATCGTGGAACTCCACGCCGGGGCCGGCGGAACCGACGCGCAGGACTGGACCGAAATGCTCTTGCGCATGTACCTGCGCTGGGCCGAACGTCGAGGATTTGGCATTGAAGTCGATGAAGCGACCGAGGGTCAAGAAGCCGGCCTCCTGTCGGCAACCTTTATCGTCAAGGGTCGTTTCGCCTACGGCTGGCTCTCGGCCGAGCGCGGCGTGCACCGTCTCGTGCGCATCAGCCCCTTTGACTCGCAGGCTCGACGCCAGACCAGTTTCGCCAGCTTGGAAGTCACCCCTCTGCTCAATGACGACAGCGGTGAGATCGAGATTGAAGAAAAGGACCTTCGCGTCGACACCTTTCGGGCGTCGGGGGCCGGCGGTCAGCACATTAATAAGACTGACTCCGCTATTCGCATCACACACCTTCCGAGCGGCATTGTGGTGAGCTGTCAGAACGAGCGTTCGCAACATCAGAACCGCGCTCGAGCCATGCAAATTTTGGCCGCGAAGCTGGCCGAGAAGGCCCGCGCCGAGCGCCAGGCCGAGCTCGACGCTCTCAGCGGTAATCGTGGCGAAAACGCCTGGGGTTCGCAGATCCGCTCCTACGTGCAAGCACCGTACCAATTGGTCAAGGACCACCGCAGCGATCACGAAACCGGAAATGTCGATGCCGTGCTCGATGGCGATCTCGACAGCTTCATGGAAGCGGAATTACGTCGTCAGCGTCAAGGTAGTTAAGAAGTCTAAAAAGCCTGTAAGTAAGGGTGGCTGGCGTCGCATCGGCGCGGAGGTCGCAAACTAGAATGTTCCTACTACGCACCGCTGCGTGGTGAATTCGTGCCGAAGGGAGTGTTGACGTGATTCGTTTCGAAAACGTCTCAAAGACCTATAAAAATGGCACACCGGCACTCACCAACGTGAACCTCGATATCGAGAAGGGTGAGTTCGTCTTCCTCGTCGGCGCATCCGGTTCCGGTAAGACCACCTTCCTACGACTTCTCCTGCGTGAAGAACTACCCGACCAGGGTCGCATTCTCGAGGCCGGGCGCGACATTGGTGCCCTGCCCAAGTGGCGCGTTCCCTATTTGCGTCGAAACATTGGCTGCGTCTTCCAGGACTTCCGACTCTTGCCGAATAAGACGGTGTTCGAGAACGTGGCCTTCGCCCTCGAAGTAATTGGCCGACCCCGCTCAACGGTGGATAGTCAGGTTCCGCAGATTCTCGAACTCGTCGGTCTCGGTGAAAAGGCCAAGAATCTGCCCGGTGAGCTTTCGGGAGGTGAGCAACAGCGCGTGGCCGTCGCTCGAGCCTTCGTCAACAGGCCGCTCATCCTCCTCGCCGACGAGCCGACCGGAAACCTGGACCCCTCGAACTCCGAATCAATCATGGCGCTGTTGGAGCGAATCAACCGCACCGGTACCACGGTCGTTATGGCCACCCACGACAAGAACATGGTGGACCGCATGCGCCGTCGGGTGGTCGAACTCGAAAAGGGTGAAATTGTCCGCGACCAGGTGCGCGGCGTGTACGGCCTGGATGAGGCGACGCTCCCATGATCGTCTACCTGCGCTACGCCTTTAAAGAGACTTTCGCCAATTTGTGGCGCAATCGTATGATGACCATTGCCGCCGTATTGACGGTGGCGGTGTCCTTGTCGCTCGTTGGCTCGGCCCTCTTGTTGAAGCAGAGCGCCGCGCAGGCCTCGGCACAATGGCAAAACGGGACTCGCGTCACGGTGTGGATGCAGCCATCGGCGTCGGCCGGCGAGATCGCTAGTGTGCGATCGCAGCTTTCGAGTTTGCCCATCGTCAAATCGTGCACCTTCTTCTCGCAAAAAGCTGACTATCTCGAGGCCAAGCAGCTCCTCCCCGAGTCGGAATTCTCCGTTCTTAAGGTGGCCGACATGCCCACCTCCTTCCGTTGCATCCCAACGGTTCCCACCGACGCCGCCACGGTCCAGGCCACCTTCTCTACCGAACCGGGTGTCTACCAGGTCACCGCGCCTGAGCAGCAGATTCGTCAAATGGAGCACGCGATTCGCATTATTCAAATCGTGTTTCTCGTTCTCGCCGGCGTGCTTCTACTCTCGGCGGGCGTCTTGATCCTCAACACCATTCGCATGGCCATTTTTGCTCGCCGTCGCGAAGTGTCGGTCATGAAACTGGTTGGGGCCACCAACTGGTTCATCCGAGTGCCCTACATCACCGAAGGCTTCATTCAGGGCCTCATCGGTTCAGGAGTCGCCATGCTGGCGGTAACGGCCCTCCACATTTGGTACCCCCTGCACAATGAATTTCAATTGACCGCGGGCGCCGTCTGGGGGACGAACGTTGTCGTGCTCGCCGTCGGTGTGGTTATCGGATCGCTGGGCTCGGCCCTCGCGATTCGGCGTTTCCTCGACGTTTAGTTCTCGTCCTGGGCGAAGTCGATGGCGAGGGAGTTGACGCAGTAGCGCAAACCAGTGGGCGTTGGTCCGTCGGGAAAGACGTGGCCCAGGTGACCACCGCACTTGGAGCAGAGTATCTCGATGCGAGCGCGTGACAAGGTGTGATCGGCCCGTTCGATGATGCTGCCGGGTACGCAAGCATCAAAGCTGGGCCAGCCGCAACCCGAGTCGAACTTCTGCTCACTGGTGAAGAGGTGCTGTCCACAGCCACCGCAGGTGAAACTGCCCTCGGCGTCGACGTGGAGCAGGGAGCCGCTAAAGGGTGCTTCGGTGGCCGCCTCACGCAAAACGGCGTAGCGGGCGGCGTCGAGTTCAGCACGCCACTGGTCGGGGGTCTTTTCAATTTCGAAAGTCATGGGTCCAAAGTAGCGCAGGAAGGCCAAGAGCCAGACGCTTCAGAAGAAACGTGGTCGTGGCGCTTCGGGAATTGGCCCAGGAAATTCGGCCTCGTCGTTCAGCAAGCGATTAAGCGACGCCGCGATGCCCGCGGGATCGAGACCGAGTTCACCCAGGAGGGCTTCAGGGCTGTGGTGTTCGAGGTAGGCGCGGGGCACGCCCAAGATACGGGTGGTGGGGAAGGGGATGGCGAGTTCCTGGGCTCTACTCCGAATTGCCGAAACCATGAGTGTTCCGGCGCCGCCGTGCCGGGTGCCGTCCTCGATGGTAATGATTCGCTGGTGCGCTACGGCGTCGTTAATCATGACGGGATCAGGCGGCAGGACGCGCACGTCGTAGAGGGTGACCCCTCCGGCGGCGGGCCCCAATAAGGCGAGTGCCTGGTAGGCCGCGTCGGCCATCTTGCCCACCGCCAAGACGCAGAGGGCGCCGTCACCGCGGGTGACGCACCGGGCCTCGAGTCCGCGTCCCACTAGACCGTCAAAGGGCTGGGGCGGCGTCTTGGGAAAGCGTAAGGCCGTCGGCGTGGAAAGTTCGAGGGCGGTATTGAGCATCACCGGAACTTCCGCCGTGCTGGAGGGGGCGAAGACGGTCATGTTCGGAATCGCGAGACAGAGGGCGATATCTAAAATTCCGTGGTGGCTCGGCCCGTCGTCGCCGGTTATGCCCGCGCGGTCGAAGACGAAGGTGACCGGCAGATTGAGTAAACCGACGTCCAGATTCGCCTGGTCGAAGGCTCGACTGAAAAACGTCGAATAGATCGCTACCACCGGTTTGAGGCCACCCATCGCCATTCCGGCCGCCGCGGTGACGGCGTGCTGCTCGGCGATGCCGACGTCAAAGAAGCGATGAGGGAAGGCTGCCTCAAAAGGTAAGAGTCCGGTCGGGCCCGCCATAGCGGCCGTGATGGCCACGATGCGCTCGTCCCGTTCGGCCGCGGCCATGAGCGCGGTCGAGAAGGTCTGCGTGTAGGTGGCCACGGGAGCACCGCTGGCGCGAGGTGGCAGCTTGAAGTCGTGCATCTTGAGGTCATCCTCGGTGGCGGGGGCGTAACCGCGACCTTTTTCGGTAATCACGTGCACCACAATCGGACCGTCCCATTCGGCCGCCCTCGCGAAAGCAGATTCCATCGCTTCGATGTTGTGCCCGTCGATGGGGCCGACGTAACGCACGCCGAGATCCTCAAAAAAGGTGCGAGGCGTCACCATCTCACGCACGACGTTGGCCGCGCCGTCGATCCCCTTAAATGCCACTTTGCCGAGGCGGGTGAGTCGAGGCAAGATTTTGCGAATACGGTCTCGCAGGCTGAGGTAGGTGGAGTTCAGTCGCAGTGAGGTTAAGGAGGTCGACAGTTTGGAAATTGTCGGGGCGTAGCTGTGCCCGTTGTCGTTCAACACGATCACCACTCGTTGATTGGCGACACCGAGATTATTGAGAGCTTCGTAAGCCATGCCTCCGGTCAGTGAGCCGTCGCCCACCACCGCGACAACGTGACGAGGACCTCCGTGGCCAATGAGTTCGTGCTTGTGCGCGAGAGCGACGGACAAGCCGTGCGCGTAGGAGAGGGCCGTAGAGGCGTGGGAGGACTCAATCCAGTCGTGCTCGCTCTCGCTGCGGTTGGGGTAGCCCGAGAGTCCGCCGCGCTTGCGGAGTTTGGCGAAACCCGAGCGTCGCCCGGTGAGTAGTTTGTGGACGTAGGACTGATGTCCGGTGTCGAAGAGCAAAATATCCGACGGTGACTCAAAGACGCGGTGCAAGGCCAGGGTCAGTTCGACGGCCCCGAGATTGGAACCTAAATGACCGCCCGTGGTGGCGACGGTTTCGATAATAAAGGTGCGCAACTCGGCGGCCAGCTGGTCCAACTCGTCGTACGACAGGGCCGCGAGGTCGGCGGGAGAAGCGATGGACTCTAACAGCACCCTCGTAGCCTAGTTGGGACCTTTCTTTCCCTCGAAGGCTGTGCGTAGACTACGGCAGTGCCCCTCATTTTTTGGATTCTAATCATCGTGATTGCCGCTGCGAGTGAGATTCACACCAACGCCCTGGCGGGGGGTTTCGTGGCCGCCGGTGCGGTGGTCGCGCTGCTGGTCCTCATTGCCGGAGCCACCTTTCAGTGGCAGGCGCTGGCCTGGCTACTGGTCACCATGGCCGGAGTCGTTGGGGTTCGTCCCTTCGCTCTCAAGAAATTTGGCAAGCACCAGCCGGGTGATCTTCTCGCACCCACGACGTCGTCAATGACTGGTCTGCGGGCTGTCGTCATCGAGACGGTCGGGACTGAGCAGAACCCGGGGCGCGTCACGCTGCGGGGTGAAACGTGGCGCGCGGTGACCAGTGGTCCCCCCATTGCCGTGGGTGAAGCCGTGGAAGTCGACAAGGTGATGGGTACCACCCTGTACGTGCAGTCCCGGCCAGCGGATTAATTCCCGGGCACTGCTTCCATAACGCTCTTGATGGCCTGAGCGGCGCCCAGCAAAGCTGAACTTTCCGCGGGAATGATCAATTTGGCGTTGGGCGACTCGGCGAACTTGGCCAGCGTGTCGAGTTGCAAAATCGCCACCAAGGTCGGGTCGGGGGTCTGCGCCTTGATGGCGGCGTAGACCAGCGCGACTGCCTCGGCCCGTCCCTGCGCTTCGAGGATGGTGGCCTGTCGGAGGCCCTCCGCTCGCAAGATGGCCGACTGCGAGGCACCTTCCGCCTCCTTGATCGCGGCCTGGCGCGCGCCGTCGGCAACGTTCACCGCGGATTGCTGGTTGCCTTCAGATTCGAGAATTCGGGCGCGCTTCTCCTGATCCGCCTGCTTCTGGAGCGCCATAGCCTGCAGGATTTGCTCGGGCGGGGTAATTTCGAGAACTTCGACGCGATTGATTCGCACACCCCATTTATCAGTCGCCTCTTCCATTTGCGTTTGCAGCAAGGTTCCGATGCGTTCGCGCTGGGAGAAGGCTTCATCCAAGGTGATGGAACCAAAGACCGCGCGAACGGAAGTGCGAGCCAGGTTGTCGGTACTCACGAGGTAGTCGGAGTTGGTGAAGAGGGCCAGTCGCACGTCGACGACCTGGCTGAAGATCGTGGCGTTGACGATGACGGCCACGTTGTCCCGAGTAATGACTTGTTGGCGATCGCCGGTGCGGGGCGTTTCGCGAACATCGACGATTCGCATGGACTCGATGAAGGGCACGATGAAGGTAAGGCCCGGCTCTTTGATGGTCCGGAACTGGCCGAGGCGGGTTACCACTCCAACGAATCCCTGTTGCACGATACGCACGGCGCGCACCAGAATCACGATGGCGAGCACCACCACCACCACCGCCACGGCGAAAATGACTTTGTCGGTATTCATAGCTGACGTCCTTACGGTCGGGAGGAAATTGCTCCTCGACAGTGAGCGTAGCCCCTCGCGGGAAGGCTGATTCGCTAGTCGCTGCTCGAGGGGCGGTTATCGGTTTTGTAGAAACCGGAACCCTTGAAGGCGATACCGACGCCGGAAAAGACCTTGCGAAGCTCGCCCCCACAGGACTCGCAGATGGTGAGCGGTTCGTCGGAAAAGGACTGGACGGCTTCGACCCTTTGGTGACACTGCTGGCACTCGTATTCGTAGGTGGGCACGGCACACTTCCTTTTGGGGGATTCCTCGAGTAGAAAGTGTACCGGCAGTCCCCGCTCGGCCCGACACGACCGGTAGAGTGAGGTTCTGCATCGTGGTGCCCAAAGCCTGATGGGGCGGCGAGTGACGGTCCCTTTGTCGTCCTGGCTGGCGAACGCAAGGAGAGACATGAGCAAGCAGTCCGGCGTCAATATCCAGAGTCGCGAGCGACTAGTGGCCCTGCTCTTGTTACTCGAACGCGCCTTCTTGGAGCGTCATCCGCTGACGCAGGAGGAGATCCTTCGTCAACTGAAGGTCGACGAATATCCGGTGACCAGCGGGCGCCCTAAGAAAATCTTGGCCTACGAAGGTTCGGACGCCGCGGTTCGCCAGAAGTTTGAGCGCGACAAGAAGATGATTCGCGAACGAGGTTTCGATATCGAGACGGTGTTGGGAGTCGACGGCATCGCGCGTTATCAAGTGGACCCCGCGAGTGCCTACGCACCAGTCATTCACTTCACCGACGACGAATTGCGCGTCGTGCGGCTGGCCCTGCAATTCTGTGGCTTTGGCCGGTCGGGGGCCTTCAGTGTTTTCGGCGACGGACCAACGGGTGCGGGCGGACTCGAGTACTCGGCCTACGTCGGGCCCATCATGCGGGCGCTGAAGTTGGGGCGCAGTATCAGCTTCGAGTACGAGTCGTCGGTTCGTAAGGTCCGCACGGTTGATCCACTGCAGCTCGTGAGCGCTGACGGTATGACTTATTTGGTGGCCCGCGTCACGGGTACGGAAGAAGTAAAGGGCTACCGCTTGTCGCGCATGACCAGTGCGCCCCTGGTAACGAGCGAGCGCTTCGAGAAAGATGAGGCCGTTACTGAACTTGCGCACCGGTGGACGCCCAAGTATCAAAAGTCGCCCCAGCCGCTCGCGGTAAAAGTTGAGACCAACGCTAACTACGCCGAGTTGCTACAGCGGCAGTATCCTCACGCGATCCAGAAAACCAAGGAAAGCGGCAAGGTCGAAGTTGCCCTGGACTTTGGTGATACGCACGCCGCACTGCGCTTCGTGCTGGGAGCGGCTGAGCGCGTGCGCCTCACCAGTCCCGCCTCCCTGGAGAAGGTCTTGCGCTCCTGGTTGAAGGGAGTCAACCGTGGAACGATTCCCGACCTTTCCAACGTGACCTTCGCAACGCCATCCATTACCAATGTTCTGGGTCAGACCTTGCAGCTGCTGCACGCGGTCTACCAGGCGGAGGATGGTTTACGCATCTCTGAATTGGCCAGTCGATTCGAAATGGAGGCCGAGGATGTGCGCACGATCATGGATCGCCTGGCAACCCTAGAACCGCTGGCTGAGGTCTACGAGGGGCCGTGGCGCTTCCCCGCGCGCGTCATGAAGTACTGCGACGACTGGGACAACGAGGCCTCCGACGACTCGCTGTACCAAGCCGAATACATTGACGAGAACGACGAACCTTCGTCGTTGATGTTGCCCGATCTCTTCGAGCTCAACGTCGCACTGCGCGAGGCCTCTCGTCTCGACGTTGAACCCGCCATCTTCACGGCGATTGACAAATTGGAAGCGGTGGCCGCCGACTTCATTCGTATCGAACACAGCAATGATGAGGAATTGCTGGCCACCGTGAACGCAGCCGTGGCGCAGCAGGAGGAGATTCGTATGGTCTACCTGCGCGGCTTCGAGGACAGCGCCGAAGAGCGCACCATTGCGCCGCGAGAAGTGAAGGTGCTTAATGGCCACAGTTACGTGCGGGCCTGGTGCTTTTCGCGGCAAGGTTGGCGCACCTTCCGTATTGACCGAATCGCCAGCATCGTGGCTAAGTCGCCACGGAGTATCGACTTCCCCCTGGATGACACGCCCGACTGGTTGGTACAGATGGGCGACAGTGGCGACGAAGTCGTGGTGGTCGTTGACGCCGCCTCGCGCTACATTTTCGAGCCCCTCCCCGGGGCCCGTTGGGCCGCGCTCGGTGATGGTCGCCACGTCGTCAGTTTCCACGTGGTCACGGCGGACTTCTTGGACCACTTGCTCCTTCTCGCCGGCCCGGGTGCCGTCGTTGCGCCACCAGCCTTCGCTGGAGCGGGCCGCGAACTCGCGAAGCGAATTCTCGACGCTCTGTAAGCGACCATTGGGTGCTCCGAAAGGAGTCCCCGTGCTGCGTATTTATCCACACAGCGGAAGCGACGTGCGTTACTTTACGGACGATAGCGCTCTGGAACTTGAGGGTCTGCGGGATGGTCCCGCCGGTCGTTGGCTACGCGGCTCGGGTGACGTCGGGGCCGAAGCCGTGCAAGCTATCCTCACCCCTTCGGCACGCAGTCGCACGAACGGCTACGACCTGGTCGTCGCGGCCCCCCGGCCGGTCTCCATACTGCTCGCCCTCGACCCCGCCGAAGCCCCCGCGCTGATTCGAGCGCACCAGCGATCCGTGGGCCACGCCATGACCTACCTCGAAGACCGTGGTCTCGTTGTTCGCAGTCGTGGCGCTGGTGGCGACTTTGAAGACGCTGCCCAATGGGGGGCGATGGCGGCTTTTACGCACGGGGTAAATCGACACGGCGAGCCCCACCTCCACGACCACGTGGTCGTGGGGTCACAGCCGATCGGTGAGACCAGGCAGCTCGACGCTCGCGCCCTCGCGGCCCACGCACCGGTGGCTGACGCGCTGTATAAGGCCGCCTTGCGATTCGACCTAGGACAAAGTACGTCGTGGCGAGCGTGGCGATCGCGCAGTGGAGGTGATCACGTGGCGGGACTGGACGAGGGCTATCGCGCTCTGTGGGGTGGCCACTTCGACGATAGACCATCGAAGCAGTCGTGGTCTCGGGCCGCCATTGTCCACCGTTGGGAAAGCGACCTCGAGCGCTTCGAAGCACTTACCGTCTTGCCCGAACCCCGGCGCAATCCTCACGTCCTCGACGAATACAGCTTTTCTGCCTACCTGGAGGGCCTCTACGGGCTTACCCGCCGCGACCTGGTCGCCGCGGCCGCTCACGCCACCCCCTTCGGAGCCGACGTCGCCCAATTGCAGGAGAGCATTGACCTCTATTACCCCTCGCTCATCGACAGTCGCGGTTTGCGGGAACCCCAAATATCTCAGCGCGCGGCCCGGATGACTGCATTGGTACAGGAGCGTGGCGCACGACCCCTCGAGGCGTCGCAGGCCTTGGCGTGGAATCAGCGCTCGAGGGAGCGTTCGCTCGAGCGCGCTTCTCGCTCGAGGTAGGGGCGGAACCGGGGGTCGCGATACGAGGGGGTGAGGGCGACCCAGCCCAGACGTTTGCGACTGTCGAGCGCGAGTGCGTAGCCTTCTCGACCTTGGGCCAGTTGCGCAATTGAAATCTTGTCGTGCTCACTCCAACTCATGGTGTGACCAACTGCTCGACCGCGTCGAGAGTGCTGCACTGATGGGGTGGCAACGTAGTCGCGTCCAGCGAGTTGTTGGAGGAGCTCGAGTGTTGGGCGATCGGCAATGCCCGGCAGCACGACTGTGGTGGGGAAAAGCGAAAGAAATCCTTCGGCGGCCGTTCCCCATCGTGCGCGAGCTTGACTGAGGTCTTGGAGGCAAGCCATGGTGACGACACCCTGACCACCTCCCTCCGAAATGATTGACGTGAGCCGCGGTAGTGGCGCAACGTTGGCGAGTTCGTCGAGGGCGAGTAGTAGTCGCGCTCCCTTTTGATGGCGGTCGTAGGTGGCGTTCACTATCTCGTCGATCATGCCGACCACGAGTGGTGTACTCACTGCTTGGTGTCGGCTGGGGGAGACCACGTGCAGTTGGTGTGGCGCGGAAAAGAACTTCTCAAGTTGCAGCGGTGCCTCGCGCGACGACTGGCGCGCGGCCTCGGTGCGCAATCCCGCAAAGAGACTCGACGCACTCGACCAGATACCGGATCGCTCCCGTTCTTCGGTGGCCAAGATGCCAGTGAGCAAGCTGGTGGCTGGATGGTGCTGTCCGTAGCGTTCGCCGAGAATATCGAGTGAATCATTGGCTTTTCGGGCATCAATTCGTGAGAGAACCTGCGGCAAATTCTCTCGTCGAAGTGCACTGGCGTGCAACAGCGGTGCTACCAGCGCACCCGCCCGCTCACTCCAATGATCCTCGCCGCGGATACCTCGCGCCAGGGCTTGAACATCAAGCAAAGTGCGCGTCGCGAGTACCGCCCCGTCCCACTCTTGTGCCTGACGCAGGGGTGAGTAACCGACCCTTCGCACACCGGGTGGTGCGGGTACGGAGCCCGAAGGATCGAAGAGCAACACCGTCGCGTCACTGCGCGCGTGAGCCATTGCTTGCACAACGTCGTCCTTCGTTGAGGTCACGATTGCTGAACGCTCGGTCATCAATAAATTCGGAAGGATGAGTGACGTCGTCTTGCCGCTTCGACTCGGACCGAGTACCAAGGTCGAACGTTGTGCGCCACTCGTAACGTCACCACTTGGCGACCGGCCTAAATACAAACCATTTTCTTCCACACTCGCAACGGTTTGTATTTTCGAAATACTTGACATTGATGTAGAAAGCGAGTGAACTTAGATTGTCCTTTGCGGAGGGGATATGTTTCATGCGGCGATAATTCGTCGCGTGATGTTCTTCGCGAGGGATCGATTACTGCGTTCAGTCGCTTTACAGCTGTGAAGCTGGATTGCACATGGCCGAGTAGTCGCTTCAATGAGGTGCGTTGTTGACTCCACGCAGTGGTGACAATGAAGTTCCACTTTGATCCAACGTTAAAACCCTAGGAGGGAATGTGGCTACAGCTACAAAGAAGGCCCCAGCCAAGAAGGCTCCTGCCGCTAAGGCACCTGCCAAGAAGGCTCCAGCAAAGAAGGCTCCAGCTAAGAAGGCTCCAGCCAAGAAGGCTCCAGCCAAGAAGGCTCCAGCTAAGAAGTAACTGTCTTTTTAACTTCACCTAGTGAAGTTGACAACGAGGGGGCCTATGGCCCCCTCGTTTGTTGTTAGTGGAGCAGGTCCCCGGGTTCATCTATATCGAAACACCAAGGACCCTGGTCGATTTCCGTCAAGGGCAGTCCGAGTCGAAGGGACTCACGTCGGTGCAGCAGTCGTGAATTAGGTCCGTACTGAAACAGAAATTCGTGTTTCGTCGGCAACACCAACACATTGGTACCGACACCGTGCTGATCCGTCACAATTGTGACTCCCGGTGGCGGGTCGAAGGTGGCCACCCCTTCAGGGTTGCGCAAATCGCCGTGAACAATCATCACCCGAGCAAACTGCGGGGAGAGTGCTTCGTAGGCAAAATGAACGGCGGCGTTGAGTCCGGTGCTCGCACTCCGCAAGCAGGGCAAGGAGTAATCCTTCGCGAAGAGTTCCACGTCATCACTTTCAGTCACGATGAAGGTGGGGAGTGGCGACGTCGCACGCAACACACCAGCGGCTAATTCGCGAGCGAGCACCTCAACAGCGGCAAGCTCTCCGCGCAGTCGGCTCTTGGCTAAGGCGAATGACTTGAGTGGAACGACCACGGCGAGAGACGACACATGGTCATCCTACGAGGGTGGCTACGATGACTGCGTGCCCGACCTCGACCTGCTCCGTTTTGAGCGTCCGCTCATTGAACGGGGTGATGTGGTGGTGGGTATTGATGAGGTGGGTCGCGGCGCCCTCGCTGGTCCGCTCATGGTTGGCGCAGTGGTGCTCGCTCGGATCGGCGACCTCCCCGAAGGTCTGGCCGACTCCAAGGTCCTCACTCCCAAGAAGCGTTCAGCGTTGGCGCCACGTATCTACGCGTGGGCCGATGACGTAGCAATTGGCGAAGTGTCGTCAGCCGAAATTGACGAGTGGGGCCTGCGACTCGCCCTCGCCGTCGCCACCGAACGGGCGCTCGACGGGCTGCAGATCCTCCCGACCTTGGCGCTCATTGACGGGTCACTCAATCTCCTCCAGCCACCCCAAGCACTCTCGTTGACCGCGCCGGTACCGCCCGCCCGCTGGTCGCAGTTGCCAGTCATCACGGTAGTTAAAGGCGACGCGCTCTGCGCCTCTATTGCGGGCGCGTCCATCGTGGCGAAAGTCGAACGCGATCGCCGGATGGTGGAACTTGATCCACTGGCTCCGCAGTACGGGTGGCGAGCAAATAAGGGATACGGCGCCCCCGACCACTTGCGAGCCCTCGCGATCCACGGAGCGAGCGACTGGCATCGTCGGTCGTGGTCACTCCCGGCACGACTTGAATCAAACCCGCACCCACCAACGGCAACATAGACTTGCAACTCATGTCTACCGTTCTCCGGGTCTCCAATCTGCAGAGTCGATTCTCCATGCGCACGGCCAATGTGGTGGCTGTCGACGGCGTGAGTTTTGAAATCAACGCGGGTGAATGTGTTGGCCTTGTCGGCGAGTCGGGTTGTGGCAAAACCACCATCGGCATGTCCATTATGCGTCTGCTGCCCGGTAACGGGACCATCAGCGCCGGGTCGATTGAAATACTCGGTGAGGACATCGTTCAGTTGAGTGAGGCGGCGATGCAAAAGGTGCGGGGCAACACCGTTGCGCTCATTCCGCAAGATCCGATGACCTCGCTTAATCCGACCATGACCATTGGGCGCCAAATTGCCGAAGGTTACATTCACCATAGGGGGGTGTCCCAAGAGGAGGGACGACAGCGCGCACTGGAGGTGCTGCGCCTGGTCGACATGCCTCGCCCCGAAGAGCGACTTGACCAGTATCCCCACGAGTTGTCCGGTGGTTTGCGCCAACGCGTAATCATCGCGATGGCGCTGGTATGCGAACCCACCTTGCTCATCGCCGACGAACCAACGACGGCGCTCGACGTGACCATTCAGGCGCAAATCCTGGATCTCATCGACCGGCTGCGCGCGGAACTCAAAATGGCCGTTTTGCTTATTACTCACGACATGGGCGTTATTGCCGAGCGCACCGACCGAGTGGTGGTCATGTACGCGGGCAAGAAGGCCGAAATGGCCTCCACGACTGAACTGTTCAGTGAAATGCGTCACCCGTATACGCAAGCACTGCTGAACGCAGTGCCCAAGATCGAAGCCTCTGATTACCGTTTAAATTCCATTCCGGGTCTGCCGCCGGACCTCTCCAAGGAGATTAGGGGCTGCCGTTTCGCCGATCGCTGCCCGTCGATGACGACCCAGTGTCGCTCGAGCGAACCGACCATCACCTCGATGCCGGGCGAAGGAGTACACGAGTTCGCGTGCTTCAATCCCATCTCGGGTGCGAGCACGCAGGTCGCGGTGCGGGAGAAGAGGCGTGAATCGGTCACCATCCTCGGTGAGCCACTCATTGCCGTGCGCAATTTGATCAAGACCTACCCGGTGCGTTCGAACAGTATTCTTCGCCGTACCGTTGGCGCGGTCCAGGCAATCAGTGACGTGTCCTTCGTCATTCGACGAGGTGAGACCTTTGGTCTCGTCGGCGAGTCGGGCTGCGGCAAGACGACGACCGGCAAGGTGATCACGGGGCTCGAAAGCCCTAGTGCTGGTTCGGTCATCTACAAGGGGGCCGACCTCACCACCCTGCGCGGCCACGAGCGCCGACTGGCGCGTCGCAATATTCAAATGATGTTCCAGGACCCCTACTCTTCGCTAAACCCCCGTCAACCGGTGGGTTCAATTCTCGAAGAGCCGCTCGCTATTCAAAAAGAGGGCAGCGCGAAGGAGCGTCAACAACGCGTGCACGAACTGCTGGGCCAAGTCGGCCTACCGGTGAGCGCCACGCAACGCTATCCCCACGAATTTTCCGGTGGGCAGCGCCAGCGCATTGGACTCGCTCGGGCCATGGCCCTACGCCCGGAGCTCCTGATCGCCGATGAACCCGTCAGCGCTCTCGACGTTTCAATTCAGGCACAGATTTTGAACTTGATGAAAGATCTCCGCGAGGAATTGCAACTCTCCATGTTGATGATCAGCCACGATCTCGGCGTCATTCGCTATATGGCCGACACGGTGGGGGTTATGTACCTCGGAAAGCTCGTCGAGATTGGTCCCTCCGAGGCCATCTACCGCAGCCCCGTCCACCCCTACACGCGAGGCCTGCTTGATTCGGTCCCGCGCGCTGCTCGGCAGGGTGAGAACGAACTGCTCACGATCCAGGGCGAACTTCCCTCGTCGGTGACCCCACCTTCGGGATGTCGTTTCCGAACGCGATGCCCCCGCGCTCAAGAGCTATGCGCCAGCGACGAACCCACTATGCAGGTCTTCGGCGATGATCACCAGGCGGCGTGCCACTTCCCCCTGCGAACGCCACTAACGATTAGGTCCAACGAAGTGGCGCAGTAATCCAGCCCGCAGCGAGCGGCTAACGCTTCTGCAGTCGAACTTCGAAGCCGTCGCGCAGCGCGTCACCGATGAAGTTGAGAGCCATCACCACGAGGACGATACAGACGCCGGCGGGCACGATCTGCCACCAGAAGCCATTGGGGGCGTTCTGAACGCCGGTGTTTAACATCGTGCCCCAGTCGGTATTAGGCAATGGAATACCGAGTCCGATAAACCCGAGGCCCGAAAGCGCGAGAATCGAGTCGGCCACCGCAAAGGTTCCAACCACGATCATGGTGCCCACCGTGTTCGGAAGGATGTGGCGGAAGATGATGCGCCGATTTGATCCACCCAGCACCCGGATGGCCTGGACGAAGTCGCGCGTTTTGAGACTCAGCGTTTCGCCACGGATCAAACGTGACGAGCCAAACCACGACGACAAACCCAGGGTCAAGGTAATGGTGGTCGACGAACTGCCAAAGAGGACCACGATAACGATGATTAAAAAGAGGCCTGGGATGGAGAGGCCGAAGTCGACGAAGCGCATCATCGCGGTGTCGGTGAAGCGACCGCGGTATCCCGCGACCGCCCCCCACAGTGAACCGACCACCGTTGAAATAAGTCCGGCGAGCAGGCCAACGGTGAGGGCTGTTCGCCCCCCGATCATCAAACGACCCACCATGTTGAAGCCCGAAGGGTCGGTCCCTAGCGGGTCAGCCCAGGTGGTGAACCATGGAAAATTCCGAGCCGGCTGTCCATTGATGAGGGCAGAAATTGCTTGGAAGGTGTTGGTTTGATTCGTGACGTAGAGGTGGGGGCCAAGGAACGAGAAGAGGAGGAAAAAAATGAAGACGCCCAGACTGACCACCGCCAGCTTGTTCTCCTTAAAGGTGCGCCACACCAAGGAGAGAACGGAGCCAACCTCCGCGACCTCGCCCGCGTCCAGGGACGTTGGGGTGTTATCCAGACTCATAGATTATTTCTTTCCCGCACTCAGACGAATGCGTGGGTCGGCAATGGCGTAGAGCACGTCAGCCAGAATGGAGCCGACAATCGTGAGCGCCGCGGCAATAATCGTCGTACCAACCACCACCGGCATGTCCTGCGTTTGGGCCGACTTCAAGGTCAACAGGCCCATCCCCGGTATGTCAAAGAGTGTTTCGATGATCAGCGCCCCACCGACCAGTCCGGGCAGGCTGAGTCCAATAATGGTGATGATGGGCAAGATTGAGTTACGTAATGCGTGGCGTCGAATAACGAGTCGATTTGGCAGACCCTTGGCCCTGGCGGTTCGAATGTGATCTTGGGCCAGCACGTCCAGCATGGAGGAGCGCTGGAAACGACTCAGTCCGCCCACACCCAGAAGCGAAAGCGAGAGAACGGGCAGAACGTACTGCAAGGGACTGGTGAACACGGACCAGGTCCCCGCATTCGAGGACACCGTGACGGGAAAGAAGTGGACGCGAATACAGAAGAAGATTATGAGGAATTCTCCGATGAGAAAAACGGGGGTCGCGTAGAGCACGAAGGTCACCGTGGTGGCGATGTAGTCAAAGGGGCGATTACGCTTCTGCGCCTGCGCGATACCCAAGGGAATGGCGAGCGCGAACTGGAGAATACTGGCCACCAGCACCAACATGATGGTCTGGCCCAGCGCCGACTTGATGAGGTACAGCACGGGAGCATTCTGGGTCAGTGAGAACCCTAGGTTGAAGTGAAGAAATACCTGGTCGAGGTACTCCCAAATCTGCACGAAAATAGGCCTGTTTAGTCCGTGTTGCAGGTTGTAGATATAGATGTTGTGCGGCGTCGCACGTCGTCCAAGCGCCACAATAGCCGGGCCACCGGGAACGAACTTTTCGAGTAAGAAAGTCCCGACGACGACGGCGAGCAAGACGATGACGCCTTGGTAGGTCCGCCGCACGAGGAAACTCAACATCGGTCGATTGTAGTAGAAATCAAAATCCCCCCGGGCGGCACGCGCCCGGGGGGATTTTGTGCGCGATGCTAGGAACTACTTCTTCAGATACCACTGGTCGGGGGTGGAGTACCCCGTGGCCTGCTGCTGGAAACCACCGACGTTCGAAGCAATCTCGTCAAGGCCGACGGTCCAGAAATTCCAAATAACGGGAGGCGCTGATTCCAAGTACTGAGCGTAGGTGTTGAGTGACACCGAACCGTTGAGCGTACCCAGAACGTTCTTGTCATTCGTGGCGTTCGAGTAACTGCCACTGTTGCCACCCGAGCCGGTCAACCAAAGACCTTCACCGCTGGGGTAGAAGTCTGGTGCGTAGATCCAACCCGAACCGGTGTAGAGGTCCCACGAGGTGCTCGACGGGGTGTCCTTCGCCAGGGTCTGGTCAAAGGTTCCACCGTTGATGATGAGGTTGATGCCCACCGAAGCGGCCGCTCCCTGCCAGAGATTCACCGTTTGCTGGGCTTGGGTGTCACCGGTAGTGATGGCGTCGACGCGGAAGGTCAAGGTGGCCCCGGAAGCGACACCAGCGCCGCATTGGCTCTTGCCGGTTCCCGGAGATGTACAGGTCCAGATCTTGGAGAGACCACCGGGGTTACTACCCGAGTAGTTCTGCAGCGTCCAACCGTGACTCGTCATCAGGGCACTGACCTTGCTCAGCGCGTAGGGCGATGACTTGATGCTGGCGAAGTTGTTCGAAGGCAGTGGGGGGATGGGACCGAAGGTCGAATAGGCGTAGCCGTTGTAGACCTGGTTGTCGATCGTCTTCACCGGGTAGGAGTCGTTGAGTGCCACGCCAACGTAGGGCTGCGCGTACAGTGCGCTGCGTGCGGTGGTGTCGCCCGATACGGCGTTGTCCTCACTCGCTCCAGTGTTGGCGGAACGGAAGTTCAAGGGACTGTAACCAATCGACCACGAGGGTGCGACGACGAGGTTGTAGTGCTTCGCCAACGCCGCGGTCTGAGCGTGCGAGGCCTGGCTCAAGCTCGTGATGGGCGAGGCGAAGGACGAGGGGAGTCCACCAACCGTCAGGTCACCCGCCAACAACTTGTTGTAGCAGTCACCCGTCACGCTTTGGCACGGGGTAACGTTCAAGCCCTTGGCGAAGGCCAGCTGTCCGCCGTAGCCGGGGTTGCGCACAAAGGACATGGAGGCCTTGGCTTCGTTGAAGCCGCTCAGCAACCAGGGGCCATCAGCAATATTCCACAGCTGGCCGGTCATGGTCGAACGCTCGGCGTAGTTGGTGTTGTCGTTGGCGAAGGAGAACATGGTACTAACAACTTCCTGACACGCCTTGGCGATGCCCAACTTCGACTTTGGCAAGATGGTGGCTTGGCCGTTGGGGTCCTTGAGGTTGGTTTTGCTTGGACCAGTCTTGTTACCGTCGCCAATGTAGGAATGGGTCGGGCAGCTCGACGCTACCGTTGCCAAGTTGCCGTGGGCTTTGGCCACGGCCGTACCACTGGTGAGTGGCTTGGCACTGGTCCAACCCTTGGCCTGAATGTCCCAGGCTTGGGGCAGGGGCGTCACTTCAGAAAGTGGGTTGAACAACAGCCAGTGCGCAGAGACGGCCCGGGTTAAGTTCAGCACCAAGGTGGTGCTGTTCGGGGTCGAAGCGCTGGCAAGGACATCGGGAATGGTGACCGAAACGCCATTGACGGGTGGCCCGTACACGCCGTAGGCGGTTGGGTAGGCGGTGAAGAGGTTTAGGAATTGCATGACGTCGTAGGAAGTGACGGGTTCACCGTTGGTCCATTTGTAGCCACTCTTCATGGTGATTGTCGCAGTTCGTCCACCATTCGACATCACGGGCAATTTCGCCATGGACTCTTGCTGGTTGACGTCGATTGCGCCGGTGGACGTTCCGAACCAGTACAGCGGCCGATACAAGGTCTGCTGGAAGGATCCATTGGATTGCGTGAAATCCGCGAGCGGCATGAGCGGGTACGCAAACGTGGGTTGCTGTCCGTTCAACTGCTCTTCTTGAATCACCCAATTCTTCGAGTTCGCCACTTTCTGCGCGTTCGTGAGTTGGGTGCCGGTGGCGCTGGCGAGGGAAGTACCAACACCAACGGTCATGACTAAGGTGACCATCGCGGTAGCGAATAGTCCGTATGTTCGAATCCTGTTCACAGTCAATACTCCTAGTAGTTTCCGTCACTGCGGTATCCCGCCACTTTGGCGTTGCGACACATTACTGGCAATAGGCCCCGCCGGCGTGACTCTCGGTTCCATATCGATTTAGGGGACGAAGTATCTACTTTTTACGTCCTGGAGCGGATGGAAGTGACCTGAGATAGTTCTAGGCTAGGTTTCGTGACGAATCCCCTCGAAAGTTCCGATTCCCGAGCCCGCAGCGGCGCTTTTGGGCCCAACGCGTGGCTCGTGGATGATCTCTACGAGCAGTTCATTGCCGATCCGTCGTCGGTGAGCGCGAGCTGGCGCGAGTTTTTTGCCGACTACCAACCCTCCGCCCTGCCGGTGTCCCCCTCGAAAAGCGCTTCGCCCTCGGCCACGCCGCCCGCAGCACTTCTCATCGACTCCGAGGCGACTCCTCTGAGAGGAGCGGCCGCGCGCATTGTGAGCAACATGACGGAATCACTCCGTGTCCCCACCGCGACTTCGGTACGCAGCGTTCCCGCTCGCCTTTTGGAAATTAATCGCTCGGCCTTGAACGACGCTCTAGCGCGCACGACGGGCGCGAAAGTTTCTTTCACGCACATCATTGCCTACGCCGTGGTCCGAGCGGCGGTGCTCATCCCATCACTCAACGCTGCATTTGTTGAGGCGGTTGATGAAAAGGGTACGCCCGGGGTTCGACGTAACGAACACGTGGGTTTGGGGCTCGCGGTTGACGTGGAACGAAACGACGGGTCGCGCAACCTGGTGGTACCGGTGATCAAAGACGCCGACACCCTTAGCTTCCGCGACTTTCTCCTGGCCTACGAGAACATGGTTCGCAAGGTCCACGCCGGCGCCCTGGGCGCTGATGACTTTGTCGGAGCTACTTTGACACTGACGAACCCGGGCACCCTAGGAACCGTCCAGTCCGTTCCCCGATTGATGATGGGGCAAGGAGCCATCATCGGCGTCGGCGCTCTCGCCTGGCCCGCCGGATTTGAGTCAGCCGATCCTCGCGTTTTGGCCGAGATGGGCGTCGGCAAAATTATGAATCTCACCTCGACCTACGATCACCGCATTATTCAAGGGGCCGAATCGGGATTGTTCCTAAAGTACGTTGCGGAATGCCTCAACGGTGGCCACGGCTTTTACGAGGGCATCTTCTCTTCCTTGGGCGCGCCCTACGAACCCGCCCAGTTCGCCAGAGACCGCAATCCCGTGCGCGAGGACGACGCTGAACGAATCCTGAAGCAAATTCGCGTGCAAGAAATTATCAACATGTATAGGGTGCGCGGGCACCTGAACGCGCACCTCGATCCGCTCAATTCCGAGCCGCCCCACCTGCACCCCGAGTTGGACCTTGCTTCATACGGACTGACCATGTGGGATCTGTCTCGTGTCTTCGTCGTGGACGGCGTAGCGGGCTTGCGCGAGGCGACCCTGGAAAGGATTTTGTCCATTCTGCGTGACGCGTACTGCGGCACCATGGGTATTGAATACGGTCACATCATGGACCCGGCGCAGAAGCGCTGGATTCAAGATCGCGTTGAGGGTGTCGATGTTTCAGTCTCGGCCGAGCAGCAGAGACGTATCCTCAGCGCCCTTAGTGAAGCGGAAGTATTCGAGCGCTTCTTGCACTCACGCTACGTCGGTCAGAAGCGATTCGGTCTCGAGGGTGGCGAATCAACCATTGTCGCGCTGCAAACCATCCTCGACGCCGCCGCCGACCTGGGGCTGCGAGAAGCGGTGGTCGGCATGGCGCACCGCGGACGACTCAACGTGTTAGCCAACGTAGTGGGCAAGTCCTACTCGGACATTTTCTCGGAGTTCGAAGGCAACCTTGACCCCGAGAGCGTGCAGGGGAGTGGTGACGTGAAGTACCACAAGGGCTCCAAAGGCACCTTCACTAATCCACGGGGAGCCAGTATTGCCATCTCAATGGCGTCGAACCCCTCCCACCTGGAGGCCGTGTCGCCGGTGGTCGAAGGATTAGTGCGCGCCAAGCAGGATCGCGTCGTGCGGCCGAGCGACGGCACCGGCAGCGTGCCGGGGGCGAATCACTTCCCCTTCCTCCCTATCCTCATCCACGGCGACGCCGCCTTCGCGGGACAGGGCGTGGTTGCCGAAACCTTGAATCTCTCCCAACTGTCGGGCTTTCGCACCGGTGGCACGATTCATATCGTGATCAATAACCAGTTGGGCTTCACCACGGCACCCGAATCGGCTCGATCGAGTTTCTATCCCACCGACGTGGCCAAGATGATCCAAGCGCCGATTATTCACGTGAACGGTGATGACCCCGAGGCCTGCGCCCGCGCCGCCAGTCTGGCGCTCGACTACCGGCAAACCTTTCAGCGAGACGTGGTCATCGACATCGTTTGTTATCGTCGCTACGGCCACAACGAGGGCGACGACCCCAGTTACACCCAGCCCCTGATGTACGCATTGATTGACCAGATGCGCTCAGTGCGCAAGGTGTACACCGAGAGTCTGGTGCGCCGAGGCGACTTCACCTTGGAAGAGGTCGAGGCCGCGCTCGAACAGTTCAACAACCGCCTGCAGTCGGTGCTGGACGAAGTGCGAACGGTGCCGGTACCCGAACTAGATCACGTGCCCAACGCCGACGTGCGTGGGGACGAAGCACCCCTCGATACGGGGGTTGATGAGTCGCTACTGCTGCGCGTGGCGGAGGCCACGATGTCCGCGCCGGAGGGCTTTGCGGTGCACCCCAAACTGGAGCGTCAGTTTGCGCAGCGCCGCCAGTTACTCGCCGCGGGCGAGGTTGATTGGGCGCTCGCCGAGGCCTTGGCCTTTGGCTCGCTCGTTCTCGAGGGTACCAACGTGCGCTTAACGGGACAGGACTCGCGACGAGGCACCTTCTCGCACCGTCACGCGGCCCTCATTTCGCACACGACTGGCGAGCAGTACATTCCCTTATCCAATTTGGATTCGCCGGGCTTCTTCACCGTGCGCGACTCCTTCTTGAGTGAGTACGCGGTCTTGGGTTTTGAGTACGGCTACGCCGTCGAGGCGAAGCACGACCTCGTCGCTTGGGAAGCACAATTTGGTGATTTCGTCAATGGGGCCGAGATCATCATCGACAATTTCTTGATGGCGGCCGAGGATAAGTGGGGACAAACCTCTTCGCTGGTCATGCTCTTGCCCCACGGCTACGAGGGACAGGGACCCGAACACTCCAGTGGTCGTATAGAGCGATTCCTTTCGCTCGCGGCCCGCAACAACATTCGCGTCGCCAATCCCACTACTGGCGCCCAGTATTTTCACCTCCTTCGTTCGCAAGTACGTCGAGAGCACGTCACGCCCCTCGTGGTGTTCACGCCCAAATCGATGCTGCGAGCGGTGGCGACGCGGTCGCCGCTGTCGGCCTTCACCACGGGTTCCTTCCAGCGGGTGTTGAGTGATGAGGCGGTGAAGAGTGCTGAGGTAAGGCGAGTGGTACTGGCCTCGGGAAAGGTTTCGCTCGAGGCCATTGCGCGCCGCGATGAGTTGGGGCTCGGTTCAGTCGCGGTCGTTCGCGTCGAGCAGCTCTACCCCTGGCCCGCGGAGTCGCTGCGGCAAGTGTTGGCGAAGTATCC
This sequence comes from uncultured Actinomycetes bacterium, assembly GCA_903828785.1. Classification (GTDB taxonomy): domain Bacteria; phylum Actinomycetota; class Acidimicrobiia; order Acidimicrobiales; family RAAP-2; genus RAAP-2. The sequence goes on along the minus strand of CAIKNP010000001.1, from coordinate 13,117 downwards.
CGCCGCGGAGGAGCTGGTGTGGCTCCAAGAAGAGCCCGAGAACATGGGGGCCTGGCCCTTCCTGCTGCGCTCACCGCAGTGGGCGGATCTCCCCCTGCGACACGTCGCTCGCGCCGAGTCGGCCAGTCCCGCTACGGGGTCAAGTCTGGTGCACGCCGCGGAACAAGCGGACCTCCTGGTCCGAGCGCTCCAGTGAAAGCCCCCTCCTTACGCGTTGTCGTCGACGGGTCAAACCTGGCGACCGAGGGGCGCAGCATTCCGAATTTGGCCCAACTTGACGAAGCGGTGAAGTCATTTGTTGAGGAGTACCCCAAGGCGGACGTGATTGTGGTGGTGGACGCGAGTTTTGAACACCGCGTCGCGGCCGGCGAGCGCTTGCGCTTTAAGGAAGCGGAAGCGGCGGGTGAAATCGTCACGCCCCCCGCGGGGGCGATAGGGCGAGGTGACGCCTTCATCTTGAAAATCGCCCAACGGATCAACGCGGTGGTGTTGAGTAACGATTCGTTTCAGGAATTCCATGAGGAGTATCCGTGGCTCTTCGATGTCGGCCGCTTAATCGGCGGCAAACCGGTGAAGGGCGTCGGCTGGATCTTCACCGAGCGACTGCCCGTGCGCGGTCTCAAAGCGGTGCGCGCGACGCGCAGCGTTAAGAAAGTGGCGGTTCCCCTTCCGGAAGCCGCCGCTCCCTCCATTGGCGACACCCTGACTCCGGCCAAGGCGAGCAAGGTGACCAAGGCCACGAAAGCGGCCAAACCGCTGAAGAAGGCGGCCAAGGTTCTTAGTGAACCGGTCGTCCCGAAGAAGCCCGTGAAGAAAACGGTGAAGAAAGTTGCTCCAGCGCCGCCGGTGAGCCCAGCAAGCTCCTCCACTGATGTGCTTCGGCGGGGGCGTCAACCCGTTAATCCGCTTGAGGCATTCACGCTCTTTCTAAAACAACAGAAAATTGGTTCCGTGGTACTTGGTGAAGTGCTGGCCTTCACCTCGCACGGTGCCGTCATACGAGTCACACTTAAAAATGGTGAAGCCATTGAGTGCTACGCCCCCACGACTAATCTGGGCACGCCCGCACCCGCTCGAGCGCGCGATGTCTTAAAGCGGGGTGACGTGCGAAGCTTTTCACTAATGACCGTAGACAGCGAACGACGAATAGCGGAGTTAGGCCTATGACTGAACTTTCCATGAATCCCGCCGACTGGATTCCCCACCGAGCCCCCTTTTTGCTGATCGATCGACTCCTCAGCATCGAGCCGGGCGTCGCGGCCACGGGAGAGTGGACGCTCACCGGTGATGAGTGGTTCTTTCCTGGTCACTTCCCCGGTCGCCCCACGACACCCGGCGTCTTGATGCTCGAGTCGATGGCGCAGGTGGGTGCCGTGGCGGTTTTGGCCGATGAGCGCTACCGCGGGCGACTCCCGCTCTTTGGTGGCGTGGAGAAGGCTCGATTTCGTCGCCAAGTCCTACCCGGCGAAACCCTGACTGTCTCTTGTGTCATGTCGCGCGTCTCGGCGCGAGGGGGCAAGGGACACGCCAGCGCTCACGTGGGTTCGCAATTGGCGGTAGAGGCCGACATCCTCTTTATCTTCGCTGACGCCTGATGAAAGTTGCCACCTGGAACGTCAATTCATTGACGGCCCGGTGGCCCCGGGTGAGCGAGTGGTTGACCGCTACCCAAACTGACGTCGTGCTCATACAAGAAACCAAACAGAACGACACCAAGTTCCCCTTCGCTGAACTGCGCGCCCTCGGCTACGAATCAGCCCACTACGGACAAGGGCAGTGGAACGGGGTCGCCATCCTTTCGCGCGTCGGTCTCGAGGACGTGGTGACGGGACTAGGGTCGGACGAAGAGGCCCGCTGCATTCGAGCCACCTGCGGTGGTCTGCGGGTCTATTCCTGTTATGTCCCGAATGGTCGAGCCCTCGACGACCCCCACTACCAGTACAAGTTGGGCTGGTTACGAGATCTGCACAGCGAGCTCGCGACGCGCGACCGCACCCAGCCCCTGTTGGTGGGTGGTGACTTTAACGTCGCCTTCACCGACGAAGACGTCTACGACCCCAGCGTCTTCGATGGCTTGACCCACGTCTCGGAACCCGAGCGGGACGCGCTGCGAGCCTTAATCGATACCGGCCTCGTCGACCTCGCGCGACAGCAGCAGCCCAGCGGCCCCCTCTATACCTGGTGGGATTACCGCAAAGGTGCGTTCCATCGCGCCTGGGGGCTGCGGATTGACTACCTGTTCAGCGATGCTGACACGGCCCAACGGGTGTCGGCGGTGGCGGTTGATCGAGCAGCCCGCAAGGGCGAGAAACCTTCCGACCACGCGCCGCTGGTGGTAACGCTGCGCTGAAGCCGCAGTGATTCAAGACTCTTCGAGCTGTTCCAATTGTTCGCGAATAGCCGCGAGGCGGCGACGGGCCACCGCCGGTGGCGCTGGCGCTCGCTGCGCATTCAAGGTGGCAATGACTTCTTCTATGCCGGGCAAGAAGCGCGACGCCTCCCGGTCACCAAAACGCTTGTCGTCGTTCGCGCGACTCCAGGTTATGAGCAAGGTTTGCTCGGCGCGACTCAGCGCGACGTAGAGAAGGCGTTGCTCTTCGGCGATATCGGTGGCCGTGGTGGCGTTGTAGTTGGGGAGTTGCCCTTCAGCGACGCCAATAACCACAACGTGTTGAAACTCCAGACCCTTCGAACGATGAATAGTGCTGAGGCCCACGGCGTCCACTTCGTCGCGCGGTTCGACGCGCTTTTTTGAGTCGTCGGGGGATAGATCCGACGAAGGTCCGTGTTCAAATCCCCGCCGCTCAAAAGGAATGGATTGGCGCTCGAGCACCTCGGCGATGACTTCCAGCTGGGCGTTGGTGCGTGCGAGTACGGCCATTGACTTCCAGGGAGCGCTGGGTTGGTGCTGAATCGTTAACCAGCGAGCCACATTCTCGGCTTCCTCGAGGTCCGTCGCGTAGGAGCGAACGAGGGGAACGGGTCCATCGTCCTTGGCGGGTACGAGCCCTCGCGCTCCGGGCTCGAGCAGAGTGTTGGCCACCGCCACGATGGCGGCGGTGGAACGGTGGTTGCGCGTGAGGTCGAGCAGAACGGTGTCGGGCCAGGTACGGATGAGCTCGTTGAGCAATTGGGGATTGGCTCCGTTGAATCCATAAATGGACTGGTTGGGGTCGCCCACGCAGAAGAGGTCGGGATCATCACCGGCCATCTGCTGAAGGAGAGAAAACTGCAGAGGATTCATATCCTGGGTCTCGTCAACGAAGAGGGCGCGGGTGCGGTGGCGAAAGGCCGCCTTCACGCGGGGCTGGTCGCGCAAGAGATGGATGGCTTCTTGGAGTAAGAGATCGAAATCGAGCACGCCGCGGCTTCGGCACAAGCCGACGTAGCGATCGAGCGATTCGGCGAAGAGGGCCACGGGAAGTGGGCAGTCGCGGCGATGCTTCTTTGCGGCCTTGGCGTAGGCGGCCCCATCGAAGCCCTGGGAAAGAGCCCAGCCAATTTCGTTATCGATGCGTGGCGCTAGGTAGTCGTCAATGGCGTTCCCTTCGCCCCGTAGTTGCTCGAGGAGACTGGCCACTAGTCGTTTGCGCGACGCTTCGATTTTGAGGGCCGGTAGGTCGTGATCTCGTCGGTACTCGTTGACGATGGTCATCGCTGCGCGGTGAAAGGTACCCGCACGAATATCTCGAATCCCGGCGCGAAAGAGACGGCTTCGCAACTCGTCACCAGCTTTACGGGTGAAGGTCATCGCCAGCACTTGATCAGGGTCAACCTCGCCGAGGGCGATTCGTCGTTGAATACGCAGGGTTAAGACGTGGGTCTTACCGGAACCCGCCGTGGCGCGTACCAGGAGTCGGCGGGCCGTCGAGGTGACGGCTTCTCGCTGTTCGGGGGTCAGCCCTAACAGTAGATCGTCGGAAAAAGCGGCCTGGTCACTCATACGCCCTCCGACGCTAGTCCTCTCTTGTGACGTGCTGGGCCAAGGGCCCGCGCCTTCACTAACCTGATGACTGTGCTGCAAGCCTTTGGAGACGGAAAAGTATTCGGCCAACGCTTCGGTGAGGGCCCACCTCGCGTGGTGTTTCTTCACGGTTGGGGTCGGACTAGTCACGATTTCACCGCCGTGGCGTCGTCATTGGTGGAGGACGGCATTAGTTCGGTGGCCATTGATTTGCCTGGTTTTGGCGCTTCACCCTTACCAACGGTTGCCGGCGGCGCTCGGGCCTACGGCGAACTTCTCCTCCCGGTGCTGGACGAGATTTCCGCGTTCGACCTCCTTATCGTCGGACACTCCTTTGGCGGCCGGGTGGCGGTCAGCGTGGCCGCCACGCACCCCGAGCGAGTAGCGGGATTGGTACTTAGTGGCGTGCCCCTGTTGCGCCACGAGTCCGCCAAGGCCTCCCCGTGGCGCTACCGAGCGATTCGCTGGTTGCGCCAAAGGGGACTCGTGAGTGAAGCCACCATGGAAGGGGCCCGCCAGCGCTTCGGTTCGCTGGACTATAGAAACGCTTCGGGACTGCTTCGTGACATTTTGGTCGCCACCGTCAACGAGAGTTACGAGCAGGAGCTGGCGCAATTGCGATGTCCGGTGGCGCTGATTTGGGGCAGCGATGATAGGGCCGTACCTCTCGCGGTGGCGACGCGAGCGCAGGAAATCATCCCTTCGGAAACCCGACTACGTAGCGTGGCCGACTGCGGTCACCTTTTGCCGACCACGGCACCCGCAGCACTGGTCGACGCGGTTCGTGAGTTACTGGCGTGACGCACTCCATCACTCTCGAGGTCGTCGCCGACACACTGCTGATGGCGGCCTTCGCGGTCCAGATGTTGCGTTGGCTACGAGTGCTGCAACGCGAGCACTACCACGCTGCGTCGATGCGACTCTTCCTCGAGCGTTGGTCGAGCCTTGGTGTGGGGGCGCCACGAAAGCACGATTCGGCGAATTCTCGCCGACCGGTGACCTTGACGCACGTGGCCCTGCTCCTCCTCCTCGTCTTCTCCGCACTCAAACTGCTGGATCTGGTCATTGTCGATTCCCTGCTGTACGGATTCTGCTGCCCAGTGGGTTTGTCGGTTCGTGGCCGAACATCGCCGCTGCACTGGACTCGACGCGTGCGTCGCTTGGCTATCACCGCAGTCCTGCTTTTTCTCCTGGTGGCCGCGCTTGGTACCTTGGCCGGAGGGGGCCTGTACACCGTCGCCCTCCTGGTCTGGATGGTGCCCCTACTGCTGAGCGTGAGTGTGCGCCTGCTGGCTCCAATGGAGCGACGTGGCGCCCAAGCCTTTGTGGATCAGGCGGCGCGCCGCTTGGCGCTCGTCCAGCCCCTCGTGGTGGCGATTTCTGGCTCCTACGGTAAAACGTCAACCAAGAACCACTTGGCGGACCTCCTTCGACCGGACGGCGTCGTCGCGACGCCGAAGAGTTTCAACAACCGAGCGGGACTCTCCCGTTCGATCAACGAAGGTCTGGCTGAGGGCACGCCCGTGTTCATTGCCGAAATGGGCACCTACGGGCTCGGCGAAATTGCCGAGCTCTGCGCCTGGTGCCCGCCAGCAATTGCGGTGATTACCGCCATAGGCCCGGTGCACCTTGAGCGCATGGGCTCGGTCGAGGTGATTGAACGCGCCAAGTTTGAAATCACCCAACGCGCCACCACGGTGATAGTGAACGTCGATAATCCGCTCCTCGCGAGATGGCCCGCGCGACTGGGCGAAAAGCGAGTGCGAACAGCCGGATCGACGACGACGGCCGACGTGGTGGTGGCCGTACGCGGGGACCAGTGGGACATTGTCATTGATGGGGTGACGGTCACCTCTATCGAGCCGCTCAGCAGTGTTCAGCCCACTAACCTCGCCTGCGCGATTGCCGCCGCGCTCGAAGTGGGGCTGAGTACGTCCACCCTCGTGGCACGGCTGCGTGACGTTGCGCCCGTCGCCAATCGCGCCACCGTAAGTACCGCAGCGTCGGGGGTGGTGGTGATCGATGACACGTTCAACGCCAACCCAGCCAGCGCCCACGCTTCACTCGCCGTCTTGGAGAATCTGGACCTGCGAGGGAGGCGGGTCGTCGTCACGCCCGGGATGATTGAACTCGGCCACGAACAGTTCCGTGAAAACGCCACGCTGGCCCGCAAAATTGTGGCTGGCGGGTCCGAACTGATCATCGTCAACCGCACCAACGCCCGAGCGCTCCTGGAAGGCTGTGAGGGGACGGCTCGTCGCTGTGCTACTCGCGACGACGCGGTGGCGTGGGTGCGAGCCCACCTGGGTGAGGGCGATGCAGTGTTGTACCTCAACGACTTGCCCGACCACTACCCTTAAGAAGGTCGAATTCGTCGAGAGAGGGTTGTGGTGTCCGTAGCGGTTCTATTTGGGGGCCCGTCCCCCGAGCACGACATTTCTATCCTTACGGGGCTCCTGGCTCTGCGCGAACTGGCACTGCGCGATTCTTCTGTTCAGGGTGTCTACTGGACCAAAACCGGCTCGATGTTCCTGATCGCCCCCGAGACCGAGGCCACCGCCTTCGCTGATGGTCTGCCGCGGGGTGCCCAAGAGATTCGTCTGCGACTCGGCGATGAGGGGGGTTTCTACTCCTTGGGGGGGCGCTTGGGCAAAGATCGGCGTCTGGATGTTTCTACCGTGGTACTGGCGACCCACGGTGGCCCCGGTGAGGATGGCACCATCCAAGCGACGCTGGACCTGGCGGGTCTCGCCTACACTGGACCCAGCGTGGCGAGCGCGGCCTTAGGCATGGACAAATGGGCCTTCGGAGCGGTGGTGGCCAACGCCGGCCTTGCGACCTTGCCACGCGCCCTGCTCACCGCCGACACGGCCAGCTTGCCCTTCGCGGGTCCCTACATTCTCAAGCCCCGCTTCGGTGGCTCGTCCATCGGCATTGACGTCGTGGCGGATCTGGCTACCGCAAAAGCCCGGCTCGGCGTAAACACCCACCTCGCCCTGGGCTGCGTGGTTGAACCCTTTCGCGCCGATCTCAGCGACCTACAAATTGCCGTTCGTACCTACCCCGTCGTTCAACTCTCGTCCATCGAGCGACCCCTTCGTCGAAGTGCGGGGGCGGAGATTTTGAATTATCGCGACAAGTACGTCGGTGGTGAGGGTATGGTCAGCGCTCCACGCGAACTCCCCGCCCTGCTCGCTGATGCGCAGAGTGAAGAATTGCGTTCGGCCGCCCGCGCCTTGGTAAACGTGGCCGGCATTCGCGGTGTGGCGCGAATTGACTTTCTGGGTAATGACGACGAGCTCTACGTGAACGAGGTAAACACCATTCCCGGTTCCCTCTCGAAGTACCTCTTCATTGAACCACCACTACCCTTCGGGCAATTATTGGCCGATCTCATCGCCGAGGCCCAGCACCGTCCCGCTCATCGCTACAGCGCCGCGGGGGCTGACGGAGTGGTGCTTCGCGGGGCCAGCGCCATTGCCGCGAAACTGGCGTAGACGCGGTACCTCCGCCAGCGTTTCGCGTAAGAGTTCATTCTCGGGGTCGAGCAGCAGTCCCCGTTCGAGGGACCAAAAGGCACGATCGACGTTGCCCACCGACAGGGCGTAGTCGTAGAGGGCGAGCGCAGCCCACTCACCATCACGTTGCATGCGGCCGCGGTGACCTTCGAGGACGAACCAGTCGTAGCCCTTGGTCACACTCGACAGGGGCTCACCTCGCACGAGCTCGAGGGCCCGCTGGTAGGAAGCCGCCGCCGCCGAGCTCTGCTGGCGCCGTCCCTGGTCCACGTAACGGTGAAAGCTCGTGAGGTCGCACTTCACCCCGTGCAGTTGGTAGAGACCAGCTGCGGTGACCGGATGCAGGAGACTGCCGTGTTCGTCACTGCCCAGACTGCGACGAATAGCGGTCGCGGTGTTGGCCAGCGTGCCCTTCGATGCGTCAACCTCAGCGTGCGCCAGCACCCGTGTACGCAGGCGCTCACCCGACACCGGATCGTCGTGCACGCTGAGGTAGGCCACCATCTCCACACACCGGCGCCGCAAGGTCGAAGCGAAGGGCTCCGCTAATCCCACGACGATGGGGACCGGGCGCAGCACGGAAACGGTCACCGGATCGGGTGGTGTTGGTTCGCCGCTGGCGTCGGGACGTAGCGAGATGCAGAGCGCGCGCAGTTCGTCATCAATGTCCGCGGGGTTTCCGGTGTAAACGACGGTGGTTCGTCGCTGGCGCGTGGCCAGCGCCCGCAGGAGGCTGCCTTCGTCTGACGCGAAAACCAAGCGATTATCGGGCAGGCCAACGAGTTTGTCCACGAGTTGGTTGGCGGACCACTGCGAGGGGACGGGCAGGGCCGCCCCAGGGCGGGCGTAGCCCAGCACGGTCATCCCGTTTTGTTCCCCCACCCGACAGACGACGACCGGATCCTCGTCGTCCACGTCGGACCACTGATCGAAGTCGGTTGGCACCATGGTGATCCCGGCAGTTCCGGCCGCAAAGAAGTGGCGGAGGCGCCGCAGGGGAGCGAGATCAACGGCCTGACGTTCGGCAATCACCTGATCGACCACCTCGTCGTCAACGGGTTTGAGCGAATGATCTCGTTGGCGTTTCGCGGCGAGCAAGAAGGGCAGGGCGAGGGCCGGCGCCCCAAGTTGATGCTGCTGCACCTGAGGGGCGGAACTCGGTGGTGTCGCGGCAGATGCCACGCCGGGCATCACCAGGGTGAACCAGGAGAGGAGAAGTCCGGCAATCCACACGATGCCACTGCGGCGCAGGTGTTGACCCCGGCGTAACTGCACAACGGTGAGGGCGAGCGTCAGTATGATTCCCAGCCAAAACACGGCCAAGGTGATCAAGAGCGCTCGCTCAATGGGGCCATAGGGGGGTGACGTTTGATAGTCGCCAACGCTGGTCAATGAGCGCTGGCAAAAAAATGACGTAGAGGAGTACGGCCGCCCCTTGAAGCGGTCCTCTAACGAATCGATTCAGCTTCGAGGGGACAAGGTCCACGGTTGGTCCTGGTGGGCGTTGGTGGAGAGCATGAGCACGCAGTTGGATCCGGAACTACGCACCCAGCTCTGAACGTGCTGACGATGGTGGGCGCACCACAGCGTTGAACTCACGGCGCGGCCCGTTTTGAGACGGAGTACTTCATCGGCGACTAGGGGGAGCACCACGTGGGGATTGCCGGGCCCGACGAAGCCACGGAGAACGCCGGCGACCGCCGCGCTCTTCACGCTCGCGAATTCGACGAGTCGTGATGATGGCGCGTTGGGACCGCTGGTCAAGGTCGAAGGGGAGCTCGCGGGCTGTGGGACGAAGCCAAAAAGGACGACCAACACCAACAGTGGGCTCGACCACGCCAGCCAGCGTTGCAGTCGTCTCAGTAGGCTGTTCGTCCCCATCAGGGGAGAACATTAGGCGAGCCCGACGTGTTTTGTCACGGAAAATTTTGGTGGTCATCATTTCCTACAAGAGTTGCTGGAGGGCGAAGAGCTGGAGTTCTCGCTGTAAGACGGTGGTGGACGAGTGGTCCGCCGCGGCCAGGGCGCGCAGGGGGATGCCCTCGAAGACCCGCGCGTAGGTGAGGCGAACCAACCGGTCGTGGGGGCCACCACGAAGCTGTTCGAGGCGGGTAAGGAGTAGTGAGGGTTCCTCACCCAGAGGATCGAAGGCGGCCAGCGCATTGGTGGCCAGTCGCGCCTCCTTCTCTTTGAGCAGCCAGCGCCGGAGTCGGCCACGGAGGGCGGAAAGAAGATCGGGCCCGGCGTAGGGGCGCGATTGGCCCGCCCAGTCAACCAGCAATTCGGCACAGAGGGCAATGGCCACGCCCAAGGTTTCCGATGGATCGTCGACAATGCCGTCGCCAAAACGCAACTGCCGACAGGTACTCACGATGCCCGGCAGGAGGGTCTGAAGGAGAGCACGGCGGAGAAACTCGTCTCCGGACTCGATGAGCAGGGCCTGCAGAATGAGGGCCTTGTCAATAACGCTGCGTCCGCCCCGCGATTCCAACAAAGCAAGAACGGCGGCCATGTCGGGTACCGAAGTCAGGTCGAGGTGAGGATGTCTTTCGTTGAGTCGATCGCGGGCGCGGCGCGAATCAGTACTGCGACTTCGGTAGTCCCAGTCGCAGCGGAGTTGGTGGAGTACATCATTGGAGTAGGTCATGGGACCACCACAGCAGGACGTGGTCCCCGATTTATAACCTCGGCCGCAACATTTTTCGCAACAATATTGCCCCGCTCACGGCTCGCGCCTCCTGCGAGCGACGTAGGCTGAGTCCATGGACATTGAAACTTTCTACGACGAAAATGAAGCTCGGCGGGAGTCAGCGGAGTTCGAAATTGGTGATGAGTGGAGTGACGCCGCCGGCGTGCTCTACGAACTGTCCTGGGTCGAGGCTACGGGTGAGCTGTACCTTATGGCCGAACCAGAGGCTGAGTTCGGCACCGACCCCTTTGGTGATTACTGGCCCCTACCGAGCGATGTTGATGAGGACACGGTCGTGATTGTTGCGCAGGTCGCAAGCCACGAACACTTGCAGAATTTGCTCGCTGGGTGGGAAGAAGCCATGCTGTCGTCAAACTCCCTCGAATGGTTGGCACAACGTTTTCCTGCGAATTCCTAGAGATAGGGACTGCTCGAGTCGGCTACCTGACAAAGTCGAAGGAGGGCGGGCGCTTCAAAGCGTAGGGGCACTCGATTCGCTTCTTGCAGCGTCGTTTGCAAGGGATTCCAGCTGCCGTCCGCAGAAGTCGCCGCCGCGGCAAAGGGTTCGGCGTGCAAGAGTTCCGCGAGGGCTTGCGCGGCCAGGGCCCTGCTCTGGGCGATAGTCAGCGACCGGCTGCTGGCTCGTTCTAGTGCGAGCGCGTGATGCACGAAGGTGCAGGCCTGCCGAGCGTTGGCGACCCCGGCGCCAACGCCGCAACCACTGAGTAGCAGGCCGCTGACAGCGAGCGCCGCGAGCAGACCGCCCGTAACTAGACGAGCCACGAGTCGGCGGCTTGCAACAGAAAGTCACTTATGCCGCGGCCCCGCTCAAAGACGTCACAGAGGGGATCTTCGCCCTTGGCAACCTGACTCAAAGAAATTGCCCGACGAGCGACGATGGAGATGCGCCGTTCACTCTGCTCGGTGGGGGAAGCAAAGGAGTCGGCCGCGGTAACTTCGAGCGGCATCTCTACGCCACCCACCGGGGCCAAGTCAATGGCCAGACGCAAGAGATCGGGACCCTGCGCCATAGGTGGGAGGCTCCAGGTGAGCACGAGAGGGAAGTGAAACTCGTCGGGTGGGTCAACGTCATCGGGAAGGCCCATCACAGCATCCTCGAAGGCGAGCAGTGTGCGAGGGTCGACGTCAAGTTCGATATGCAAATCTACGGGACCACCACAACCGTCCTCGGGGTGCAGATCAACCTCCCACGCTTGACGTAACGAGTAGGTTTCGACGAAGTGACGCTCATCGTGCACGTGGAATCCGTGGGTCACTGCGTGGTCCTTAAGATCCGCAACAAACCCAGCAACGTCAATAGCGGCCATTGCCCATCAGGATAGTGCGTCGGCAACTACCGTGGCAGCGTGACCTTTGCACTTTTTGACTCCTTGCGCACTTGTGCCGACGAAATCGGCGAGGCCGTCGTCGCCCACCGAGGCAGGGGCTATTCGGGGCAACGTGCCACCCAATACCACCTGGACCTCGCTGCCGACGACGTTGCGCTGCGAATGTTGGGCGCCGCCGGCTTCCGGGTGGTTTCTGAGGAGTCCGGCGTTACGGGCTCGGGGGAGTACACCGTCGTGGTCGACCCCATTGATGGCTCGACCAACTGTGATCACGGTATACCCTTCTTCTCGACCTCCCTCGCGGTACTTAAAGCCGGTGAGCTCGTAGCCGGGCTGGTGAAGAACCAGGCGACGGGAACGGTTTACGAGGCCGAGCGCGGCGCGGGGGCCACCCGTAATGGCGTGGCGATCAAGTCGAGTGCCCGTACTGACCCGGGCGAGGCGATTATGGCTTTTTCGGGACTGCCTCCTCGACACCTGGGTTGGGCCCAGTACCGAGCTCTCGGGGCGGCCAGTCTCGAAATCTGTCTCGTCGCTGACGGATCCCTCGACGTCTTCGGAGTAGCGCAGGGTTCCACCCTCAACCCTTGGGATTATTTGGGCGGCCTCGTCGTTGCCCGTGAATCGGGAGCGGTGGCGGCGGACTACGGCGGCGAAGAACTCGTGACCGACGAGATGGTAACTCGCCGCCCCGTTTTCGCAGCTAATCGGGCGCTGCTCGACTTTATGATCGCCGCGGGCCCTCTGTAAAAGTCTGGCATTGATGGGTAGTCATCTACAGAATTCCTAGCTGGCCGAGCTTGACGTTCCCGAGCGAGCTCACGTACCAACCAGTGCACAGGGGTGGATGGGTGCGAGTTTCGCCCCAGCGTCCCTTGGTCGACCGAGCGAATGTGATCGTTTTTAGTGAGAAAAGGCACTTGGTCGTCGTAGTCGCTTTATTTTTTCGAGCTCGAAGTGACGGCAGTGGTCAAAGGCACCTCGTAGCCTCCCAATTCGACTTTCGTCCATGTGAAAGTTGGTGGAGTGCACGGATAAGTGCTGATTGCGAAATTGCTTGGCTGGATTTAAACGCCTTGCGGTGAATGCGTAGTGGTGGGATGCAGTACGTGGAGGGGTTGGGAGCTTCCCCGCGCGATTTCCAGCGACGAAGCATGGATCACGCATTTGAGGTGCCGCCGTGAGAGAGACAACGAGCAGCCTGGATTGCGTATAACCGCAGTTACAGTTATTTTGCTTGCCGATGCCGCTTCGGACCGGCAAGCGCCAACACGACCATTAGGTCGGGTGAGCTTCTGGGGATTTGTGACAACGCGTAGACTTACAGGGGTGCGGGCGCTTAGCTCAGTTGGTTAGAGCAGCTGATTTACACTCAGCAGGTCGGGGGTTCGAGTCCCTCAGCGCCCACGGCGGATTCAACTGGACAGGGCTTGTCTCTCAATGTGGTAGGACTAGAGGCAATGTCAACTGCGTGGACAGGATGGACAATGTTTTGTACTCGAAAAATTCAAAGAGCAGCAATGGTGGTGGGTCTTGCTGCAATTTTGAATTGTGCTCCATACGTGGGTGTTGCTGGCGCAGCAGCTAATCCTGGATT